>CAJTVF010000001.1 GCA_910579435.1 uncultured Oscillibacter sp.
ATGCTCATTACGCGGGAAAGGTTTTTCGTTTTTCGCATAGGCAGAAAATTCTCCTTTCAGCTTTCTCAAAAATCAAACACAATGGAATAGGTGATGTTGCTCTTGTTATACATACAGTCGTGGTTCGTATAGTAATAGAACCTCATCTGCGTATAGGTGCCGGTGGGCAGCTTGCCGGAGAGGGTCACGCCGTTATTCGTAGTCTTATAGGCAATCTCATCCCATTGGCCGGTGCGGATGTTATAGGCTTCGACCCTGCCGTAGTCGCTGCCGTTGTGACCGCTGACAGGAGGCACATCAAAGGTGTACTCGGTGATGTAGCCATAGATCGTCTCCCCATCGTCCTGGAAATTGATGCCGGTTTCCTCAATGAAGGAGTTGGCGGAGGTCAGGGTCATGCCGCCGCCCACATCATCCGCCACAAAGAACACGATAGCGGACCAGGGAGGCCGCTCCATCCTTCTGAGCGGACCATGCGATAACCGCCCCGTCCGGGTTAAAGAGCTTATCCATGACCACGGGAACGCGGTTGCCCACGTACTCCATATCTGCCATGGAGAATTGCAGGGAGCCAACGGGCAGAACAGTAATGGTGTCGCTGGCGGTGAAGGTCCGGCCCAGGCCGTCCCGGAGTGTACCAATCAGCCGGAACTCTCCGCCCTGGGTGAACTGAATCGCACCGCCCAGGTTGTTCAAATCGCCAGTGACGTAGGTAGAAATATCTGCGGGTTTGCCGTCCTTCTCCAAGGACCACTCCACAGGCAGCTCAATATTATTACCCAGGGTCCGCACCTGCACCGTCTCGCCGGTGTAGACCTGCCGCTCCACCATATCCACCTGCAACTCCTGATCGGCCAGAACTTCGATGCTGGGACCGTCAAAGGAGAATATCCGCCCGGTGGGGTCGGTGATCTCACAGCCGAGGGTGAACACGCCCGCGTGTTTGATCCGAATATCGCCGGGGTTGGTGGTCAGATTTCCGGCAACGTAGGTCCCCCAATTCTGACGGAGGCCGTAAGTATCGTCAATGTGCCACTGGATTGCAGCGTCCACCACCACGTTTTTGGATTCCACGGCCACGGTGAATGTGCTGTCCGTGTGGGCATAATTGGGCATGGTCCAGGCGATCACGGGAATGGGGTAGATGGTGAAGGACTGCTCATAGGAATAGCTGCGGCCTCCCGCGTCCTTGAAACTGGCGGTCAGCTTATACTCGCCCGCCTGCTTGAATTGGACTTTCCCGCCGTCAGCGGTCAGTTCCCCGGTCACATAGTCGGAGACAGGGACATTCTCGCCGTTCCGGGTCAGGGACCAGCGCAGGGGGTTCTCGCCCAATTCCTCAAAGCCTGTCACCAGCGTGACAACAGAATCGGTGTGGAACATTTTGGGCAGATAGAAGCCGGACACGCCCACGGGGTAAATCTGGATGGAATCGCTGGCGGTGGTCACGCGGCCCAGCTCATCCGTCACGCTGGCGGTGAAGGTATAAAGGCCCGCTTCGGAGAAGAAGCCATGCCCGCCTCTGGCGGTCAGGTCAAAGGGCGGTACGATCTCCTTGCCGTCCCGCAGGACTGTCCAGACCACTTCGTTGCTGCCCAGATTCTCGGTGGTCAGCCGCACATCCTCCGCAGTATCGGTGTGGCTCATATCGTTGGCGGAAACGCTCAGGCCGACAACAGGGTAAATCTTGATTGTCTGCGAACAGCTATACTCCCGGTCCAGCGCATCCACAGCGGAGGCGGTCAGGGTGTAGGTCCCTACTTCGGGGAACCGGACCTTGCCGCCCAGGTTGCCCAGGTCGCCCAGCATGGAGCCAGTCAGGGAAACCGCCGCGCCGTCCTTCGTCAGCGTCCAGGTCACGTCCCGCCCCTGCAAGTCGGAGGTCAGGAGGTCCACGGGGGTGCTGCTGTCTGTCCATGCGGCAGAGGGCAGGGAGAAATTAAGCCCAGCCACAGGGTAGACCATGACAGAAACGGCGGGAGCGGCGAACACGCGCCCGGTGGGGTTGGTCACGCTGGCGGCAATGTCGTAGGCCCCGGCACTGGTGATCTGGATGGTGCCGCCGGTATCGGACAATTCGCCGGAGTAAGCGGCGGGAGTGCCGGGGTCATTGGTGGGGGTCACACTCCACGCCACAGGCAGAGCGGTGTCCTTTTCCAGTGTGACACTGATCTGTTCATCCGTATGGGTGGCGGCATCCGCCGTCAGCTTCAGATGGAGAACGGGATAAACCTCAATCTGCCTGCTCCTTTTCGGATAGGTCGGAGAGATAATCTGCCGCAGTACTGACCGCCAACTTGTCCTCGTCTACCAACACCAGCAATGGAGGGATCAGCTTTGTAAGCGCAATATACCGCGCAACAGCCATACCGGATTTTTCCCCAGCATCCTGGGCAATCTTATCTCGTGAGGTCAACTTCTGCACCGCCGGTGCAGAAGTCAGGTCCCGCCGCTGTCCCTGATGCTTCAATGCCTCCAGTTTCATCTTATAAGCAAAGGCTTTCTCGCTGGGCAGGATTTTCTCACGCTGAAGATTGCTGTCCACCATGATGATAGTCGCTTCATCATCATCCAGCGTCCGAATGAGTACCGGCATTGTCTCTCTGCCTGCCAGTTCGCTTCCACGCTTGCGTCGGTGGCCCGCTATGATCTCATAGCCGCCCTCTTGCCGGGGCCGGACAATAGCGGGGGACAGAACACCGCTCCGTGCAATACTCTCCACCGTTTTCTGCATTGCTTCATCATCCCGCACCTGGAAGGGATGATTTTTGAAGGGGAACAGTTCTGACAGAGGAACTTCCTGCACAGTCTCGCCGCTGACCTCCGATGTTCCACCAGCCTGAAATAAATCATCAAAGCCAGTCAACTGTATCTTGCTGGCGCTGCTTTTCATGCCAGGACCTCCTGCGTCAACGCTGCGTATGCGGCGGAGACTTTACCGGCAGGGTCATGGAGGTAGATACTCCGGCCCTCCGCACTGGTTTCTGCCGCTCGGATGGATAGAGGGATAATGCTGTCAAATATCCGCACACCGCTACCGTAGGCGTTTCTCAGCAGCTCCACGATCTCGCGGGAGTAGTTGGTCCGCATATCCGCCATGGTTATGAGAATACCCGCAATATCCAAACGGGGGTTGATTTTCCGCTTCACATTTGATATGGTGTGGATAAGCTGTTCAAGGCCCTTGATGGAGAGGTAGTGTGCCTGCATGGGAATTACTACTTCGTCAGCAGCGGCTAAGGCATTGATGGTCAGCATACCCAGGGACGGGCAGCAGTCCAGCAGAATCACATCGTACTGTTCCCGGATACTGTTCAGAAATTCGCGCAGAATTGTCTCACGGCTCATGGTGTTCACCAGCGTGACCTCCAGACCGGACAACTCAATGTTGGCGGGAAGAAGATCTACGCCCTCTGCCTGATGGATGATACCCATTCCGGGAAGTACAGGCTTGTCCGTAATGATAAATCCCAGCACATCGGCAAGGGTCCCTTCAAGCTGGTCCGGGTGCTGATAGCCCAGGCTGGCGGTAAGCGAACCTTGGGGGTCTACGTCCACCAGGAGGACCTTCTTGCCTTCCCGTGCCAGCCCGATTCCCAAATTGACCGTTGTTACAGTCTTGCCAACTCCGCCTTTCTGGTTACAGATTGCCGTAATTTTGGCTGTTTTGCTCATTTTGGCCTCCTTCTATGTTCATAGAATAAAAACAGGACTAAACCAGTGCGCCCCTTGCTGTGGGGTGTTTCTGATTTAGTCCTATTTTAACAGGCCCGTCTGCGTAGATATCTACCAGTTCCCAATCAGGATTCCTGGTGATGAGGGCGGTATAGTAGGCGTTCTGGGCGGCGAAGGAGTTGAGTTGATCTGCGGAATCTGAGCTGACACGGCAGTATGCCGCTACTCGGAGGCGCTGGGGACCCTCCTGCTCCGCCGCCGGGATGGTGATAACACGCGAGGCCGTATTCAGGGCCAGGGAACCGTTGATTTTTCTTTGCTCTGCCATTCCGTGTCACACCTCCTTTCGCAAGCAACACAATACCACAGCGCCGCCGGAATAGCCATGAAAAGAAGCCGGGCAAAACTACCAAAAAATAATGTCCGCGCCGTTCTTCACGGCGAGCCGTGCGGCCACCTTCCGAAGTTCCGCCTCGGTGATGATTCCGGCCTTTTGGAGTGCTCTCAGCAGATTGACCTGTCCCAGCAGGTCGATGTTCGGGTTATTCATGATAATCACCATGCCGACCGTTATACGGTCTGCACAAATAGGAATGAAAGTGTGCAGACAAACGGTCGCCTTTCTTATAAAATATAGTTGAGGGGGAAGCACACTACAACGCACGGGGGGGTTAGTAGTAGATTGCTTCCAGAGCTTAAAACAGTATGATAATCAGTGCTGAGATCACTTTTTCAAGCACAAATAAGTGGCGCTCAGAGCCCGTACACTAGGGATTGTATTAACACCTGTTAATTGCTTGGTGATCTAGTCACTGCTTTCTCCTCACAATTTGCTATGAGGAGGGTATTGCTTGAAAGTTGTGTTTCCAACCTGCTGCGGTGTGGATGTTCACAAGGCGTTTTTGGTTGCTACCATCATTAAAACGCCAAAGGACGGTTTGCAGCCAAGTTACCAGAAGAAACGGTTCTCCACATTCAACACAGGCTTGAACTGTTTTGCCGATTGGCTTGACAAAAATGAGTGCCTGGATGTCTGTATGGAATCTACCGGGAAGTATTGGGTTCCGGTTTTCAACATTCTGGAAAAGCGCGGTATCAGAGTGGTGATTGCCAACCCCAAATGGGTAAAGGCAGTGAAGGGAAACAAGGACGATACCAAGGACTCAAAGTGGATTGGTGACCTTTTCCGCATCGGCCTAGTAAAAAGCAGCTTTATCCCGGCAAAAGATATCCGCATTCTGCGGGAGTTTACCCGTTACCGCTGCAAGCTCACTTCGATGAAAAGCAGTGAAAAGAATCGTTTCCAAAATGCTTTCACTGTGTGCAATGTGGCCCTTGATTCCGTCGTGTCTGATATGTTTGGGAAGTCCGCCACTGCCATTACGGATTACCTGACATCCGATGAGGATTTTGACGCCCAGCACTGCGTTTCCCTTTTGCAGCGCTCCCTCAAGAAAAAGGCGGATGATGTGCTTGCCTCTATTGAAGGGTACGAAATCATTGCGGAGCAGAAATACAGGATCGGTGTCGTCCGGGATCATCTCCACTATATCAAAACGCTTATTGACCAGATTGATGTTTGTATTGATACCATGGTTGAGAGGTACGATGGGACGATAGGGCTGCTTTGCACCATCCCTGGCATCGACCGCAACTCCGCCATCACGATTATTTCTGAGATTGGTGTGGATATGGCTCAGTTTGGTTCCTCCAAACGCCTGTGCTGCTGGGCTGGTCTTACCCCTGGCAATCATGAATCCGCTGGCAAGAAAAAGTCTGTCCGCATTTCACGTGCCGGAGTTTATCTCAAACCTGCGCTGGTGCAAGTTGCCCACGCAGCCGTGAAGGACAAGCAGAATCCCTACTATGCTCTGAAATATGAGCGTATTGCCAAGCGCCGGGGCAAAAAGCGGGCTATCATTGCCATCGCCAGGATGATCCTGACCGCAATCTACTCCATGCTCTCGACAGGTGAAATCTGGAACCCTGTTGACCTTTTCAAAGTTGATATGCCGGAACATCTCAAACAGCAGCAACTCGCCAAGGCCGTGAAGCAGGCCACTCGTTTCCTGGAAAGCCAAGGACTCAAAGTGAGTTAGCACTCCTCTATTATATTTTTGCTGTGCCCTGAAAAGCTTGTGGTTTGGCAGGGCTGCCTTTTTGCGTCCTTTCCAGCATTCCTAATATGGGTGGATCTTTCACACTATGTCCTCCTTGTTTTTAGCTTGATACCACAAAAACGGGGACTCCCACCCTGGGAAAAATGGGCCGCTAGGGAAGCAGGGGCTGGCTAGGTATGGCTAGAGCAGACCATGTTCCACAGCGTGTCCAGTGCAGGGAGGCAGTCCCCGGTGCTTCTGGTATCAAGACTTTCCTGTAAAGTCTCATTTCTACGCCTGCATTTGACACTACTTCCCCAGACGCCAGGGCGAAGAACTTGAACAGCAGCTGGCTGTTCTGAAATTTTGGAAAGTCAAAATTTCAGAACAGGAGGGGAGCGGCATCTTGGTTGCCTGTTGCCCCGACAGAATTGTAAATTTTCCCTTAATATTCGCCTTCTTTTTACAGGAAACAAGGGAATGGACCGAAAGGAGCAGATATAATTCGACGGTTTACCCCAAAATCTCCTAAATTTTGATAGGGGATTTTGAGGTAAACCGTCGAAAGAAAAATAAGGCGCGGACAACCATACAGATGTCCGCGCCTTATTGAGAGGAAGTGCTTTGTATCGATGTTGATACTTGTATTGCAATTGAACTACGTGATTGAAGATTACTGCCATATCTTTTGGGAAAATGAGGCTGTCCAGAGGATCAGAACTCAAAGTTCTTCCCTTCGCTGTCGAAGTGATGGCAGACATTTCCGTCAAAATGCAGGTGGAGCGTCGTCCCAGCGGCGAAATTGACACTGGAGAGGTCCATAGTGGGGACAATCACAACCACATCCCGTCCCCTGGCGTTGTCGTGGAGATGGACCTCGATGCCCATCATTTCACTGACGTCCACCATGGCGGACAGCGTGTTTGCGCCTTCGCCCAGGGTGATGTGGCTGGGCCGAACGCCCAAAGTAATGTCCTGGGCATTCACGTTCTTCTCGACCAGGACCTTTTGCTTGGACTCCGGTAACGCTACCTTGACATCACCCACGGTCACATTGTATTTGCCACCCTCTTTCAAGAGTTTGGCGTCGAAGAAGTTCATCTGCGGCGTGCCGATGAGGCTGGCAACGAAGAGGTCAGCGGGGTGATCAAAGGACTCCCGAGGCGTGCCGATCTGCTGGATGAAGCCGTCCTTCATGATGATATCCGGTCGCCCAGGGTCATGGCTTCCGTCTGGTCATGGGTGACGTACATGAAGGTGGTGCTGATCTTCTGCCGCAGCTTGATAATCTCGGCACGCATCTGGTTGCGGAGCTTAGCGTCCAGGTTGGACAGGGGCTCGTCCATCAGCAGCACCTTGGGCTCCCGGACGATGGCGCGACCGATGGCCATGCGCTGGCGCTGGCCGCCGGAGAGGGCCTTGGGCTTGCGGTCCAGATATTGGGTGATGTCCAGGATCTGGGCGGCTTCCTTGACCCGCTTGTTGATCTCCGCCTTGTCCATCTTGCGTAGCTTCAGGGGAAAGGCCATGTTCTCATAGACCGTCATGTGGGGATATAGGGCGTAGCTCTGGAAAACTGCGGCGATGTCCCGGTTCTTGGGTTCCACGTCGTTCATGAGCTGGCCGTCGATATACAGCTCGCCCTCGCTGACCTTCTCCAGACCGGCAACCATGCGCAATGTGGTGGACTTGCCGCAGCCGGAGGGGCCGACCAGAACGATGAACTCCTTGTCCGCAATGTCCAGGTTGAATTCCTGGACCGCCACGACGCCCTTCTCTGTCACTTAGAGATTGACCTTCTTCTTGGGGGCATCCTTTTTCTTTTTAGCTTTTTTCTGGTCGCCGCTATGAGGATAGATTTTTGTGATGCCTTTCAGATTAGGATGAAATCTCTGGTACATCCAACGAGATAACATCAATAATGTGATTTTGCGTATATATTCCACAGTGCGTCCACTCACCGGGACAAGTGCGGAACAATCGGATGATTGTTCCGCACTTGTCATAGAATCCAAGCAGGAGTACGGCGAGAATTGGTGCATGGTTTTTGACGACGTTCTTTTCTGCTATCTGAAAAACATCGAAGATGTCCCTAATAAGAAGCAGCGGGCCCTAGTGAACGGATACCTGAAAAGCCTAGAGATTCTTGTGGTTTCATCAAAATAGCAAAGAGGGAACCAGATGCTGAAGGGCAGTAAAAATTTTTAACCGCTCTTGCTCTTTTGCGTTTGGCTCACATGAATATAGAGTGCAGATAAGGTAAACCATCTCGATTTTATGAAAGAACCATGAGCTTTAAATACAGCCGAAAATAGCGTTCTTACTTGCTGCGGGAAAGAATCCGCTATTTCCATAATGAGACGTACTTTTTAGATGCGCTCAAGATACCACGCGAGGCTTCGCCTCATTGCGTCCTCCGGGTCCATAACATAACGGCGGTCCAGAATTTCCAGCCCCAGATATCCGATATAATCCATAGATTTCAGCGTATTTAGGGCTGAATCCAGATCCAGAGCGCCGTCTCCGGGGGCTAGATGCCCACCGGGATTGCCGTCTACAAAGTGAACGTGCCCCAGCTTTTCTTTCCCCACCATGCTGCAGAAGGTTGTGAAGGTATCCACGCCCGTGGTGGCAATGACATCGGTATCCGCCAGGGCGGTCAGGTTTTTGCTGCCTACCTCCTTCAGCATTCGGACCAACTGGCTGGCTTCGTTGCAGATATGGGTGGTGAATTTTGTGAAGGGCTCCAGCGCCAGGATAACGCCTTCCGCCTCCGCTTTTCTGCCGATCTCTTGGAAGGACTCCACGCACCAGCCAAAGGCGTCCTCCGGATCGACGTCCAGATAGGCGAAGCCCGTGGACACCACCATGCGGTCGCAGTCCAGCGCCGCCGCCGCCTCAATATGCCGATTGAAAAAATCGATGGTCCTCCGGCGGTACACCGGATCGGGATGGGATACGCTGATGGCGTAGACGCACTGCTCCGGCGTAAAGCACCCCACCTTCAGGCCCCGGGCCTTGATGGAACGGCTCAGCTCCGCGAGGCGGGCGGCGTCGAAATCCTCCAGGTGCAGATGGGGGCCGGAGGCCCAGAGCTCAATGGTTTCATAGCCCAGACGCTGTGCGGAGGCGAGGAAATAATCCAGGGTATACCGCTTGTAGTGGTAGTTCGCACAGCACAATTGAGACAATTTCACAATAAACAGCCCCTTTTCTTTGATTTGGAGAAGGCGGAAAGCCCTCTCGTTTGGTTCCTACAGGATAATACATATTAATACAAAAGTCAAGGGGCCGTAATATTCAGATAACTCTTGCATTTCAAATGGTATTTGGGTATAATGAGGTCAATCGGCTTAAAAGCGGTATTATTAAGATATGAAATGATCGAAAGAGGAACGGCCATGAGCACTCCCGGCGTACAGCTCAACAGCACAAGCGCGGAACCGCTTTACCGCCAGCTGGAGGCTGTGTTGAAAAACGAGATCAATAGTGGCAGCCGCCCGCCCGGGAGCAGGCTGCCGACCGAAAATGAGCTTGTGCAGCTCTATCATGTGAGCCGGGTCACCGTCCGGAAGGCGCTGGACGAGCTGTCCCAGCAGGGATATCTGGAGCGCCGGTCCGGCAAGGGGACGTTTGTCGCGGAAAAACGCTTGCAGCGGGGCCTCTCCGGCGTCATCCGGTTTTCCGAGGTGTGCAGGCGGATGGGGTGCGAGCCGGGCGGGAGGACGGTCCGTCTAAGCCTGGAGATCGCCTCCAAAAAGGACGCCGAACAGCTCCAGCTGCCGGAGAACTCCCAAATTGTAATCCTGGAGCGGGTCCGCAGCGCGGATGGCGAGCCCGTCGTGATCGAAACGAGCAAATTCCCGGAGGATTTCTCCTTTTTGCTGGGCGAGGATTTGAATGACATCTCCCTCTATGAGCTGCTCCAGCGAAAGAGATGCATTGTGTTCACCAAATCGACCAAGATTCTGGATCTTGTCTACGCCACTCCTCAGGAGGCGTTTTTTCTCAACGTCGCGAAGGGACACCCGCTGATTCGGATTGAAAGCGTGGTAGAGGACGCCTCGGGGCATTGCCGCACCCTTTCCAAGCAGCTTTGCAACGGGGACAAGTTCAAACTGATGGTATAACCGCCGTGTGGGTCGCACGGCGGTTTTTTTCGTTCCGGGCCCGTCCGGAATGTATTATAAAGTATTATTTCTGTGAATACTGACAAATCAGACGGGGCGCTTTTTTGCGTTCATCCAAAAATTGCGTAAAATTCAGGATTCTTATTGACAAAAATATCTAATATACTTATAATCCTAGATAATACAAAGCAAAACATTTCAATACCTATAAAGACACCGTAGGCTTTGGCGTGTTTGCTTGTAACAGGGAACGCGCGCGGTCCTCGCGGAAACGGCCCGGGGCGGCGGGCAGGGGAAGCGTCATGAACTTGTCCTGTCCGCGGCTGCCGGAGGAACTATCAGAGATAAGGAGAGAAAATCATGTTTTGGATCGAACTGGTCATCCTGCTTCTTCTCATTTTCTGGGGCGTAAGAAAGGGAGGCATCTTCCTCACTCTGGCCGGCGCGGTCGGCGCGTTCGTATTCACGTTCATCTTCAAGGCCCCCATGTCGGATCCTCCCCTCACGGTCCTGCGGATCATCCTGGCCGTGGTCATCGCGGGCGGCGCGATGCAGGCCGCGGGCGGCATCGAGTACCTGGTGGCCATCGCGGAGAAGATTCTGCGCAAGCATCCCAAGTCCATCACCATCCTGGCCCCCATGATCAGCTGGCTCTTCGTGTTCTGCTGCGGCACCGGACACATTCTGTGGAGCCTGCTGCCCATCATCAATGAGATCGCCATCGAAAACGGCGTCCGTCCCGAGCGGCCCATCGCGGCCTCCGTGGTCTCCAGCCAGAACGCCGTCTGCGGCACGCCTCTGGCCGCCGCCACCGCCGCCCTGGTGGGCTTCCTGGAGGAATCGGGCAGTGTGGACATGATCACCATCCTCATGGTGGTAATCCCCGCCACCCTCCTGGGCTCCCTGGCCTCCGGCCTCGTCATGCTGAAAAAGGGCAGGGAGCTGGCGGACGACCCGGAGTTCCAGCGCCGCATCGCCTCTGGCGAGCTGGTGCTGCGCGAGCACAAGGAAGAAAAGGAAGTCGATATGTCCGGCTTCAGCCGCCAGTCCAAGCTCTCCGTCGTCGCCTTCCTGGCGGCCATGGTCATCATCGTCCTCCTGGGCGTCGTCAAGTCCCTGCGCCCCGTCCTGAGCGACGGCAGCACCCTGGGCATGACGGACATCATCCAGATCTTCATGTTCTGCGCCGCCGCCGTGATCTGCCTGGTGATGGACAAGAAGCCCGACGTGGTCCTGGAGACCCCCGTATTCAAGTCCGGCGTATTCGCCGCCGTGATCTGCCTGGGCCTGTGCTGGATGGTGAACATCTTCATCGGCGCCCAGTCCACCTTCCTGACCGAGACGGTCTCCCAGTTCACCAACCAGTATCCCTGGATCTTCATCGTGGCCTGTTATCTGGTGGGCAACATCACCACCTCTCAGGGCTCCACCACCGCGATCGTGATTCCGCTGGGCCTGGCCCTGGGCATCAGCACCCCCGTGCTCCTGGCGGGCTGGGTCACCATCGGGTCCCACTTCCTGATTCCCGCCGCTTCCGAGAGCCTGGCCGCTATCGCCTTTGATACCGCCGGAACGACGAAGATAGGCAAATTCGTGTTCAACACCAGCTATCTGCTGCCTTCCCTGGTGATGGCCGCCGTGGACGCCGGAGCGGCGTTCCTGCTGGCCAGCGTGATCCTGTAAGCATCCGGACGCGCGGGAGCCGGGCAAATTCACTCTCCAACCGCCGCCCGGCTCCCGCGCATTGATTTTCAGGAGGAAGCGACCATGAAATTTACCCTGATGAGCTACCACTACCTCCGGTATCCCATCCGGAAGTACCTGGACAAAATGGAGCGGGCCGGGCTGGACGGGATCGACATCTACTGCACGGGCCCCCAGCTCAACCCCTTCGACTACTCCCTGGGCGCGCTGATCCAGCTGAACCGGGATATCCGGGACCGGCATCTGACCCCCTACGTCCTGACCGCCGAGAACTGCGTCTACCCGGTCAATCTGGCCACGCCGGACCTGCTGACCTGGGAATCCACCCAGCGGTATTATCAGAGGCTGATCGACACCGCCCAGTTCCTGGAGTGCCCCCACATCCAGATCTGCCCGGGAACGGGCTACTACGACGCCGACAAGCGGGACGCCTGGCGGCGGCAGGTGGAGGCGGTCCGCCTGCTGGCCGAGTACGCGAAGAAAAAGGGCGTCACCATCTTCATGGAGACCTGCAAGGTGACGACCACAAACCTGGTGGTCACCAGCAAGGAGCTCCGGCGGTTTATCGACGACGTGGGCGCGGACAATCTGCTGGGCCTCTCCGACACCGACCAGATGTCCCAGGCAGGGGAGCACATCAACGATTACTTTGACAATCTGGGCGACCGCTATGGCTTTGTCCATTTCAGCGACCTGAACCATACAATCCCCGGAACCGGAGGGCTGCCCATGAAGGAGTACTACGATACGCTCCTCAGCCGGGGCTACCAGGGCTGGTGCTCCTGCGAGATGTGCAGCCGGGACTACTACCTGGACCCGGACCGGGCCACCGACGCGTATGTCGATTACATCCGGAACGTTTTAAAAGCCTGACCCTGTTGGAAGGAGCGGGTCCCGGACAGACCGGCTCTCCGTGTGAACGAGAAAGGAATGGTTTCTTATGAAGCTCGCCCCCATGAGCTATCACTACGTGCGTTATCCCATTGAGAAGTTCCTGGACAAGGTGGAGCGCTCTCCCTTTGACAGCATCGACCTTTATTGCAGCGCCCCGCAGTTGAACCTGTTTGATTACCCCGTCAGCCGCCTGCTGGAGCTAGACAGGAGCATCCGCCGCCATCATCTTTCGGTCATGGCCATGACGCCGGAGAACTGCGTCTACCCGGTGAACTTCTGCACCCAGGACATGCTGACCCGGGAATCCAGCATCCGCTACTACCAGCGGGCGATAGATACCGCCCAGTTCCTGGAGTGCCCCGCCATTCAGATCAGCACCGGCTTCGGGTACTTCGATATGCCCCGGGAGGACGCCTGGAATTTCTGCCGCGACAGCGTGGGGACCCTGGCGGCCTACGCGGAGCGCAAGGGGATTACGCTTTTGCTGGAAGAGCTGAAGGTGACCACCACCAACGTCCTTATCACCAGCAGGGACCTGGCAAAAATGATCGCCGAAATCGGCTCCCCCGCCGTGGTCGGCATGGTGGATATGGACCAGATGACCTATGCGGAGGAGACCATTGACGACTACTTCGCCAACCTGGGTGAAAAATTGCAGCATATCCATTTCAACGACCGGGGCCACACCGTGCCGGGAGACGCGGACTTCCCCATGAAGCAGTACTACGACCAGATCCGGGCCCACGGCTATGAGGGGACCTGCTCCTTTGAGATCTGCGACCGCCGCTATTACTGCGACCCCGACAAGGCCATCGACGGCATTGTGGCCTGGATGAAGGCAAATACTACCGAGCTGGACTGAGCGTCAGGGAGGAAACCATCATGTGGATTCATGAAATGTTTGGCGTAGAAAAACCCATCGTGGCGCTGCTGCATCTGGACGCGCTGCCGGGGGACCCCGGTTTCTGCGGAAGCCTGTCCCAGGTCCTGGACCACGCCGGGGCCGACCTGGAGGCCCTGCAAAAGGGCGGAGTGGACGGGATCCTTTTTGCGAACGAGTTCAGCCTGCCTTACCAGCCTGTGGCGGATATCGCCGTGGTGTCGGCCATGGCGTACATCATCGGCGCACTGAAAGCGGATATCCGGGTGCCCTTCGGCGTGAATGTGGTGAAAAACCCCATTGCCACCATCGAACTGGGGGCGGGGACCGGGGCGAGGTTCGGGCGCAGTTGCTTCTCTGGAGCCTACATGGGAGAGTACGGCCTATATACGTCCAACAACGGTGAGGCCGTCCGCCGCCGCAAGGCCCTGGGGATTGAGGACTTCAAAATGCTGTACAAGGTGAATCCGGAGGCGGACACCTATCTGGTGCAGCGGGATGTGAAGGTAGTGGCCAAATCCATCATGTTTGGGGATTTTGCTGACGGCCTGTGCGTCTCCGGCGCGGCGGCGGGCTGCGAGCCGGACGACGGAATCCTCAGCGAGGTGTATTCCGTGGCGAAGCCCCGGGGCGTTCCGGTTTTCTGCAATACCGGCTGCCGCCACGACAATGTGCGGGATAAACTGGCGCGGTGCGACGCGGTTTGCATGGGAAGCGCCTTCAAAAAGGACGGCGTGTTCAACGGTCGGGTGGACGAGGAGCGGGTCCGCAGCTTTATGGACCTGGTCGCGGATATCCGGGCGGGAAAGTAAAGGCCGGAATATGGGACGATACTTCGCGGGCATCGACATCGGAACCTATTCCTCCCGGGGCATGCTGCTGTCCGAGGACTTTCAGGTCGCGGCCGACGCCTCCACCCCCCATTCCATGGATAACCCCAAGCCCGGCTGGTTTGAGCACGACGCGGAGCGGGTCTGGTGGAGGGACCTCTGCGTCCTCTCCCACGCCCTGCTGGAAAAGAGCGGCGTGGACCCCGCCGAGATCGCCTGCGTCGGCGTCAGCGCCCTGGGCACGGACTGCCTCCCGGTGGACGCGGACTGCAAGCCCCTGCGCCCCGCGATCCTCTACGGCATTGATTCCAGGGCCAGCGAGGAGATTGCCTGGCTGACGGAGCACTACGGCGGGGAGACGGTGCAGGCGCTGTTCGGACACCCAATCTGCTCCGGGGATACGGCGACCAAGATCCTCTGGATCAAAAACCACGAGCCGGAGGTATACGCGAAAACCCACAAATTCCTCACCGGAAGCTCCTACCTGACGGCGAAGCTGACGGGGAAGTATGTGATTGACCAGTTCCTGGCGAAGGGCTCCTTCCGTCCCCTCTACCGCGCCGACGGCGGCGTGGCGGCGGAGCACTGCGGACTGTTCTGCCGTCCGGACCAGCTGGCCGAAGCCGCGTACTCCACGGAAGCGGTTGGAGGCGTGACGGCTGAGGCCGCCGCCCAGACGGGCTTCGCGGAGGGAACCCCGGTGATCACCGGAACCGGGGATTCCACCTCCGAGGCCATCAGCGTCGGGCTGGTGGAGCCGGGGACCGCGTTTTTCCAGTACGGCTCGTCCATGTTTTTCTACTACTGCGTGGACCGCTTCTTCGGGAACTTTATCTCCTCCCAGGGAAACGGCTCCATCAAGGGCGGGAAGGTGTTCACGGTTCCCGGGACCTTCTGCCTGGGAGACGGCACCAACGCCGCCGGGACCCTGACCCGCTGGATTCGGGACACCCTTTACCGGACCGAGCGGGACCGGGAAGCTGATGGCGGGGAAAACGCCTACGCGGTTATGGCCCGGGAGGCGGCTCAGGTTCCTCCCGGCTGTGAGGGGCTGATGCTGCTGCCCTATATCTACGGGGAGCGCAGCCCGATTCAGGACCCGGAGGCGTGCGGCCTTCTGTTCGGCCTCCGGGGAATCCACACCCGGGCGCACATCAACCGCGCCGCGCTGGAGGCGGTGGGCTACTCCACCTTGCAGCATTTGAAGCTGTTCGAGGAGATGGGCGTCAAAGCGAGCTCCATCATCACCGCCGGAGGCGGAACCCAAAATCTGACCTGGATGCAGATCGTCTGCGACATGGCGGGCATTCCCATCACGATTCCGGAGCACTACCAGTGCTCCGCCTACGGGGACGCCATGATGGCGGCGGTGGGCTGCGGGCGGCTGGAGAGCTTCTCCGCCCTCCGGGCCGCGCTGCCCCCGGGGAAGGCGCTGGTTCCCAATCCGGAGAACCACGCCCTGTATGAGCGGAATTATCCGCTCTTCCGGGACCTCTACCTGACGAACCGCCCCCTGATGCACCGGGGCACATAGTGAAAAAGGAGCCTGGCAGCTATGGTAATTGACACGCATATCCGGCCCGCCCTGTACGCGCCCATCTGTTCCGACCGGGAGCGGTTTGAGCGCCGGTGCGGTGAAATGAACTATCACCTGATGAGCCCCGCGCCCCTGGACCTGCTGAAAAAGCAGTATGCCCTGGGGGATATCCGGCACGTCTTTCTCCTGCCGGAGGACTGCTCGGCGGACACGGGAACCCCGGTGATTTCCAATGAGGAAACCGCCGCCCTCACCGCCGCGGACGGGGAGCTGTTCTGGGGCTTTGCCAGCGTGGACCCCCGGAAGGACGGCGCGGCGGAGGAGCTGGCTCGGGCCTTCCGGGAGCTGGGCCTGCTGGGCCTGTATCTCAACCCCGCGAAGCTCCGCGTCTATCCCGGCGACCCCAGAATGACGCCGCTGTACGAGCTTTGCAGAAAAGAGGGAAAGCCCATCATCTTCCACGCGGGGCTGTGCATGGAGAGCCACGCCATCGCCCGCTATGCCCACCCCATGGAGTACGAGGAAATCGCGGACCGCTATCCGGACGTGAACATCTGCCTGACCCATGTGGGCTGGCCCTGGGTCCAGGAGACGGCGGCGCTGCTCATCAAATATCCCAACCTCTACACCAACACCGCCCTGATGAGCTTTGACGGCCCTTACCAGCTCTACCGGAAGGTATTCCGGGAGGACATGGGGCAGTATTGGGTGGAGCACAACATCGCCGGACAGGTCATGTTCGGCTCCGGCAGCCCCCGGATCCGTCCGGTGCGGAGCCTGCGGGGGCTGGAGAGCCTGGGCTTTGAGCGGGAAACCATGGAAAACATCTGCTGGAAAAACGCACTGCGGTTCCTGGGAAGGGAGGGGTGAGCGTGGAGCTTCGATTGAAAGAGGTCTCCCTGTGCGCGGAGAAGGAATTTGAGATGATCCGGATCACGGATGAGGTGCGCGCCTTCGTGGCGGAAAGCGGCGTGCGGAACGGAATCGTCTATGTCATCACCGAGCACACCACCACGGGCATCACGGTCAACGAGGCCCTGCCCTGCGTGGAGCGGGACATCATGGGCGCCCTGGACCGCCTGGCCCCGGAGGATTATCCGTACTGCCACAACCACTATCTCCCCAGCTACGGCACCATCGGCGGAAACGCGCCGGGGCATTTGAAATCCCTCCTCACCGGAAACCACTGCGTATTTCCGGTGGTGGACGGCAAGGTAAAGCTGGGCAGCGCCGCGGACATCTATTTCTGTGAGTACGACGGCGTCAAAAACCGGAAATACATGATCTATGTCATGGGGGAGTAAGGATGAAGAAAACCATTGCGCTGGCGGACAACTGCATCGACGTCTATTACAAGCTGGACCGCTATTATCTCACCGGAAATAGTATCGACTTTGCCCTGAACTACAAGGACCTGGGGGGCGATGTGACGGAAATGACCATCCTGGGGAACGACGTGTTCGCCCTGGCCCTGGAGGAGCGGCTGAAGGAGCGGGGCATTCCCCTGCGGGTGCTGAAGCGCGCGGACCGTCCCACCGGAATGGCCACCATGGACATTGTGGACGGGGACAAGAAGCACCTGCGCTTCGAGGGCAACGCCATGGAGGAAATCGCCCTGAGCCCGGAGGACCTGGAGTTTATCAAGGGCTTTGACATTGTTTACTCCGAGCGCTGGGCAAAGATGGGGCGCTACATCGCCCGGTTGAAACAGCCCGGCCAAATCTGGGTCTACGATTTTTCTAAGCGCCTGGAGCAGGAGAGCAACGATGAGCTCCTTCCCTATCTGGACTACGCGTTCTTTTCCTACGAGGCGGACAACGGCTATATCCGGGATTTCATGAAAAAGACCCGGGAAAAGGGTGCAGGATGCGTGGTGGCCATGCTGGGCGAGGCGGGAAGCCTGGCCTATGACGGGTCCGAGTTCTTCAAGATGAACGCGGAGACGGTTCCCGTGGTGAACACAGTGGGGGCCGGGGATAGCTACATCGCCGCCTTTACCTACGGCCTGAGCCTGGGCGAGGATATCCCCGCCTGCATGCTCCGGGGCAAGGAGCGGGCCACTAAGATCATTCAGCAGTTCAATCCCTATTTCTAAAAAATTTCAGGAGGAAACGGTTATGACTTACAAGAGCACGGACATCAAAAATATCATTGCGGAGATCCTGGAGGCGAAAAAGGACGTGGGCGGCGTCAAGAGCCTGTACTTCGTGGGCTGCGGCGGCTCCCTGGGAGCCCTGTACCCGGCCAAGACCTTCATGGAGAAGGAGTGCGGAAACCTGAAATCCGCCCTGATCAGCAGCAATGAATTCGTCCACAGCACCCCCAAGGACTTCGGGAAGAACTCCATCGTCTGCCTGTCCTGCCACAAGGGGAACACCCCCGAGACGATTGCCGCCGCCAAAATGGGCAAGGAGATGGGGGCCAGCGTGATCCTGCTGACTTGGCTGCCGGAATCCGAAATCATCGAATTCGGGGATTACGTAATCCTATATTCCTTCGACGCTTCTCCCGACCACCTGGCCGGAGATATCGACTACGCCGGGGAGAAAACCATGTGCGCCCTGCTGGTGGCCGTGGAGACCCTGAACCAGACCGCCGGATACGAGAGCTATGACAAATTCATGGACGGCGTGGGGATGATTACCACGGTGATCCGGAACGCCCGGGCCCATGTGGCGGAGCGGGCCGCCGCCTTTGCCCAGGAGTACAAGGACGATTCCGTCATCTACACCATGGGCAGCGGCGCGTCCTACGGCGCGGCCTATATGGAGAGCATCTGCATCTTCATGGAGATGCAGTGGCTGGATTCCAGCAGCATCCACACCGGGGAGTTCTTCCACGGCCCCTTCGAAATCACCGACGCCAACCGTCCCTTCATGATTCAGATTTCCGAGGGCTCCACCCGGGTCCTGGACGAGCGCGCCTTAAGGTTCCTGCGGACCTACGCGAAGCGCATCGAGGTCCTGGACGCCAAGGAGCTGGGCCTGTCCGTCATCGACGCCTCCGTGGTGGATTATTTCAACCACTCCCTGTTCAACAACGTCTACCCCATCTACAACCACCAGCTGGCCGAGGCCCGAAAGCATCCCCTGCCCACCCGCCGCTACATGTGGAAGGTGGAATACTGATCCCATCCGTCCTCCCTCCCCGCTCCGTACAGAGCGGGGAGGGAGGCGCGCAGGACCCGAGAGGTTGGAACCGGAAAAGGAGGTTTTGAGCGTGAAAGACGCGAAAATCATCGCCATCGGCGATAATGTCTGCGACAAATATCTTTCCAGGGGGAAGATGTATCCCGGCGGCCAGTGCGTAAACACCTGCGCCTACGCGAAAATGAACGGGGTAGGGGCCGCGTACATGGGGAAGTTCGGCACGGACGAGGTTGCCGACTGCTGCCAGCGGACGCTGGATAAGCTGGAGATTGACCGGAGCCGCTGCCGCCAGTATCCCGGCGAGAACGGCTTTGCCCTGGTCACCATGAAGGGGACCGACCGGGTTTTCCTGGGCAGCAACAAGGGCGGCATCGCCAAGGACCACCCCTTCGCCTTCACTGAGAGGGACCTGGAGTACATCCGGGGCTTTCAGGTGATCTATACCAATCTGAACTCCTACATCGAGGACGAGCTTCCGGCGCTCCAGGCCACCGGAGTGCCGGTTGCCTACGACTTCTCCGTCCGCTGGACGGACGAGTACCTGGCGAAGATCTGCCCCCATATCCAGATCGCCCTGCTCTCCTGCGCCCATCTCACCGCCGAAAAGCGGGAGGAGGAGATGCGGAAGGCGGCGGCCTACGGCGTCCCCATCGTTCTGGGCACCATCGGCGAGGATGGATCCTATGCGCTGGTGGGCGGGAAGTTCTATTATGCCTCTGCCGTTCACGCCGACGATGTGATTGACACCATGGGAGCTGGAGACAGCTATTTCGCCGCGTTCCTGTGCAGCCTGCTGAAGGCCTCCCGGTCCGGCGGGCTGCTGGAGGGCAGCGGTGAGGAGCAGGCGGAAGCCCTTCAAAGGGCCATGCGGGACGGGGCCGCCTTCGCGGCGAAGGCCTGCGCCATGGAGGGCGCGTTCGGCTTCGGAACCCCGATTCTGGGCAGGACCGAGGTCTGAAATATTTTGTAAAGGAGCGTAATACCGATGAAAAGACCGGATATGTACGAGAATAACGGAGAGGGCATCCTCCGCGTTTACGAAAATCCCAAGTGGCTGGTCTGCATTAAAAACTGGAAGCCGGACAACGATATCTCCGGCATTGCCCACCTGGAGATTCACCACTCCACTGACGAGCAGTTCATTCTCGCGGCGGGGAAGGCCATCCTGATTACCGCGGAGCGGGAGGACGGCGCGTTCAAGGATATCTGCCTGACCCTGATGGAGCAGGGCAAGGTGTACAACGTCCCCGCCGAGTGCTGGTTCTACTCCATCACCCAGAAGGACACCAAAATGATGTACGTCCAGGATTCCAGCTGCTCTATGGAGAACAGCGACTTTGCCGACCTGAGCCCGGAGGACGTGGCTTATATTCAGGAGACCGCCCGGAAGCTGTTCAACAGCTGAGCCCATGCGGATTCGATTCGCGTTGTTTGATTTCGACGGGGTGATCGCCGATACCGAGGCCAGCAACAACCGCTTTACCAAGCGGGCGCTGGCCAAATACGGGGTCTATCTCTCGGAGGAAGAGGAACGCTCCCTGTACGGCGTGAACGACGCCGACGTGATCCGGCAATTCCTGGAACGGGCCCCCCGGCCCGTGACCCTGGAGGACTACCTGCGGGAGCGCCGGAGCATGGGCAACACCTACCAGAACGGAAACCTGGAGCCCATGCCGGGCGTGGCGCCCCTGCTGGAGGAGCTGCGGAGCCGGGGCGTCAAAACGGCGCTGGTCTCCTCTACCAGCGGGTATCTGATTGAGGCGGCCCTGGAGCGCTTAGGGATGCGGGAGCTGTTTGACGCGGTGGTGTGCGGCGACATGGTCTCCAAAAAGAAGCCGGACCCGGAGCCCTACCAAACGGCGATGAAGCTCCTGGGTGCCGTCCCGGAGGAATGCGTCATATTCGAGGATTCCCCCGTGGGCATCCGTTCCGGCAAGGCCGCCGGGGTCCGGGTCATCGGCTGCCGGGCGTCCGCCATCCGGCAGGATACCAGCCAGGCGGACTATCAGCTGGATGCGTTCGCGGATTTCGGCGGGCTGCCGCTGGAGCTGCCCAGTCGCGGTGAAAGCGGAAAAACGGCGCGGACACAGGAGGTAGATCACAGATGAAAAAACTGGGCTTCGGCCTGATGCGGCTGCCGCTTCTCGACCGGACGGACGACGGCAGCATAGACCTGGAAGCCGCCGGGAAGCTGGTGGACCGCTTTCTGGAAAAGGGCTTCACCTATTTCGACACCGCGTGGGCCTACCATGCCCACCGGAGCGAGGCGGCGGTCAAGACCCTCCTGACGGACCGCTATCCCAGGGACCGCTTCGCGCTGGCCACAAAGCTCCACGCGAATTTCCTCCGAGCGCCGGAGGACCGGGACCGGATTTTTAACGCCCAGCTGGAAAAGACCGGGGCCGGGTATTTTGATCGCTACCTCCTCCACGGAATCGGAGGACTCAGCTATCCGAAATACCTGGAATACGACTGCTTCAACTGGCTCCGGGAGAAAAAGCGCCAGGGGTTGGCCCGGTCCATCGGGTTTTCCTTCCACGGCATGCCCGAGCTACTGGATGAGATTCTCACCAACAATCCGGATCTGGAGTTTGTTCAGCTCCAGCTCAATTATCTGGACTGGGAGAGTCCGTGGATTCGTTCCCGGGAATGCTACGAGACGGCCCGTCGCCATAACAGGCCCATCGTTGTCATGGAACCCGTGAAGGGTGGGACTCTGGCCAGACTGCCGGAGGAGGCGGAGCGGCTATTGAAAAGCTGTGCGCCGGATGCTTCCGTCTCCTCTTGGGCGCTCCGGTTCGCCGCGTCCCTTGAAGGAGTGACGACGGTCCTCTCCGGAATGGGCTCGCTGGAGCAGATGGAGGACAATACCGGGTCCTTCGACGATTTCCAGCCGCTGACTTCCGAGGAACGGGCGCTGGTGTTCCGGGCGGCGGAGATTGTCAATGCGCGGACCGCCGTGCCCTGTACCGGGTGCGCCTACTGTGTGGAAGGCTGTCCCCGGAAGATTGCGATTCCCCAGTATTTTTCCCTCTACAACGAGGATATGCGGGAATCCCTGGAGACAAAGGGCTGGACGGCCAACTACAACAATTATATCCTGCTCACGGGGAAATTCGGCAGGGCGGTGGATTGCATAGCCTGCGGCCAGTGTGAGAGGGTCTGCCCTCAGCAGCTCCCGGTGATTGTCCATCTGAAGCGTGTAGCGTCACACTTTGACGGCGTTTGAATCCTTCAGTTCGGAACGAATTCCGGGTTTTTCAAATCCCTTATTTGTTTGAGTGTTGTTGGTTGAATTAGTGAATAATCAGTATAGTTTACGTATAAACATACATCAAGGAAGGCAATCAGCGGTGAATCGCTGGTTGCCTTTTTGCATTCGTCAAAATATACATTATCAATCACTGGGATCGTTCTTTCCCTTGCTGATGGAGCTGCTCAAAACGGTGCGGCTGTCGAGCGCCTTGGACAGCACCGTGGTCGTTTGGCTCTGGGGCGCAAAGCCTCCAAAATTATATCATGCATATTATTGACAATGATTGCCGTTGCATTTTGATAGTCCCAATTCGACTTTATGTTCCCGGTTAAGCACAGTTGATAATTATTTTTCGGGTTTATTCTGGAGACACCGGGAACATGAAAGTGAATTGGGATTTTTGATTACAGGATTGGGAATTTATGAGCGGCCTGGCCATTCTCAATATTCCTCAAGAGTTGTTTTTCCCTCTCCACATTCCGTTTTTACTCTCTATCCTTTTCTCCCCAGGCGTAGAGGATCGCCGGGGAAATCTTACCGGTTTTGCTCCAAGCATCCTCGGTTTTTACCGTTGGTCGCTGGAAACGGTGTATCCGCAGATTGAAAATATCAAGCTGAACAGGCTGCGGTCTATTGCACTGGAAAATCTGCTGGTGGAGTTGAGGAAACGGACCTACTATGACAAACCGATTCATGAAGCAACGGTTCAGAAATACCTGACGGTGGTTTCTGCCGTACTGAACGACGCCAAACGCAATAAGATCATCGAAAAGAACCCGGCTCGGCTGATCGACCTGCCGGAGACTCAGCACCGTACACAGATGATTCCTACAGATTAGGAGGTCCACCGCTTTTTGAATCTGTTGACAAAAGAGGATGATCCCTACGAGACTTTTTATGCTTTGGCACTTTATACTGGCTGCCGTCGTGGGGAATAGGGGAAGTTTCTATCCCTTTTATTGGGGCGGAAAGACATATAGCTTTGCGAGTTGTGCTCACATGGCTACTGATTGAAAGAATGGGATTATTAGCAGTAGCCGTGGCTACAGGAATCGGCTGGTTGATGGTCAATACAATGTGGGCGATCATCAAAGGACACCTTGCAACACAGCATGGGGACCTGATATCAGATATAAGCAAACTTTGACTGTAAAATTATGTTCAAAATTGTTTTTCTCTGTACTAAACCCGTAGCCTTTGGGTGGTAATTTCTGGGGGCATCATTGTGATACCCCACTGGCCCAAAAAAGGGTCAAAATCCTCCCCTGGCGAAGGATTTTGATTCTTTAGTTGATTACAATAACCGATAAAAATTAGATGTGCAGCTCCCATTTTCCCTCCAGCGCGGTTCTGCTGTGATCCAGCCGTCCCGTTGGAGTTCCCGCAAGGCTCTCTGTACCGTGGCGCGGGAAAGGTGCAGGTCCTTCGCAATCGTGCGGACAGAGGGCCAGCACCGGCCCTCGGCGTTCGCACGGTGCTTCAGGTACATATAGACCACGATATCCCGGTGCGGCAGCTCGGAGGCGTAGATTGAATCAAAATATCCCATATGTTTCTCCTGTGATCAAACTTTCCGGGCCGTACCAGAGGGCCTGTTTCTAAGCAGTCGCGCCGTAGGCGGAGATTGCTCCGAAATGGTGGACATCGCTACCCGGCTCTGAAAAACAGCGTCTTCCAATTCCTCTTTATTGGCGTAAGCCACTGTCCGGGCGGCTTTCTCCTCCAGCAGATACGGTTCTCCGAAGGTGATTCCCCAGTCCAGGAACAGCCGCAGCCGGGTCCGCATGGGATGGGAACCTGTTTTCATTACCACGAATTGACCCTTCGGGATGGATTTCAGCTCATCCGGCGTCATCAAAGGCCGCTCGATCATTTGGAGAGATTGACTGGGATCGTTCTTCCCCTTGCTGATGGAGCCGCTCAGAACGGTGCGGCTTCCCAGGGACTTGGACAGCACCTCGGCGGTCTGGCTGTTGGGCGCGAAGCCGCCGAAAATCGTATCCTGGACATTATCCTGTATGATCTCCACGCCTTCTTTTCCGTAGTTTTTCTCCAGTTGCGCAAGACTCTGGATGATGGGCACCAGCGTCAGCTTTCGGGATCGCCCGGCGGAAAATAGGGGCAGGATATCGAAGGCGGGCATAGTGCCCAGCTCGTCGCAGAACAGCACAACCCGGTTGGGGAGCTTGCCGCCGTGCTCGTCGGCGACCGAGAAGAGTTCGCGGGAGAGGGTCTGGATCATCAAACCCGCCATGAAGTTCTTGCTTGGGTCCTCTTCGGGCAGTACCAGGAAGATGGCGGACTTTTGAGACGCGAAGGTTTCCGCGTCAATGGCGCTGTCGAAGCAGAGGACCTGCTCCAGTTCGGAGTCCAGGAAGGCGTTCAGACGGGACAGCACCGTGGACATGACAGAGGCCATGGCCTGTTCGGCGGAGTTCAGCGCCGCCCCAGCGAACCAACGGGCCTTGTGGGTCTCCGGCAGGGAGTCCATGAGGACCTGGAAGCCGTTCTTGCCCTTGACGGTTTTGCTGGGAGCAAGGAGATCCTGCACCAGCTTGAACACGCTGACGATGTGCCGCCGCTCCGGCGCGCCCTCATGCTCGGGCGGAAGATACTCCGCCAGGAGCAGGACCACCGCCGTCAGGAGACCTTCGGCGGAATCGTAAAAGAAGGCGTTCTGCCCGTAGCTGGAGGAATCGCCCTCCGGGTTGACGATGGTTTTTGCCAGGATTTTGGCGTATTTCTCCGCCTTTGCCCTGGCGGCGAGGTTCTTCGGGTCCTCCCGACACACGTCCATATAGTGGTTGATGAGCGTTAGGAGATTGTAGCCATCAGAGCGGGTGGGATTCCGCAGGTCGATGACCGCCACCTTGTAGCCGTAGTGTTTGATAGCGATGGCCCCGTAGTTCCGGGCCAGATCGCCTTTGGTATCCAAGGCCAGGAAGCTCATGCCGCTGGCACAGGCATACTCCAAATTGGGGTACAGGAAGAACGCCGTTTTGCCCACGCCGGAAGCGCCAATCATCAGACAATGGATGTCGTCGCTGTCCACCAGGGCGGAGACGGCATTCTTTTTGCCCTCGCAGCCCAGGACAAGGCCCTGGACCTTGGGCAGATTCTCGCCCTTCCGCCACTGGCTGGGCCGGAAGGGGATGTATTGATAGGTCTGTTTCAGTTCCTTTTTCGTGGACCAGCGGGCGGTCCCATGCTGGCCGTCGCCGACGGTTTTGGCTTTGATGCCATTGAGAGAACCGCCGGAGTGGGTGGCAAGTACGCCGATCAGCAGGAACGCCGCGCCTGCCAGAACAATAAATAAAATTGCGGATTGATCCATATGGCCTCCTTCTACATTGTCATAGATAATGAATTCTCCTGTTGCTGCTTCTGCCATTTCTTGAGTTCCTCCGCCTCATACTTGACGGACGGTTTGGCGAGGTCCGCCGCCAGGCCCAGCCACGCCTCCGCCATCTGCCGCTTGTCCGCCTCAGACCGGATGCCGGGGGCCTTTTGCCGCGCCAAAACGGACTGGACTTTGGGGCCCAGCTCCCGGTGACGGTTTTTGAGGTCGGAGTGGTTTTGGTGGGGCAGAATGTGTTCGCACATTCGCTTCGCCAGCTCCTCGCCGCCGATGGGTTCGCCGAGCTGCCGCAGCTCCCGGCTGTACGCCGCCAGGGCAAGAGCGGAAGCTTGGTCCGTACAATCCAGCGCCTTTCCGAAGCGGCCCCAGTGGAGGTGGACGCGGTAAGATTGCAGCAGCCCGGAGAGGTCACTCTCCAGGCTGTCCAGCTTGACAGATTCACTTTTCTCTGCAATCAACTGGCACACACTGGGCGCGACGATGAGCTGAGGATGTTCCTCCGCCGGGAGGGCGGGGAGGCCGTGGGCGGCTTTCAGGTCCTCGTTCCAGTCCTTGCACTCCGGCTGGAGGACGGTGGCGCTGGTATAGCCGTGCTTATGGAGGATTTCTGTCAGTCTTCCGCTGGCCTCGATGCCCGCCTCGTCGTGGTCCAGGCAGAGGAGGACGTGCCGGAGATTTTTGTTTTGCTCCAGCATCCAGAGCATGGCGTGTTCGCTGGTCCCGCAGAGGGCGGCGTAGCTGTGGGACTGCCAGTCTTTTCCGTACAGCGTGAGAAAGGACAGCAGGTCAACGGGGGCCTCGAAGATGTAGAGGCAGTCGCTGGTCCCGCAGTGGTGGAAGCTGTACCGTGCGTCGCAGCCGCCCACGTTCCGCTTGAGGCCCGGCCCCTGACTGTACAGGCCCCGCTTGTGGGCGTGGCGGGGAACGCCGTTTTCATCCAGCCCGACGAATACGGCGTTGTGATAGGGATTGCCGCCCTTGGACGGTTCGCGGCTCTCATAGATCAGCTTGGCATGGACAAACGCGTCCAGCACCGGGCGGCTAATGAGGCGCTGCTTGAGCAGGTAGGCGTAGACCCGGCGCATGGTATCGTTTTTCGGCGGGAGCTGGAACTCCCTTTTCTCCTTCTGCTTGGGAGGCGCGGAGATGATTTCTCCCTGCTCGCCGTTCAGGAGCCGGGTCACCGCTTCCGGGTAGCTGAGGCCGTAGAACTTCTGGACAAAGGAGACCGGCCCGCCGCCCTCCTTCGTGGCGTGGTCAAACCACTCGTTTCCCCGGACAGTGACGCTGTGGTTGCCGGCGAGACGCTTTTCCCTGCCGCTGGGCAGGAGCTTCTCACCCTGACTGAGCAGAAACGCCTCCAGGTCTACGGAGGCGGCCCGCTGTTTTTGATCGTCGGTAAATTTGATGTAGGCCATCTTGTCCTCCAGTTTTGAAATGGTTGCAGGTGACTTTTTTTGACAACTATGGTACACTGTATGGAATAATGATTTTGAAAGCGTGGTATGGGAAATGGGAAGTAAGAAGAAGCCGTCTTTAACAAAAAGCTGGACCCTGGCAGGGGAGCCGGTCTATTCCATAGCGCTGACACCCACGGAGGAGCGCGTTTTCAAAGAGACGGTATCCCGTTTTCGGGAAACGGCTTTGTTCATGCGGGAGGAGTCTGACCGCTTCGCCAGGGCAGGAGCGATTGCCAAATCCGGAGAACAGGCGGCGAGAGCCTCCCTTGGCTTTTTCTGCAAATACTTTGATGGAAAATACCAACGGGCCGACGTCGTGAAGGCGCTGGCCACCGCAGCTATGCTTCCATCTCCATCAGCAGAGCATCTCAGCACGTCTCCCTGTTTCCTGCTGGGCGCAGCCCTGTGGCTGCTGGACTACATGAAGGACCATGAGCTGGAGGAGAAACTTTATCCGCTTCTTCCAGATGAGCTGGATGAGGAAGCGGATTTCGCGACTCCGGATGTGGACGATTTCCAACATGAACGATCCGAAATGCTGGGCCTTATGACCGTGTTCCTGAATCGGAAAGGCGCACAGAGGCAGGCGTTCCGAAAGCTCTGGGGACTGGTGGATAAGGAGACCGCCGGAAACATCAAGGGCAGATTCAAGGATGCCATTCTGGACTATCTCGACCGTTTCCTGGAGGTCAGCACCCGTGTCACGCCATCGATGCCACATGATGGCGGTGCGCCGTTGGTGCTGGCAAATCCGAACGCTCCGAAACGAGATTGGCTGGAAGAGCCGGAGTTCCCAATGGCTTCACCCGCAAAGGAACATCCCGGCCTGTGGTTCCTGACGCACACGGCGCTGCTGATTGGCGCGTCGCCGGAGACTATACGGGAGACGTTGTATTACCGCCGGTCCTCAGACCTGATGGAAGGTTTTCGGATACAGGACCCTTACGCGGTCTGCGCGGCATACCTGCTGCTGGAGCGGGACGGCGACGTGCTGGTGGATTTGAATATGCTGACCGCTGCCACTGTTCTCTGCGCGGAGCGCCATCTGCCTTGGGGCGCGGATGAGGCGTTTACCTATGCAGCTCCATTCCAAGAAGGGAAACCGGACCTTTCGCTCCGCTGCGCCTTTCGTCCGAGAGAGGGCGCAGAGGAGGAAAACCTGCCCGAGCCGGATATCGAGGAGGGGGAGCGACTTTCGGAAGGCCAGTTGTTTTATCTCGCCACCGGCTACGCCCTGCCGAGGAATCAGGCTCCGTCCAGCCGCTTAAAGGACTGGTTCATGGAACAGGGGCTGACACAAGCACGGGCGGAGGCCCTTTCCTGGGGCGCGTGGTTTGCCTCGTATGTGGATGACTTCCGGGCAAGGAGGCCGCTGCCGTTTGACGCTCCGGACGACTTCGAGGATTTTCTCAAATCTCTGGATGCGGAATTAACAGAGATAGCGGAGGAGATTTCCGCAGGAGAAGCGGACGATGCCGCCAAGGTGGAGGAACTGACCCGTCAGCTGAAAGAGTCCCGCCGGATGCTGCACGACGCGGACGTCAGGGCCCGCCAATTGCAGGAGCAGCTCCGCACTGTCGAGGAGGATGCCCTGCGGGACAGGGCGGAACTCAGCCAGCTTCGGGAAACCCTGTTCGAATTGCGGAGCCGCGAAGGAATGCCGGAGGAGAAGGCGGAGGCCGAGATCACATTCCCCTGGCAGGGAGAGCACCGGATCGTGGTCTTCGGCGGGCACGACACCTGGCGGAAGGCTATCCGCCCTATGCTGCCGGATGTTCGGTTCTTTGACCGGGAAATGCTGCCGGATATCAACGTGGTCAAGAGCGCGGATGTGGTCTGGATACAGACGAACGCCATTTCTCACAAATTCTACTACCGGATCATCGATACCGCCCGGAAGGAAAATATCCCGGTCCGCTACTTCGGCTCCGCCAGCGCCAGGAAATGCGCGGAGCAGCTGGTCACAAACGAACTGGCTGCGGCAGAGTGAGTTCCGGATTTGTCAATCCTTAATCGAAAAAATGTTTCATGAAAAATCTTCCTCTTTTTCTCTATCCCGGATATTGTTTTCCCGCAGGAGTCCGGCTACAATGGACAGAGTTGCGACTGATGGAAAGAGGAGGCTATCGTGGTCATGGACAGATTTTTCGATCCGCTCTGGGATGAGCGTGGAGAGCTTCGCAGAGGTTGTACAGTGGGACAGGCTCTAACGTGGCTGACAAAGTGCGGGAGTCACAGCGCCGGAGAAACCGTGTACATCAATGGGGAACTTTATAAAATTGGACAACTTCTTTACGGGCCGAATCGGCCTGCTGTAGCAGATAAAACCATCTCACGGGTCTGTGACGGCTACTACCGGAGGCTGACCTTTCGCGTATGAGATCAACAGGGACGGCAATTCGCCGTCCCTGTTTCAGCGCATGGCAATCGTGTTGATCAGCTGGTCCTCGTGGTCGTCCGCACGGTGGCCCAGGGCAAGGCGCTTCTCCATGATCTTCCGCCGGAGCTTGCTCTCTACGAAGTGGATGCCGGGTTGAGCAGGAGGAATCTCCTCCCGGAATATCCTGCTCATATGGTGCAGGAGCCGGGTGGCGCTGGTCAGGAGCGGAGGACCCTGCCGGTCATTCATGTGGTCCAGAAAATATTGGGCATATTCGTTTCCCTGTTTTGCCGCCAGCGTGAACCAACGAACGGCGGCTTCCCGGTCCTGGGGGATGTCTTTTCCCAGCAGGTACAGCTTACCGAGGAGATACTGCGCGTACTGGTTCCCCTGGTTTGCCGAGGCAGCGAACCATCGGAGCGCTTCATCCACGTCTTTTGGAACGCCCTCACTGGAGAGCATGAGCTTGCCCAGCTGATATTGTGCGAATTGGTTTCCCCGCTCAGACGCTTTCCGAAACCAGTGGAAGGCGGCTTCGGCCCTGCCTACCTCCAGGTCGAGCTTCCCGAGGGCGTACATGGCATACTCGTGGCCCTGTCCTGCCGCCTCGGAAAACCAGATCACAGCCTGAACACGGTCCGACTCGATGGGGCCGCCGTCCCGATACAGCTTGCCGAGGGCGTATTGGGCGTACTGTGAGCCATCCTCTGCGGCATGTGTCAGCCACTTCACCGCTTGCGTGATTTCCTCCGGCGCAGCGGCGGAGTTGCCCAGTATCAGCTTCGCCAGCTGGTACTGGGCGTTTTGATTTCCTCTCTGTGCGGACTTCTCGAACCAGCTCTGAGCGGCGGCTTCATCTTTTAGGGTGCCGACGCCGTGCAGAAGCATCCAGCCGATGCGGTACTGCGCTTTGTCGTCATGGCTTTGGCTCTCCATGACCTTGAAGCCTCGAAAGGCGGCGGCGAAGTACCGGGCAGTCCTCGTATTCCAGCGCAGCGGCGAACCGTTCCATCCAGTGCGGCTTTCCCTGGCCTCGTTCATCCAGAATGAAACCAAGATTGTTCCCGTCCCGAACAAGATCGCTGACGCTGTCATACTGCCGCGTCAGGTCGCCCGCCTCCGGAAGAATGCACCGAGCCTCTAACAAGGTACTCTCGTCCAGAGAGGCGGCTTTCAATTCATGCAGCTTCTGCTCAGGGAGATTTCCGTTACATCGGGCCTCCTATTTGAAAGCTCTGGTCCGCCTCCTCCGGGAAGGGCGCGCTGATGCGGCGAATGAGGCCGAATTCCGTCTGCCGGACGCCCTCCGCCCTCCGCTGTTTGAGTCGGAGGAAAGCGTTAACTGAATCATGTTGTCCATCATTTTTGCCAGACGGTTCAGCTTCCTCAGAGTGGACTCATTGGTGAAGGCCATGTCCCGGAAATGCCGCTGAAGGCCGGGGATGGGACTGTCGATGTGAGACACGCAGAGAGTTTCGCCGGCGTTGAAGACGGCTTCCGTTTGCCGTCGGAGCTCATCCGGGGGCGTCGGCAGTTCCAGGCGTGTCTCTTTGTGGTCCCGCGTGCGGATATGCAGTGTCATCATAAGGTTTTTCCTCCTTGCTGTTAAAATCCCAGGTTCATGGACAGGCCAAACCCTGCGGATACCGTTTCCAAACCCGCGCTTTTTACATCCATGGGCTGGGGATACGGGATGCCTTCCTCGGTGCAGTGTTCCGCAAGCGTGAGGGGAATCGCGGTTGCCCAGAAGAGGTTCGGAACCAGCTCTCCGTGAGAACGGCTGCTTTTCAGCGGCACGTCCGAGAGGATACAGCCCGCAAATCGTTCGCTTGCCTGGTCTACCAAGACGTGCGGTTTATCCGGGGAACCGGCGGAGCCCTGGAGGTCATAGCAGTACCAGCCCTCCGGGACCGATTCCCGCTGGATGGGCTGGGGGGTGTACAAAACGGACCTGCCGAACAGCCATACGTTTTGCAGCTTGTCTGCGTAAATATCAATGCTCATCGTTCCTCCTGTCCTTAGCACATGGACGGCCCGATTTCCGGTTTTGGGAAGGGCTTGCTGAGGCGAAGTATCTGGCCGAAGCCCGTCTGCCGCACGCCGTCCTCCTCCATCATGTCCCGGCCCATCCGCTCAAAATCGATGTAATCTTCAATGGCCTCTCTGATTTCCTCGCCTACGCCCATCCGGCGCAGACTGTCCAAGGCATACTCCCGTTCACTGCTGTCGACCAGTTCATAGTCCTCCAGGTCCATGGCGATGTTGACCGCCTCGGAAAATGTGGACGGCTCCTCTACCTCCAGCGCGGCACAGTATTTTTTCATCTCTTTGTCTTTTTCGATCCCTTGGAGGCAGCGGGCCAGCTCATTGGCGTCCTCTACGGTAGCGCCTGTCTTGGGAATCAACTGGGTTAATCTGGATTCTTCATATTCAATATTAGCGATTACTGACCGGGAGAAATCATCGATTCCGAGTTCGTCTTGGATGTAGGTCAAATCCTCCTCGGAAGCCGGGAGGCGGAGGACGTCGGCGCTGTCCAAAGACGCGAGGGTCAAACGAAGGGGGTATTTTTCCTCAACCACCTGCTCCACGGCTCCGGGCCGGACGCCCGCGTATCCGCCGGTCAAAAACGCGCCGTTGTGGGCATGGCGGTATTCAAAGCCAATTGAGTCGTAATTCAAGTGAGGACGGAGATAGTCCTCCGCTTTAAACTGCCCGTGTTCTACAAGCCACTTTCCCAGGGCCTGATCGGTCGTAACATCCGGGATAAATTCATAGCTGTTGGGATTGACCTTCCGGATGGAGGAAGCTGTCCGGAGAATTGCATCCAAATCCTGCCTATAATCCGTGTGCAGGACTTTGTTCAGTTGGAGAAGTCCGCCTGTACCCAGATGACCCAATGTCTCCGCCAGTTGGTTCAGCTTTTGCAGGGCGGCGTCCTGCTCCAGCTTCGTGAATTCAAGATGCCAGCCCAAGCCGGGGATTGGCCCGTCTACATTGAAAACATAAAGAGGTTTAACCGCCTGGTTCTTTCCGCGAATATCATCCAATTTCTGCTTGAAATCGTCCGGCGGCAAGGGCAGGGTCAGTTGTCCCACCGCTCTCTCGCCGCTGAAAATATGCAGGGTCATCATAAACATCCTCCCATCTGCGGCCCTTGCGGAGACTGCTCCAAGGAAGTTTCCCGCATCAGCTCTTCCAGCGGAATCTCGCCGCGATAGGCCACATATCCGCATTCGTTGAACTGCCCGTCCTCCTGCTGGACGCGCTGTTCTCCATAGCTCCGGTAATCGTAGAACTCTTCCAGGTGTTCGTCGTACTCGAAGTACCCGGACTGCCGGATCATGTACCTGCCGTATTCTTCTGCGGTTCGGACGCCGGGGATAAAATCAAACTGGTCCAGATTCTCCGCCAACCGGCAGATGGACGCAAAGCCCGAGGTGTCCGCCATCAACACCACCGCGTTCAGCTTTTCCAGGTCTGCTTTCGTCATGGACCGGATAGCGCCGCACATCCGGTTGAGGCTGGGGAGATCGTCAACGGACAGGCTTTCCAGGTCCAACGCTTCCGCCACCTTCTCCGGCAGTGCTTGGAGGTCTACCCGCATCTGCGCGTCAGAAAACCCATCGATACCGGCACGCAGCAGGGCCCGCTCGATTTGATGTTCCGACGCGGGGAGGTAGAGGTATTCCGGATTCTGGCCTTCGCGCGGGCCGGCTTTCGGCTCGACCTCCAATACCAAAAGGCTATTGTCGTAAAGATATTCGGGAAATTGCTGTCCGTTGTAGACCGGCTTCAGCACCATGCCATTGTCGTAGACCACGCCATAAGGGGTGATCGTCCCGGCCCCGCTTTCAATCAGCCGCAGAGCTTCCTCCCGCCCATCCAGTGCCTCCAGCTCCGCTGTGGAGATCGCGCCGCCATTGAGATTCATGCGGTGGGCCTTCCCAGCCTCCTCCAGCTTGGAGAAGTCGGCGATCACCGTGGCCTGTTCACAACAGAGGGTGAGATTGATGAAGTCCTTGATGTCTGAAATTCCCAGCTTGTGGGCCATGGCCTGGAACTGCTCCGCCTCATTATCGCAGAAGCTGTCCAGCCGCTTTGCCAGGTAATCCAGCTCGTCCATGGTAGCCGTTGTCCCTTTCAAAGAATCGAGGACTCTGTAGAAGCTGTCTATTTCGTTTACCTGGCAGTCCTGAACGAGCGCGGCGCCCATTTTGGCCGCTTCCAATAGCCGCGCCGTTCTGTCGTACTGCGCGTCCGGAATAGGAAAGCAGACGGTGGCTTCCCCATATTCCGGCTGCTGCGCGCTGCACAGAACGGCCTTGATCACATAGCTCATACACTGTCCTCCGGCATCTTCTGCCCAGAGTGTATCGGCTTGGCGGACTTATCACAGGGCCGCTTCTGCCGGGGGCTCTGAGTATCGTTGTGGTCAGTGGGCGATCTGGACGGGTCCATCATCATCCGTTCCGCCCAGGCAAGCCGGGTTCCTTGCATAAAATATCGGGACATAATTGTTCCTCCTCGTCATGAAATGAAAAAGGCCGCTCCTTAAGAAGCGACCTTAGAAAAAGTTTTCAGTTAAATTGCATTCCGTCTCTGCTGTGGATCTCTGTGGAACCGAGGTCCAGCTCCTCCTGATTGGAGCGTTCCATTCTTTCTCCCAGGTCCGGGGCGCCCTCTTCAATCTGGCGGGCGGCATCCTCCAGCAGTTTCCTGCGGCTGTCTGTGAGCGAATACGCGCTGTCCAAGGTCTCATGGATACTGCGGTATACCTCCACCAATTGCTCCGGTTGAAAAAGGGCGTTTTTCTGGAGGAGCCCGGAGCGGACGGCGAAGTCCCGCTTGGCGGCGTCGTAGCCTTTGACTCCGCCGCCGGGGCCATGATAGTGCCCCTGCCAAAGCGAGGTCCGGTCATGCACCCATTCCCAGGTGACAAACTGGGCTCCGTACTCGGTCAGGTGTCCGGCGAGGACTGCGTTGTTGAACTCCGCCAGGAGCTTGTACCCTTCTCCCAGCCCATCCGCCATCAGGGGAGGGGCCCGATCCAGGAGATTCATGTACTCCCAAGTTGCAGAGACAATATCCCGGAGCTGATCCAGGGCTTTCTCTCTGCCGACGGCATCCTCCTTGAAATATTGGAGATTGCCGGTGTCGCAGACCTGACACAGCGGGTTGCCGTCCAGTTCTACTTGGAGAGTATGGTCATCCTTGTACTCAACCGTATACTCCGCCGACAGGAGCTGCGCCCGCACTTCCTTCAGGTATTTTGTTCTCATTTCCTGCTTCATAGTAATATCTGCAGCCTTCTTTCCTCTGAATTTGTTTGCGGCGCCCTTTTTGCCGCAGCTCATATGGGGGTATAAAACAACGTTGTTATTGGTGAGCTTGAAGCTCTCAAATGGCTTTCGTCCTGCCCTCCTGGTCATTGCCGCTTTACGCGGTTCGATCTCTTCTGGCGTCAGAGACGGACCGCCGTAGTTGGTAGGCAACGTGATCGCTCCTTTCATCGATTGGTATCCGAAACGATATCACAACTGGTTTGTAACGGCTATTCACTATTTTTAACTAATTTTGAGCGGTTCTCTCTCCGAAATGTTCAGAGCGCCCTTTTTGAAATAGAAAAGCACCGAATCTGCTGACTGGCATAGTCAACAAATTCGGCGCTGAAACTTCGTATAAAATACTGCTGTCAAATACCGTGTGCCTGTGCCCTTGAAAAAGGGCACTTTTGGATAAGCGGCGGGTTTTTTCGGAAATAGGGGAGTTCGAACCCCTCCGGTCGTAGTGGAAAGGGGCAAAATATCCACTTTTGCGAATTTTGAAATCCGGGAAAACAAAAAGACGAAACAATTGGGGCTCTAGGCGTTCATGCCCAGATATCCAGATTGTTTCGTCTTTATGGTGGAGACTACTGGACTCGAACCAGTGGCCTCATGCGTGTGAATATTCGATAGGGAGAGTAGGAGTGACCTTTCCGTTCCATCCGGGCCTTTCGTGCCCGGATTTTGTCATTTCAGCATCCTATCCGCTCCATTGCCTCCGTCCAGATTTTTCTATCGTGGGTCAAGTTGTGGGTCAGAACTCAGATCACCTCTTGAAGCGGGTCTGCGGCGGAAGGACAGTTGTCGTACAGCTCACAAGGGTCAAGGTCAATACAGGTGCTGGTATCTCGTGTCCCTTCTAAATCCCAGGCAACAGTGCCGTTCATGACCGTCAGGCTGTTTCGGAACACGGCCTCATCACAGAGCGGAGAAAAAACGCCACCCTGCTTCAAAAGCGGCTTTGCGTCTAAGAGCCGGATTGCGCCGTCAAGAAAATAAACATAAACTGTAAAGTCTTCTCCCGCTAAGACTTGGACAACTTGTGGGATCATATAGTCTGCCTCCTCTCACATGAGCGGGTTAATACGGTTCAAAGGCTTTGCGTCTTTGGAGAGTTTCCAGTTTTGCATGAGCTCATCCCGGTGAAGCTCACACCAAGCCAAAATTAGCTTCAACTGCCGAGCGGGCAGTGCGCCTCGTATCACACAGCCTTCCTGAATATCGACCAGAGCTTTCTGGCCAGCATATTCTGCGTGAAAATGAGGAGGGTTATGATCGCTGTAAAACATTGTGATACGAATACCGCAGAACAAACTGATTTCAGGCATAGGAATCGCCTCCGTCCTTAATATTTTCAGTATACCACAATTGTGAGAGAAAGAAAAGGGATTCTCCAACTCAAAATTTGCGCTGCTATAAACAAAGATAAGTCTTTCCAGTTTTTCCAGGCCGCTGCAGCGCCTATTTGGCTTGCGAGCAGGTGAGAAACGGTCTTATGGATGCTGCTAAGATCTGTCGGCCTGTCCGACTGTACGGCAGGTGGCTCGCTGGATGAGCGTAGGAGTGATCAGCTTCCGGGTGAATTCCCCCTGGTCCCCGCTGCCGATGAGCTCCAGCATCAGCCGGACGGCGGCCCGGGCCAGCCGGGGCGTGTTCTGAGAGAGGGTAGTCAGCCGGATATTGGGCAGCGCGGCGTACTCGATGCCGTCGAATCCCAGGATGGACAGGCGGCCCGGGATGGCGATGCCCAGCTCGTCCGCCACTTGGATGAAGCCCAGGGCCACCGCGTCAGACACGGCGAAAACGGCTGTTTGAGAGAAGGGGCCGGAAAGGAATCCCCGGGCCAGCTGGCAGCCGCTCTCAATGGTGGAGGAGGACAAGGGATTGGGGACCGTCTCCACCGACATGCCCAGTTCCGTGGCGGCGGAGAGGAAACCTTGATGGCGCAGGACGTGGGTGGCGCTGCCGCTCCGATAGCCTAGGTAGGCCACGTTCCTGTGACCCAAGCCATGGAGATACTCCGCCGCCATGCGGCCTCCGGCGTAATTGTCTGTGCTCACCGTATTGGCCCGGAGGGGAGAATCCTCCGGCGCACAGGCCCCAAGGAGAATGCAGGGGACCTTCCCCATGGAGCGGCGGGCCAAGTCGTAAGCCCCGTCTCCGGCGCTGCTGAGGAGGATGCCGTCCACCCGCTGGCTGTAAAGGAAGTCAAATAGATCCTCAAGCCGGCCGTCTTCCCGGCGGCTGGAGCAGAACATCAGCTGATAGCCCGCCTCCTGGGCGCAGAGCTCGATGTTCAGGGCCAGGGCGGCGTGAAAGGGGTTGGCCATGTCGGGGACCACCAGCCCCAGCAGCTTGGAGCGGCTGGAGCTGAGGCTTCTGGCCAGCAGGTTGGCGCGGTAGCCCTGCTCCCGGCAAACCCGCAGGACCTTGTCCCGGGTCTCGCTGTGGATCTCCGGGGCGTCGTTGAGGGCCCGGGAAACCGTGGTGACGGAGACGCCGGCTAGGCGGGCGATGTCTTTGATGGTGACGCGTTGCATGGGCCTTCCTCCTTTTCCCAGAAGAAACCAGACGGCTTTGGTAACGTTTGCAGAAATTCTCCCAAGACCAAGACAGAGAATGGGCGGCGGTGAGGAAAACGGAGGATACAGTGGCCGTCCGCCTAGAAAAGTTTTAACGATTTGTAAAATGCGTTGCTTTTTTCAGGAAGAAATAGCGACTTCTGACACTCTTATTATAACAGAGAATGCATAGCCTGGATATTGTGCAAACCTGATAAAAAAGAGCGGGCGTTGTGCATACATCTGTGGAAAATTTAAAACCGTCTTGACAAACTTCGGAAGTAAATGGTATTCTAACATCAGAAAACCGGAAACGTTTGCATAAATTATGCCGGCGTTTCCTGACTCAAGGAGAAAGAGAGGTTGCCTGTCTGAGATGAAACCGAACGAGCAGAGTTATTCCAAGTCCAGGCGGCTGAAGAACCAGATCAAAGAAGTGGTGACGAATCCCTACAATGTCATTGTGGTCATCGCCATCGTCCTTCTGACATATCTGATCGTCTTCCCGCTGGTGGATATGCTGTCCACCACCTTCCACCTGGCCCAGCGGGACCTGCGGTCCGTGCCCGGCGGGGTGGCCGGAGAATTCACCTTCTATTATTGGCAGCGGCTGCTGGCCAGCGACCTGACCATGAAGCTGCTGGTGCAGCCCCTGGTAAACTCCCTGATCATCGGTGCCGGCGTGTCTATCTGCGCCATTGCTCTGGGCTCCGTCCTGGCGTGGCTGATGGTCCGGTCGGATCTGCCTTTCAAGCCCTTCTTCTCCCTGGCGGTGATCATCCCCTATATGATCCCCTCTTGGGTGAAGTCCCAGGCGTGGCTGTCCATGTTCAAGACGCCCCGGGTCGGCGGCGCGCCGGGCTTCGTGGCCTCCATCATGCTCAATATGGGCATGTCCCCGGATGCCATCGAGACGGTGCTGGGCCCCATCGCCTACGGTGAAATTGCCGTCATCATCGTGTTGAGCCTGCATTACTACGCCTATACATACCTCCTGGTCTCTGCGGCGCTGAACTCCATCAACTCCGAGCTGGAGGAGATGGGCGAGATTCAGGGCGCCAGCAAGAGCCTGATCCTCCGGCGGATCACCCTGCCCTTGGTGCTGCCCGCCATGCTGTCGGCGGTCATCTTGACCTTCTCCAAGGCCATCGGCACCTTCGGTACCATCAACTATCTGGGCTCCCCGGTAAACTTCCGCACCCTGTCCAGCGAGCTCTACTCCAATAACCGTTCCCAGAACACCCAGACGGCCTTCGCCATGGCGATTCTGATGATTTGCATAGCCTCTCTGTCCGTCTTTATCAACCAGAAGCTCATTGGGTCCCGGAAGTCCTACGCCACCATCGGCGGCAAGGGCGGACGGTCCACTCCCATTGGCTTGGGCGGCTGGAAACCCATCATCACCCTGATCCTCATTGTGTTCTTCATCGTGGGCATCATTATGCCGGTGATCATCCTGATCGTGGAGAGCTGTATGCTGAAGGAGGGCACCTATTCCCTGGAGAATTTCACCTTGTATTACTGGATAGGCGAGGGGAACCCGAACATCATGGAGGGCGTCCCGGGGATCTTTAAGAACAGCAACTTCAAGCTGTCCCTGTGGAACTCCCTGAAGCTGACCCTGGTCAACGGCGTCTTTGGCACCATCTTCGGCCAGATGCTGGGCTATATCTGCGCCAAGGGCCGGGGAACCTTCCATGGCCGCCTGGTAGAGCAGCTGGTCTTTATCCCCTACCTGATCCCCTCCGTGGCCTTCGGCGGCATCTACCTGAGCATGTTCTCCAAACCTCAGACGGTCTTTGGCGTGACCTTGGTCCCGGCGCTGTACGGCACCTTCGCCCTGCTGACGCTGACCAGCGTCGTGAAGCATCTGCCCTTCGCCTCCCGGGCGGGCACTTCCAACATGATGCAGATCAGCGGCGAGCTGGAGGAGGCCGCCACCATTGAGGGCGCGGGCTTCTTCAAGCGGTTCATTAAGATCGTGTTCCCCCTGTCCAAGGGCGGATTCATTTCCGGCTTCATGCTGATCTTCGTCTCCATCATGAAGGAGCTGGACCTGATCATCCTGATCATGACCCCGACGACCTCCACGCTGCCCTATCTCGCGTTCCAGTACCAGAACCAGAACTGCCCCCAGGCGTCCGACTGCGTGGCCATCGTGATGTTCTCCATCGTGTTCCTGGTATACGCGCTGGCCAATATCTTCGGAGACGCCGACCTCGCCAAGAGCATGGCGGGCTGAGAGAAAGGAGACGAAACGATCATGAGCAAAATTGTTCTGACGAATGTTGATAAATTCTATGGCAAGAACCATGTCTTGAAAAATTTGAACCTGACCATCGAAGACGGGGACTTCATGACCCTGCTGGGTCCCTCCGGCTGCGGCAAGACCACCACTCTCCGCGTGGTCTCCGGCCTGGAGAAGCCCCAGAGCGGCTTTATCCACATGGACGGCCAGGAGATCGTCAACGCGGCGGAGGCCAAATTCGCCCCGCCCAGCAAGCGAAACCTGAATCTGGTCTTCCAGTCCTACGCCCTGTGGCCCCACATGACGGTGTTCGACAACGTGTCCTTTGGATTGAAGATCCGCAAGGAGCCCGCCGACGTCATTGAGAAGAAGGTCGCCTCCGCCCTGGAGCGGATGCAGATCGGCGAGTACGCCAAGCGCTATCCCACCGAGCTCTCCGGCGGCCAGCAGCAGCGTGTGGCCATTGCCCGGGCCATCGTGTCCGAGCCCCGGCTGCTCCTCCTGGACGAGCCGCTTTCCAACCTGGACGCCAAGCTCCGGGTGGACATGCGGTCCGAGCTCAAGCGTCTCCACCATGAGACGGGCACCACCATCATCTACGTTACCCACGACCAGGTGGAGGCCCTGACCATGTCTACCCGCATCGCCCTCTACCGCAAGGGCGAGCTGGTCCAGGTGGCTCCGCCCCTGGAGCTGTACGACAACCCCTGCAACCTGTACACGGCGGACTTCATAGGAAACCCCAGCATCAATTTCATCAAGGGCACGGCCCGGGTTGAGGCGTCTGGGATGACCGTGGACAGCGCCATGGGCCAGCAGACTTATGACCGGGCTGATATGACTCCCGATGCCCCCACGAGCGGCACGGTGGAAGTGACCCTGGGCCTCCGGCCCGAGCAGGTGACCATTTCCAAGACCCAGGACGACGAGCACCAGGTGGAAGCTCACGTTTACTCCGGTATGCCCGCCGGGTCCGAGACCCTGGTCACCGTCCGGGTGGGGAAGGACCTGGTGACGGTGAAGGAGCTGGGCTCCACCCACTACGGCAGCGACGAAAAAGTGTTCCTGGGCTTCAATCCCAAGAAGATCAACGTCTTCGAGACCGCCAGTGAAAACCTCATCAAGTACTGCGTCTGAGCTGTGACCCCGCGGCAAAGGCCGCTTATACCCGAGGAATAAAACGGAAGATTTTTAAGGAGGAAAAGAATCATGTTGAAGCGCAAAAATATCCTGGCCTGTCTGCTGGCCCTGGTGATGCTGCTGAGCCTGGCCGCCTGTGGAGGCGGCGGCGGAGACAGCCAGCCCAGCGGCGGAGACTCCCAGCCCTCCGGCGATGCCGGGCAGGCCGCTCCGGCGGACCCCGCCTCCGGAGACCTGACGGAGTGGGAGCAGAGTTCCGGCATCTACAACACCGATGAGACCGACGAGGAGCTGTATCAGAAGGCCCTGGAAGAGGGCGCCACGGTGACCCTGTATTCCATCTCCTCCCGCTGCACCAAAGTGGCCGACGCCTTTATGGAGAAGTATCCCGGCCTGGAGTGCGTTCCCTTTGACATCTCCACCAACGACCTGCTGGAGAAGGTGACCAAGGAGTACGAGGCGGGAGCCCCCACGGCGGACGTGGTCCACATCAAGGACCAGGACGGCTCCATGTACCTGGAGTATGTAGCGAATAAGATTTTCTATAACTTCAAGCCCGCCGACATTTTCTCTCACATCGATCCCATCTACACCGAGACCCAGACCCCGCTGTACATTGAGCTGACCCAGCTTTTCTACAACACCGAAGCCTATCCCGACGGTTCCCCCATCACCAACCTCTGGCAGCTCACCGAGCCCCAGTGGAAGGGCAAGATCATGATGCAGAACCCTCTGGACAACTTGGCCTGGGGCTCCTGGATCGCCGGCTTCTGCGTGGGCGAGGAGCCCCAGCGCTTGGCCGACGCTTATAAAAACCTCTACGGTGAGGAGCTGACCCTCTCCGACGGCTGCGAGAACGCGGGCTATGAGTTCCTCAAGCGGCTCCATGCCAACGAGCCCATCTTCACCGCTTCCTCCGACGAAATCGCCGAGTCCGTGGGCACCCCCGGCCAGTCCGATCCCCCGGTGGGCTTCTGCGCCTCCTCCAAGCTCCGTAAGGCGGAGGAGAACGGCTGGCTGTTCGCTCCCGTGAACCTGGAGCCCGACACCGGCATCCCCGCCGTGAACACCCTGTATATTGTGGAAGGCAGCGAGCATCCCTCCGCCGCCAAGCTCCTGGTCCGCTTCATGATGGGCGGCGTGGACGGCGATATCGGCGGCTACAAGCCCTTCAACACCCTGGGCGGCTGGCCCGTCCGGGACGACCTGGCTCCCGCCGAGGGCTCCACTCCCTTCGCCGAAATCAACGTGGCTCCTTTCGACGCTACCGAGATCTATTACAACTACAACACCGTCCGCGATTTCTGGCAGCAGCTGGGCTAAGCGGAGGGAGAAAAACCATCCTGTTTTGATTTGAGCACCGCAAGAAGCGGCGGGCGGATGTCTGCCCGCCGCTTCTTCTGCCAAGCTTGCTTTTATCATTGCGTTTCACCCGCCCGGTGTTTATAATGCAAAGGGAGAGTCTGCGTATTTTGACCCGAGCTGATCGCCCGGCTCTGGAGAGGAGCGCCTATGAGTCTTTTTATCGACAAGCACAACCGGAGAAAAAGCCCCTTAGCCCTGGCAGCTTTCGGTGCGGCCCTACTGTATTTTTGTGTGTTCGGGTTCCTTTACGCCGTCTTGGCGGAGCCCCTTTACGGCCATGTGCGGCTGGGCAGTCCGGCGGCTACCACGGCCGCCCATAGTGTGATAATCGCTCTGGTGGGAACAGCGGCTTGCTGCCTGCTTTTCCTGCTGGAAGATAAACGGGTGGCGCCTCTGGGCTTTGCCGGATTGACAGTAGTTCTGGGGATGTTTTACGCCGCCGCCTTGATGCTGGAAGGAGAGGCGCGGAGCCTGATGATCCAGTTGATCACTATGTACGGCCTGTCCCCGGTCCTGATAGGCAACGCCGTGGCTTGGCCGATCTATTTCAAGATGAAAAAGGCTGCTCCCACGCCAAAGCGCAGGAAGACCGTTCAGCAGGAGCTGATGGAGGCGGCGGCCCGAGAAGCCGAGAAGCAGGAGCGGAAACAAGCGCGGCAGGTGAAAAAGGGCCGGATTCCGGCCCCGCCGGAGGCGGCGGAGCCCGATCCTCCCCCCAAGCCGCCGGAGTCCCCCTCTCCGGAGGAGGCCCTGTTCGGCCCGGAGCCCGGGCCCAGCGCGTTCCGCTCTGAGGAAGAGGAAGCCATGCTTCTCTACATGGACGACGATGATGATGAAACAGGCGACGATTAAGGATGTGGCGGCCATGGCGGGAGTCAGCGCCGCCACGGTGTCCCGGGCCCTGGACGACCGCCCGGAGATCAGCGCCGAGACCAAGGAAAAGGTCCGGGAGGCCTGCCGCTGCCTGGGCTATGTGCCCAACGCCGCCGCCCGGGGCCTGACGGGCCGCAAGACCCACGTCATCGGCATGGTGGTGCCCGACGTGTCCAACCCCTATTTCTCCGGCATGGCCACGGCCATCGAGGCCCGGGCCGCTCAGGAGGGCTACCGGGTCCTGCTGAGCAATTCCATGCGCAGCGAGGAGCAGGAGATTCGGGCCATCGACCAGTTTCTGGCCAGGCAGATCGACGGGCTGCTGGTGGCGGCCATCTCGCCCCAGTCCCAGGCCCGCCACGGGGCGCTGCTCCGGGGACTGCCCTGCGTGTATCTGGGGGTGAACCACAGCGAGGCGTGCAGCTATGTGATGACGGACAACACCGTGGGAGCCTATGAGGCCACCCGGTATCTGCTGGACCTGGGCCACCGGGACATCCTCTTCTTCGGCGGGCGGGAGACCTCCCGCACCCGGGAGCTCCGGGTCGAGGGCTTCCACCGGGCTATGGCGGAGGAGGGCCTGACGGGCCGGGAGCTGGCGGCTGTGGGAGATGTGCGCCAGCTGCGCCAGTGGAGCTATGAGCGGGCCCTGGAGCTCTTCGAGTCCGGGCCGCCGCCGGACGCCATCTTCGCCTTTTCGGACATTACGGCCCTGAAGATTATGGAGGCGGCGGAGGAGCGGGGCGTCCGCATCCCGGAGGACGTGTCCCTGCTGGGCTACGACAACATCTCCTTCGCGGCCCTGCCCCGCATCGACCTGACCACCGTCTCCCAGCGGAAATTCCGGGCGGGGGAGATCGCGGTAACCCGGCTGCTGGAGCAGATCCGGGGGAAAAAGGAACAGACGGCGGACCTGCTCCAGCCGGAGCTGATTGTGCGGTCCACCTGCATTAAAAAAGAAGGAGGCGGGTCACTATGAGGGGACTGCCCAACGAGGAGCGGCAGCGCTTGGGAGCTCTGCTGGAACATGCTTCCCAGGAGGAAGTCATGGCGAGGATTCCCCAGTTTTCCCAGGCGGAGGTTCACAATCTGGCCCCCGTCTCGCCCCAGGCCCGGCTGGACCTGGGCGTGCTGGTGTTCAACATGGAGCGGGGCGTGTGCCTGGAGGAGCTGGGGGACTTCCTGGAGGACTGCCCGGCGGTCCGGCCCTTTGACGTGATCCTCGCCAACGAGCTGGACGACGGCTGCGTCCGCTCCGGGGGAAAGAACACCACCCTGGAGCTGGCGGAGCGGCTGGGGATGAACGCGGTGTTCGGCCTGGAGTTCATCGAGCTGGTGAACGGGGAGGACCCCAAGGGCTTCCACGGCAACGCCATTTTCTCCCGCTGGCCCGTTAAGCGGGCCAAGGTGGTCCGCCTGCCGGAGCAGTACAACTGGTACTTTGACCGCCAGAGGCGCATCGGCGGGCGGCTGGCTATCCTGGCGGAGCTGGACGCGGCGGGAAAATCCATAGGCGTGGGGACCATCCATCTGGAGAACCGGACCCACGGGCCGGGCCGCCGGGCCCAGCTGGAGGCCGTGCTGAGGGAGGCGGAGGCCATGTTCCCCGGCATGCCCGTCGTCCTGGGCGGCGACCTGAACACCAACACCTTCGACGGCCGGGACAAGGACGCCATCCAGGCCGTGGCGGGGAGCGCGGAGCTCCAGCGCCGCTGCCTGGAGGATGTGGCCGCCTGGGAGGAGTGCCTCCCGGCGGCGGAGGCGGCGGGTTACCGCCTCCTGCCGGAGCGGGCCGTGCCCACCCGGCGCAAGCCCCTCCCCGGTGGAGGACACCTGGACCTTCGGCTGGACTGGCTGCTGGTCCGGGGCCTGGAGGCGAAGGAGAGCCGCACCATCTCCACCCGGAAGGCGGACTGCGGCTTCGCCCGGCCCGGCAGCGCCCTGGCGGCGTTCACCGGGGAGGAGCTTTCCGATCACAACGCGGTCTGGGCGTCCTGCGCCCTGGAGTGAAAAGGAGAAATCACATGCTGAACACCGTATTATTTGATATGGGCGGGACCCTGGAGGACATTTGGAACAACGAGGAGACCCTGGCCGCGGTGATGGAAAAGCTCCAGGCCATGCTCCGCGCGGCGGGGCTGGAGCCCGGCTGCGGGCCGGAGGCGTTCCGGGAAAAGGTCCTGGCGGGACTGAGAGCCTACAAGAGCTGGAGCGAGTCCGTGTGGCTGGAGAAGAAGCCGGAGGAAATCTGGCCGGACTTCTATCTGAAGGCCTTTGACTTCGACCGGGAGAAGCTGATCCCCATCACCGAGGACCTGGCCAACATGTGGGAGCTGACCTATTTCCACCGGGAGCTCCGGCCCGGGGTCCGGGAGATGCTGGAGGAGCTGGAGCGCCGGGGCTACAAGCTGGGCGTGGTGTCCAACAACGCCTCCCTCTACAACGTGTTCAACGTGCTGGAGGACTACGGCATCCGGCATTTCATGCGGGACGTGACGGTATCCAGCGTCACGGGCTACCGCAAGCCCCACCCGGAGATTTTCCGGATTTCCTTCCGGCAGATGCAGGTGAGGGCGGAGGACTGCGTCTATGTGGGGGACACGATCTCCCGGGACATCATCGGCGCCAAGCGGGCGGGCTTCGCCAAAGCGGTGCAGATCGGCTCCCATCTCTCCGCCGAGAAGGACGCGGCGGTGAAAGACGCGGCGGAGAAGCCGGACGCGGTCATTTCGGACATCCGGGAGCTAACGGCGTGGCTGGACGAAATCAACCCCGCCATGGCGCCCAAGGCGGCGCGGGAGGTGTGAGCGATGAAAAAACAGTATGACGTTCTGGTGATTGGCCCCGTGTCCCTGGACCACAACATCGACTACCAGGGCAACGAGCGGAAAGAAGTGGGCGGGGCCGTGGTGGCCTCCGGCTTCGCGGCGGCGGGGAGCGGAAACAAAACCGCCCTCTTCACCAAGCTGAACCCCGCCGACGCCGACGTTGAGGCCCGTTTCGCCGGGTCCGGCGCGGACCTGTACTGGAAGCCCTCCAGGGCCACCTGCTCCATCCGGAACCAGTACTTCACCGCCGACAAGGAGAAGCGCTCCTGCACCTCCATGGGGGTCTGCGATCCCTTCCGGTTCGACGAGCTGCCGGACGTGGAGGCGAAGATTTACCACTTCGCCGGGCTGGTCTACGGGGACTTCGACGGCCCCCTCTTCGCCGAGGCGGCGAAGCACGGCAAGGTGGCCGTGGACGTCCAGTGCCTCCTGCGGCACGTGGAGCCGGACAAGACCATGGCCTTCCATGACTGGGCGGAGAAGCGGGAGTACCTGCCCTGCATCGACTACCTGAAGACCGACGCCGCCGAGGCGGAAATTCTCACGGGCCTGACGGACCGGGCGGAGGCGGCGAAGCTGCTCCACAGCTGGGGAGCGAAAGAGGTCCTGATTACCCACAACACGGAGGTGCTGGCCTACGGCGGGGACAAGATTTACACCTGCCCCATCAAGGCCCGGAACCTCTCCGGCCGGACGGGCAGGGGGGACACCACCTTCGCCGGGTATATCACGGAGCGCCAGCGGGCGGGCATTGAGGAGGCCCTGCTGTACTGCACGGCCCTGGTGTCCCTGAAAATGGAGACCCCCGGCCCCTTCCAGGGGAGCCGGGAGGATGTGCTGGCGTATATCCGTGCGTTCTACCAGGGGGCGTAATAGAGAAGGACAGAGGCGGCGTGTTCCTTGACGCGGGGGACACGCCGCCTTGTTTTTGCCGGTTTACTTGGAACATTTTATAATATTGCATATTGGCAAATAAAGAAATAGTTCCTTAAGTGGATCCCGGTATCCATAGTGGAACATACCATAAACGGTAAAAATGCAAAAGCGAAAAACTATTTTGTCTTAGTGCCTTATAAGCTTGAGCTTCGGTGTGTTCTAATAAAAATTGATATAAGGATTTTTATTAGGATGATCGCTTGCGCCGATTCGGCATACTTTCTTCCAGCCATTCTGTGAACGCATCCAGGGTCAAGTTTCCACTCAAGCAATCATCTCGTTTTTGAACGGCCTCATATTGCCACTGCTTGAATTTGTCTCGCTTGAGGCTTCCGGCCTGGACCCTGGCAAAGTAGCGTTTGTAGTATTTCTGATAGACGCTCAGAGGATTCCTGCCGTCGTTGTCTTTCAGCTTTTCCAGATATGTTTCCTGTGCCGCAAGCTGCTGGCAGGTGCGGTGCTCTCCATCCGCGATGCGGTCACAGTAGGCCCCGTGGTAGTTGCCTTTGACGATGAAATATTTCCCGCAGCGTCTGCACTTTTGAAACTCCAGTCCGGCCTCTAAGATTTTTGTGAATTCCAGATACAGCATGTCGCGCAGGTTGCTGCAGGTATAGCTTGAGGAAATGAAGCAGGGAATTTTGTAACAGAGCTCCAGCTCATACTCCGGCAGACCGTACTCCTCACAAAACGCTTTCTGCTCAGGGGACAGGATGATCTCTTGGTCAACGTCAATTTTATCAAGGTCAGTACCAAATGGCATTTGCGTGCCACGGGGATCGCAGGAATCCGGCTGAAAGGTCTCCTGACGCTTATGGCAGGAGGGAACGCCTTTGATTTTACACCAAAGGCTGTAGCGTTCCGACGGATACAACCGGCCAAGGACTTCTGGGCGGTAGCTTTTGTCCAGACAGAACTCGATGAGCTCCAGGAACTCTGTCTGCAAGAACAAGAGATAATGTCGGTAATACTCCAACGCTTTTTCTGTCCTGCGTGTGAACTGTGGAGGAAAGGTGGCAGTGTAAATGGAAGAGTAGGAGACCTCGCTCAGAGTAGGGAAGACCTCTGCGTACAACTCGTAGAGTTGGATAACGCTCTCCTCTATACGATGAATCTTTTTCGGATCGTCAGTGGTCTGGGCCAGTTCCTGATACGTTGCGGCACAATGATCAAAAGCGGACTTGAAGTCAGCGTAGCAAAAGTTCAAGACGCCCTCGCCCAGCGGCACGACAACCGTCGTGCCGCTGAGCGCGTTAATCCTCTGCTCTGCTGCGTCGTAAGGGTAGAGCGGGTCTGGCGGCTGCACCTCAAAAATGCTTCCAAACTTCTCTCGGATTCTTTGAAGCTCCGCACGCCAGAACTCCACCTCCGCTTCGGTGACCTCCCGTTGATAAGTCTTGGGAATGGGATACTCCAAATCCTCGTACAGATCAAACATGCATTCGAACTCGTAAACTGGGCTGACGTTGATGTACAGCCTTTTCTCTTTCTCCAAATAAGAAACGCTATTCTCAAAGAAGGAGGGGGAGAGGTCCTCGCAGCCGCTCCACTGTGATCGGTAATTTGCGTGTTCAGAATTCTGGTATTCGGACAGATCAAAGTTGGGACGAACCATGAGAGATGCCGCCTCCTTTTTGAAAATCAGGTTTCGTTCAAAAATCGAGAATCTATATCACGCCAGAAAATATTATACAGAACTCTTGAGCCCGTGTCAAATCTCTGCTATCCTGTTCGCAGGACAGGAGGAGATTGGATGCGGTATTTTAGCAAACAGCTTTTTCAAATCGACGCGGAGATTTTTTATCACAATCTCACCGCGCACCAACTGGCGGTGTACAGTTATCTGGTATTCTGCTCCGGCAGCCGGAACGCCTGCCAATTGAACGTTCGGACCATCGCCACCGCCTGCGGCTGTTCGGAATCCAGCGTCAGGCGCGCACTGCACGGATTGAGGGAACGTGGTTTTATTGATGTGAAGGGTGCTGTGCAAAAGCTAAGGAGCGGCGGTTATCGGCGGACCTGCAACCGCTACTATCTGCTGGACCGGAGCGAGTGGAGACCGCCGAATGAAGCGTAGTGCCGTTCCAAATAGAGCGAGGAAATGTATGAATAAAAAGGCGTCGGAGGGTGACAATGAAAGATTCTGTGTACAAGAGCTACGATGAGCTGCCGCTGTTCCTCAACGCAAAAACAGTGGCAAAGGTGCTGGGCGTCTCTCTGTCCAGCGGTTATGAGTTAATGCACCAGCAGGACTTCCCAACGCTGAAAATAGGGAACCGCATTGTGGTTCCCAAAGAGAGGTTTGTCCAGTGGGTGGAGCGAAACACGAGTGGTGGTGACGACGATGGAAGTCTCGAAATTTGAGACTGGTAAAGATAAGAGCAAGATGCCCCGTGTGACGACTTGTGAGCCCTCGTGTGCGATTTTCTATCGAGGGCAGGGCAGACCTCCGGGGAAGCAGTCTGCACCAAAATGCAACGAGTTACGAGGGATGAAAGAAAAGCAGGAGAAAGCCCTGGCGCTTTCCGCGCGCCAGGGCGGGTACTTCTGCCCGCAGTGCGGGCAGTTGCGGGGGCAAAGACTGACGCTTTTTTGACGGGGGAGCAGACCGATTGACGCTGATATTCCCAAGGGTCCCTCTAAGCCCTGCCGTTGAAGGCTTTGGCATGACGCTAATTTGGAATAAGGAGGATATTTCAGCATGAATGAAGATAAAAAGCGGCACACGGTCTGGCTCACTCCGGATGCGTGGAGTCAGGTGGAAAGCAGCTATACAAAAGACAACTGCACCACGAAAAATGAGTACATCGAGAAGGCAATCCGGTTCTACACTGGCTACCTAAATACGCAAAACGCCGCCAGCTATCTCCCGCGTGTCCTTGCGGATGTGCTGGAGGGCAAGCTGGGAGCATTAGGCACCCGGATCGGCAAGTTGCTGTTCAAGCTGGTCGTGGAGCAGGACATGACCTCGAATATCACCGCGGCAGTGAATCAGATTCCCTTGGATGATCTGGAACGTCTGCGGGCACGCTGCATACGGGACGCCAAAAAGACCAACGGGGTCATCAATCTCGAGGATGCCGTCAGGTACCAGAATGGATGGAGTGATCAATGGTCAGGCTGATTCAAAAGAGCGGCTACATCAAAACAGGCAACGCGTCCGGGTACATGAAGTACATCGCAACTCGTGAGCGAGTGGAAAAGCTGGAAGGCAGTGCTCCTGTGACGAAAGGTCAACAGCAGCTCATTGAAAATCTGCTCCGAGATTTTCCCGACGCCAATAAGTTGGACGAATACAGCGGCTATCGTTTGGCGCCAACCACTGGCAACGCCTCCGCGTTGATCTCTGCGGTGCTGGATGCGAACGCGCACAAGTTCACGGATAGAGATGGCTACATGAAGTATATCGCAACCCGGCCCCGTGTTGAGCGCCACGGTGAGCATGGCCTATTCAGTAATCGGCCGGTGTCGCTGGACGCCGCGCTCAAAGAAGTCGAGACGCACACCGGAAACGTGTGGACGTTCATCTGGTCCCTGCGTCGTGAGGATGCGGCGCGTCTTGGCTATGACCATGCAGAGAGCTGGCGAAAGCTGATCAAGGCCCATCAGGCGGAGATAGCGGAGGCCATGAAAATTCCACCGGACCAGCTCCGCTGGTATGCTGCGTTTCACGACGAAGGTCACCACCCTCATGTCCACGCCATGGTCTGGTCAGCCGATCCAAAGCAGGGTCGGCTGACTAAAGAGGGCGTCAAGATGATTCGCTCCAAGCTCACCAATGATATTTTCCAGGATGAGATGTACACGCTCTATCAAGAGAAAGATGTTTCCTACAAGGAGCTCGTCGCAATGTCACGGCGGACCATGAAAGAACTGCTAGAGAAGATGCGTTCAGGCTCCTGCGGCAGCCCGGTGATTGAAAACAAGCTGCTGGAGCTGTCACAGTTGCTGGAAACGGTCAAGGGTAAAAAGGTCTATGGCTACTTGAAGAAGCCGGTCAAGGCTCAGGTGGATGCCATCGTGGACGAGCTGGCGAAGCTCCCAGAGGTGGCGGAGTGCTATGAAGTTTGGAACGGCCTGCGAGATGAACTGGAGGGTTACTACAAGGACGTGCCTCGTCATCGGCTACCGCTCTCACAGCAGAAGGAATTCCGTACCATCAAGAATCTGGTCATTCAGGAGGCGGAAAATCTGCGGCAGGGTGTGTTCACCTTCGAGGACGCGGAGATGAACGATGAGCCGGAAATGGATTCGGAAGTCCTTCCGCAAGGCGTTGGCTACCAGGCGGCAACGCTGCTTTACGATGACGAAATCACGCAGGCAGAAAAACGAGAAGCGCTGAGAGTGCTGGAGCAATTGTGGGACAAAGATTTTACCTCAGCTGCATACCACTTGGGCAGAGCGTACCGGGATGGCCTTGGCTTGCTGCCGGATGATGAGAAGGCGGAAAAGTGGTTCCGGCGCTCTGCTGATACAGGAAATGTGCATACGCTGTATGTGTTGGGAAAACTGCTTCAAGAGCAAGGGCGGCTCAGTGAGGCGGTGTCGTGGTACGAGCATGCCTGTAAATCTGACAGCCAGTACGCTCAGTACTCCCTTGGAAAGATGTACCTCCTGGGCAATGGCGTTCCGAAAGACGTCAGCAGGGCAATTCAGTTGCTGAGGTCTTCCGCAAATCAAGGAAACCAATATGCACAGTATGTTCTCGGAAAGCTCTGCCTGCAGGGCAAGGAGGTAGAAAAGAATCCCGAGGCGGCAGAGTATTGGCTGACGAGGTCTGCCGTTCAGGGTAACGCACCTGCCCAGTTCCTCCTGGACCACCGGCAGCATAATCCGTCAGTTCTTCTCTGTACTGCGAGGCTCCTCCACCACATGAGCAATATTTTCTGGGAGACGCTTCCGCCGCCTAATCCGGCGGGCGGCCATGTGGAGAGTAAGCTCATGGGGCGGATTCGTGAAAAGAAAATCGCCATGGGCCATAAGCCGGACGATCACGAGGAATACCAGGGTCCATCAATGTCGATGTGACAAGTTCAAAATTTGAGTCGCATAAACAAAGATAAAACTCTCCCCGCAAAAAGTTCTCAAAAAGTTTCGGTTAAAGGGTAGCTATTGGCGCGGAGTTAGGGTATTGTGTGTTGCTGCAAAGGAGGTAGGCGGAAATGAGAAAAACCCTGGAAGATCTCTACTACGGCAACATCACACCCTGTGAACAGCAAATGACGCCTGGCTCAGAGTTGAAGCGGGCAGTGGACCGTGCCGCTAAGTGCGAGGAGCAGCTGATGGAACTCCTCAACGAGGAGGGTCAGCATATTCTCACGAGGCTTACCCGCTCTCAGCAGGAGGCCAACAGCATTACAGCAACCGAAAATTTCATCCTGGGCTTCCGTCTCGGTATTCGCCTGATGGCGGAGTGCATGGATGACAACGACGGCGCAATCAGAAGCGGAGGTGAATAGCAAGTGGCAAAGCGCAGGGCAAACGGCGAAGGAAATATTCGCAAACGCAAGGATGGCCGCTGGGAAGGGCGCTATACGGCAGGCTATGATTCAGAAACTGGAAAGCGCGTTACGAAAAATGTCCTTGGCAGAACCCAGGCTGAGGTCAAAGAAAAATTGAAATCCGCCATAGGCGATAGCCAGCGGCTGGATATTTCCAAGGCCGGGAATTACACAGTAGCGACGTGGGTACGAACATGGTATGAGGTTTACGCCGAGCCTCGTATCCGGCCAAACACACGGGAGTACTACATGAATTATATTGAAAACCACATCGTTCCAGGTATCGGCAAAATCATGCTGGACAAATTGACGACCATTCAAATTCAGCGGTTTTACAACAATCTCCAGAAAAATGGCCGAGTCCAGCGCAAGGGATATCCTGAACTGAAAGATAAGACGCTCAGCCCGCGAGTGGTCAGAGGTGTTCATACGCTTTTGAGCAACTGTCTGGACCAAGCGGTATCGGAGCGATTGATTCTCGTGAATCCTGCTCAGGGCTGTAAATTGCCAAAGCTGGAGAAAAAGGAAATGCACATCCTGCCGCAGGAGAAGATTGGTATGTATCTGGCAGAGGCAGAACGCCGGGGACTGCTGGCAGCCTTCTATCTAGAACTGACGACGGGCTTGAGAAGGGGAGAACTGCTTGCCCTCCTTTGGACGGACTTGAATGCCGAGGCCAGAACGATCTCCGTTACAAAACAGGTCAACCGTATTAAAGGGGAATTGGTGGTCAGTCCGCCGAAGACGCAGAACTCTGTACGGACGCTGGCAATTCCTCAGCAAGCAGTTGACCTCCTGATTGAGGAACACAAAAAGCACCCAGGTAATGCATATATGTTCCCATCGCCAAAAACCGGAACGATGTATGATCCGGATGCGTTCCGGCGGACTCATGATAAAATCCTGAAAGCAATAGGCGCGGAACACGTTCGGTTCCACGATATGAGGCACCTTTTTGCAACTCTGTCCTTGAAGAATGGTGTGGACGTGAAAACCCTCTCCGGTGCCCTGGGGCACTACTCGGCAGGGTTTACGCTGAACACGTATACCCACGCCACAACACAGATGAAGCAGGATGCGGCAGACACCATCGGAGCGGTGATCAGCAGTCAAATGTGAGAAGGGAAGAGTTCCAAATAGCAGCACCGGGCAGAAATTCCTGCCCGGTACTCTTTCGTCCTTTCGGGTCGTTTCCTCGTGTGGGTCAAATTGTGGGTCGGACCAAAACACCAAAAATAAAGTCTGCGAAAAAGTTGCAAAAAACAGAGAAAACCCGCCGAAACTATATAGTTTCGGCGGGCCGATGGTGGAGACTACTGGACTCGAACCAGTGGCCTCATGCGTGTGAAGCATGCGCTCTAACCAGCTGAGCTAAGCCTCCAGATACGTATTTGATTTTCTGCCCATAAGACGCCGTGCATCACGACGTCTTATGGGGTGGTGACCCGTACGGGATTCGAACCCATGTTACAGCCGTGAAAGGGCCGTGTCTTAACCACTTGACCAACGGGCCGTCGTCAGAGCAAAATCCGTTCTGATCCTTTTCTTCAAAAATCTGTGGATTTCTGAAGAGCTTGGGTAAAGAGGGGGAGACGGGCTTCCATGAAGCGCCGCAAGGCGCTTCATGGAAACTTGGTAGCGGCACCTGGATTTGAACCGGGGACACTGCGGGTATGAACCGCATGCTCTAGCCAACTGAGCTATGCCGCCATGTCTGCCATCCGTAACGGACAAGTGATACTATAGCAGAAAGCCCCGGGTTTTGTCAAGCCCTTCCTTAATTTTTCTTCAAAATTTTCTTCTGGGCCAAGAGGGCTCCGCTGAGAAGGAAAAATTTTTTGAAATTTCCCCTTGACTCTTCCCCCGGGAGAGGGCTTATGCTGTTTTTGAGCTCAACATTCGCAACGTTGTGGAGGTACCGCTATGCTGAAGATCGGCGAATTTTCCAGACTCTCCAGAGTCGGCATCCGCTCCCTGCGCCGCTACGACGAGGCCGGGCTTCTGGCCCCGGCGTCCATTGACCCCTTTACCGGCTACCGCTACTACAGCGAGCGCCAGCTTCCTGTCGCCAACCGCATCCGGGCCCTCCGGGACATGGGCTTTTCCCTGGCCGCTGTCCGGGAGGTGCTGGGCTGCTACGACGACCCTGGGGCGCTGGAGCGATGCCTGCTGCTCCAGCGGGCGTCGGCTTGGGAGGAGATGGAGGAGGCGCGGAAGCGGCTTCGCCTATTGGACACAGCCTTGGAACGGCTGAGAAAGGACGAAACGATGATGAAATACGATGTTACCATTAAAACCCTGCCTGAGCGTCATGTCGCCAGTGTCCGGCAGATCATCCCCAGCTATGACCGGGAAGGGGACCTGTGGCATATCTACTGCCAGGAGACTGCCCGGATGAACATTCAGGACGGGGACCCGGTGCTCTGCACCGCCATGTACTGCGACGGGGAGTTCAAAGACCAGGACGTGGATGTGGAAATCCAGAAAAACGTGGTGGGAACTTACCCCGATACGGAACACGTAAAGTTCAAGACCGTCCCGGCGGTGCAGGTGGCCTCCGCCACGTTCCGGGGAAGCTACGACCAAATTTCCGCCGTGAACGAGGCTGTGGCGGCCTGGGTGGAGGACAACGGCTGGACCTTTGACGGCCTCTTCTTCAACATTTACCACGTCAGCCCCCACGAGACCCGGAATCCCGGCGAGTTCGTCACCGAGGTCTGCTATCCTGTGAAGCGGAAATGAGAAAGGTCCCCCGGCGGTTTTCCGCCGGGGGACTGCTTTTTACCGCGGGAGGAACTGAATGTTCACATCCACATTGCCGCCGATGCCGGCGACGGAGCACTTGCTGGAGAACTGCCAGTAGTCCGGCTGATAGTAAAGGGTCGGGCACAGCTTCTCCGAGCTCTCGCTTTTATACTCGGGATACCAGCAGAGGTACGGCGCGATGGCCCCCTGGTCGTACTTCACGTAGCTGACATAGGTCCCGGCGTAGATCATGGGCGTGTAGCCCGCCTCCTGAATGCGTTTGCAGAAGGCGATGGCGCAGGCGGTGGCCATCTCCGGCGAGGTGCCGTAGACCCGGTAGGTAGAGTCGTGCATTTCCCAGTCATAGGCTACAGGGCCGTTGATGTTCAGGCCCCGGAGGCGATCGATGACGAAATCCGCCTCCTCGATGGCCTCCTCTACGGTGATGGCCTGGGCGAAGAAGTACACGCCGGTCTCGATCCCGGCGGCCATGGCACCCTCGATATTCTGGCGGTAGAAGGCGTCCTCGCTGATTTTGCCGGAGGAGTAGCCCCGGAGGCCGATGCGGACCATGGCGAACTCCACACCGTCGCTCCGAACCGCCTGCCAGTCGATGGTCTCGTTTGCGCTGGCCCGGTTCTGATAGGCGGAGACGTCGATGCCGAAGCGGGTGCGGAACTGGGAGCCGGTGTAAACCAGCCGGTCCGGGTGGTCCGCAGCCCAGATGAAGTCTCCGTTCTGGAGCTGATTCCGCTCTGTGCCCGCGTAGACGGGGATCTTCCGGTCGTTGTAGTCGATGGTCTCCCCGGTGGTAACGCCGGGGGTGTAGACCTCGCTGGGCTGGATGCCGGGCCCGGCGGGCTGTTCCGGCGTTACCGGGGCGCTGGGGTCCGCAGGAGTGGGCACCACGACAATGCCCCAGTCAAAGTCATTCCCCGAGCCGGGGGTCCCGGGCTCTTCGGGGCGGACAGGCTGCGCCGGGGTCACCGGGTCCACAGGCGTGACGGGGGCCTCGGTTGAAGTGTTGAGAATCTGAGGCGTGACAGAGCTGAAATTCCGGATTTCCCCGGAGACCGTCACGTTGTCCAGGGTAACGGCCCCGGTGACGCCGGGGGCGATGAGCAGGTCTCCGGTGACGGTCATATTGGACAGGTCCGCGCCGCCCGCGGCGTTGATGAGGAGACTGCCCTCCACGCTGCTGGAGTAGCTTCCGCTGGTTTGGATCAGGACCTGGATCATGTTGTTCAGCAGGTTCACCAGCTCCGCCCGGGTCAGGGCCTCCGTGGGGCGGAAGCTGTTGTCCGTCGCGTCGGTGATCCAGCCCCGGGCGGTGAGCTCCGCGATGTAAGGCCGGGCGTAGCCCGCCACCTGGGCCTCGTCGTAGTAAGCCAGGGCGTTGTCCGTTCCCCCTAGCTGGAAGGCCCGGGCCACCATGGTCATGGCCTGCTGGCGGGTGATGCTGTCTCCCGGCAGGGCCTTGCCCTCGCTGCCCAGGTATACCCCGGCGGCGTTGAGCTTCAAAATGGAGTCCTCCCAGCGGTTCCCCGTGGTGTCGGAGAAGGTCCCGGCGGGGGCGGCGGACTGGAACTGGAGGAAGCGGTCCAGAATTCCGGCGAAGGCCCCCCGGGTGATGGAGGCGTCAGGCCGGAAGGACCCGTCGTCGTAGCCCTGGAGCACGCCGTACTCCTGGCTCCACTTGTTTACGCTTGCCTCGGCCCAGTGTCCGCCGGTGTCGGTGAAGGCCATGGCGGGGGTGAGGAGCAGAGCCCCGGTCATAAGGCCGGAGAGGATGCGCTTGGGCAGTCGAATGTGACGCATAGCAGGTTCCTTTCGTCGTTTTTTGTCGATTGAATGTGTAAAAAAATTCCGCCGCCCGTCGGAGCCGCGGAAGAGGGTCCTCGCTGACAATTGCTTATTATATAGGAAAACCACCCGATGGTCAAGACGCCGGGTGGTTTTTTGTGGAAACCAATTATTGGTACTCAATGCGGAGCCGCAGCCGTTTTCGCTGGGGGAGGGGGCCGCCTGGCTCCTCCCGGGCGACGGAATCTCCCCGGAACACCGACAGGGCCAGGCCGATAAGGGCCATGTCCACCACTGTCTGGAAGTTCCCCACCACCAAGGGCAGGCTGGCGGAGAACAGCACAAAGCCGAAGTTCAGCGCCGCACTGAACAGGGTTTGAAGCCCCAGCGTCAAGGTTACCGCCAGCACCACCAGACGGCCCGGCAGATAGCTCTGCCGCAGGCCCTTCACCAGCAGCCAGAGGAACCGCCCCCCCAGCGCCGCCAGCAGGACCAGCAGGGGGACCCAGCCCCAGGCCGCCGCCATGGAGGCGGGGAGGAAGCCGTGGGAGAAGTCAATGGGCCGCATCTCCTGGCCGCCGCTGGTTAAGACGCGGACCCGCACCCCGGCGTGGACGGCGGCGCCAACGCTCCCGTGCTGCCGGAGGGGCGGGACGTCCTGCCAGAAAGCCTGGAGAATAAAGCCCCTGAAGCCCCTGCCCAATTTATCCTGTTCCGGGTGGAGGGCGATTTGAAGCCTTCCGCGAAGAGAGCTGAGATAGCCCTGGGAAAGAAGCCAGGTTAGCAGAAGGGCAGGGATCGCCAGGGCCGACGCAAGCCCCTTCCACCGGCCCACGCCGAACCAGTCCCGCCCCACGGCGTAAAGTGTCACCACCAGGCCGGAGAGCAGCAGCACCGAAAGACTTGACATGGAGGGGATGACCTCGCAGCTCACCGCCAGGGGAACGCCGCCTAGAATGACAAGGACAAACCCTTTCCAGCCTTTGCCCCGGAAGCTGTAAAGCCAGAGAGCATAGATAAGAGGATACAGCGCTGACATGAGGGCGTTGTAATAGGTGGGATACAGGACCGCCCGGAGCAGAACCGTCATTGCCAGAGTTCCTATGTACACGGCCCTTGCGTGCCGGACCAGCCGGGATACGTCGAAAAAGTACATCCCCAGCATGGCCACTGTGCCCAGACCTAGGGAGGCCAGGAACCTCATGATACCCATCTGCTGGACATAGGACTGGCGGAAAAGCACCAGCAGGACCACCCCGATTGCCGCCAGGGCAATGGTCAGCCCCAGCAATCCCCACTGGGGCCGGGGCCGGTGCACCCGGTCCAGCTCGGTCCCCACGGTCACCGGGTCGCCCATGTCCTCCACCGCCAGCCGCTCCGCCTCATCGGGGGCCTTGCCCTCTTTTAGGAAATCGTCTCGCTGGTCCTCCAGGTGCCGCTCCAGCTCCCGGACCAGCAGGGGACGGGCCCGCTTCCAGCGAATCTGCCCCTGCACCGCCTCCAGATAGGCGGCGATGGTCTTACGCTCCGGCAAGGCACGCGCCCCCTTTCAGAACCCGGCCCACGGCACGGGCGTAGGCGTTCCAGGCCGTTTCCTTCTCCTGGAGCGCGCTCCGGCCCTGCTTGGTCAGGTGGTAATACCGCCGGGTTTTCCCGGACTCCGCCGTCTGCTCATAAGCGGTGACAAACCCCTTTTCCTCCAGGCTGTGGAGGAGGGGGTAGAGGGTCCCCGCTTTCAGGCGGAAGGCGTCCTCGCTCCGCCGCCGCAGCTCGTCGATCATCTGGTAGCCGTACAGGTCCCTGTCCTCCAGCAGCTTTAAGGAAGCACTGATTTAATCCCCGCGCACATCTTTACGCCTTAAATTTCCGCTGATCTGCGTCAGAAAATCTTGAAATCCGCCAGGATTTCTGCGATTTTCTTCCTTGCCAGCGAAAATTTCTGGCGCAAATCTGCACACGTTGATTAAATCAGCGCTTCCTTAAAACCAGCAGGGACATGCTTCCGCTGACCAGGCCCTTTTCCAGTTCCATGAGCGGCCTCCTTATATATAGATTACCGATATATTGACTGTCTATATTATAGATCGGAAGCCTATATATGTTAAGAGGGAAACGAGAGAATTTCGCGGCTTCCACCAAAATCCGGGAGAATTTTTCTAAAATTCCTTGACAGGGCGGGAAGGCGGCGGATACAATAGAAAAATCATATTTTAAAAATGCGAGGTCGTTTTATGAAAACACCCTTTATGACAAAAGAGCAGCTGGAGGCCGTTGCCGCTCAATACCCCACGCCCTTCCACATTTACGACGAGAAGGGCATCCGGGAGAACGCCCGGCGGCTGAAGGCCGCCTTTGCCTGGAATCCCGGCTTCCGGGAGTACTTCGCCGTCAAGGCCACCCCCACCCCCGCCATTTTGAAGATTCTTCACCAGGAGGGCTGCGGCTGCGACTGCTCGTCTCTGGCGGAGCTGGCCCTGGCGGAGCGCTGCGGGATCACCGGGGAGGAGGGGATCATGTTCTCCTCCAACAACACCACGGAGGAGGAGTTCCAGGCCGCCCAGCGCCTGGGGGGGATCATCAATCTGGACGACATTACCCTCATCGACACCCTGGTGGACGCCGTGGGGAAGGTCCCGGAGAAGATCTGCTGCCGCTACAACCCCGGCGGGGTGTTCACCCTGGGGGAGAGCCGGGACGGCGTGCAGGTGATGGACACCCCCGGCGACGCGAAATACGGCATGACCCGGCCCCAGCTGGCGGAGGCGTTCCGGCGGCTGAAGGAGCTGGGGGTCAAGGAGTTCGGCCTTCACGCCTTCCTGGCCTCCAATACGCTGTCCAACGACTATTATCCCGCCCTGGCCCGCATCCTCTTCCAGCTGGCGGCGGAGCTCCAGGCGGAGACGGGTTGCCGGGTCACGTTCATCAACCTCTCCGGCGGCGTGGGTGTGCCCTACCGCCCGGAGGAGCCGGAGAACGACATCGCCGTCATTGGCGAGGGCGTGCGGAAAGCCTATGAGGAGATTCTGCTCCCCGCCGGGATGGACGGCGTGGCGCTGTATACGGAGCTGGGCCGCTATATGCTGGCTCCTTACGGCCATCTGGTCACCCGGGTGATCCATGAGAAACACATTTATAAGGAGTATATCGGCGTGGATGCATGTGCCTGTAACCTGATGCGCCCCGCCATGTACGGCGCGTACCACCATATCACGGTGATGGGGAAGGAGGATGCCCGCCGGGACCACAAGTACGACGTGGCGGGGAGCCTCTGCGAGAACAACGACAAATTCGCCGTGGACCGAATGCTGCCCAAGGTGGACGTGGGGGACCTGCTGGTGATTCACGACGCGGGGGCCCACGGGTTTTCCATGGGCTACAACTATAACGGCAAGCTCCGCTCGGCGGAGCTGCTCCTCCGGGAGGACGGCGGCGTGGAGCTGATCCGCCGGGCGGAGACGCTGGAGGATTATTTCGCGACGCTGGTCTGGTAAGTTCCTTTCCTTGAAAGGAAAGGAACCAAAGGAACTTTCGTTCGCTCTGGTCGCCTGGAGTTCAGCCGGGGCGAAGCGGCGGCAGCGAAAAACCGCCTGGGAAGTACAGTCCCAGGCGGTCTTTTCTGTTTTAAAGTTTACGGAGTGCGTCCACCAGAGCGGTTTTGCCTTCGGTCTTTTCGTCCTTCATCTTGATGACCCGGGCGGGGCTTCCCGCTACAACGGCGTTGTCGGGCACGTCCTCAATAACCACGGCCCCGGCGGCTACCACGGCGTTTTTGCCGATATGGACCCCCTCAATGACCACGGCGTTGGCGCCTACCAGCACCCCGTCCTCCACGATGACGGGCGTGGCGGAGGCAGGCTCCACCACTCCGGCCAGCACGGCTCCCGCGCCGATGTGGCAGCGGGCCCCCACGGTGGCCCGGCCGCCCAGCACGGCCCCCATGTCAATCATGGTGCCCGGGCCCACCACGGCGCCGATGTTGATAACGGCCCCCATCATAATGACGGCGCCCTGGCCGATTTCCACCTTCTCCCGGATGATGGCGCCGGGCTCAATCCGGGCCTGGACGCCTTTCAGGTCCAGCAGGGGAACGCCGGAGTTCCGGCGGTCGTTTTCCACAACATAGTCGGTAACCTTATCCCGGCTGGCCTCCAGAATGGGGGCCAGCTCGGCCCAGTCGCCGAAAACCGTGAAGCTGTTCCCGGAGCCGAAGACTTTGGCGGAACCGAAGTCCACGGGGCCGGTGGTGTTGATGTAGAGCTTCACCGGGGTCTTTTTTTCCGAGTTTGCGATATAGTCGATGATTTCCTGGGCGTTCATAAAAAACCTCCGTAAAAATGCTGGCTGCGCTGCCGCCGCATAGACTTGGTGTTAGTACAGGGTACATAGCGTGTTAACGTTCTTTTGGTTCCTTTGCCGCAAGCGGCTCTGAGGCTCTGCTGCTCATGCTCTGCATTCGCAAAGAGCCTCACATCTTTCAAGAAAAGGAACTCACTCTCCGAATAAGATTTTTTGCAGGCTGTATACCCCGTTGGGCTTCCCTGGCAGCAGCCGGGCCATGTGCAGCGCGCCGTTGACGAAAATCTGGCGGCTGGCCGCCCGGTGGGTGAACTCCAGCTCCTCGTCGGGGCCGAAGAAGTGGACGGTGTGGGTCCCCGCCGCGGTGCCGCCCCGGAGGGCGTGGACGCCGATCTCCTCCTTCCGCCGCCGGCCGGTGGTTCCCTCCCGGCCATAGACCGGCGTCAGGGCGTGGGCGGGGTCGATGGCCTCCAGCAGCAGCTTGGCGGTGCCGCTGGGGGCGTCGGCCTTCTGGTTGTGGTGGGTTTCCGTCAGCTCGATGTCAAAATCGGGCTTCAGCACCCCGGAGACCGCCGCCAGGGCCCGGTAGAGCACGGCGACGCCCAGGGAGAAGTTGGCGCTCCACAGCACCGGGGCGGAGGTCCCCAGGGCCTCGACCTGCCGGAGCTGCTCCGGGGTGAAGCCGGTAGTGCCGGAGAGCAGGGGGGTCCCGGTCCGGCGGACGTAGGAGGCGATTTCCGGCAGGGCCTCGGGCCGGGAGAAGTCGATGACCACGTCGGCCGCCCGGCCCAGCTTCCCCAGCCGGTCCAGGTCCTCCCGGCCGAAGGCGGCTTCGATCTCGTCCCCGGCAGCCTGGGCGGTCTCCTGGATCAGGCGGCCCATTTTCCCCCGGCCGATCAGAATATACCTCACAGCAGTCCCGCCTCCTCCAGCATGGCCCGGAGGGCCTTCTGGTGCTCACCGCTCATCTCGCACAGGGGCAGGCGCATGGGGCCCGCGTTCAGGCCCATCATATTCATGGCGGACTTGACGGGAATGGGATTCACCTCCATGAAGAGGCCGTTCATCAGCTCCAGGTATTTCAGCTGGTTCTCCAGGGCCCGGGCCTGGTTTCCGCCGGCGTAGTCCGCCACGATTTGATGGCACATGCCGGGCATCACGTTGGCGAAGACGGAGATGACCCCGCTGCCGCCGATGCTCATCAGGGGCAGGGTGATATCGTCGTTGCCGGAGTAGAGGGCGAAGTCCGGGCCCACGCAGCGGGCGATCTTCATGGCGTAGGACATGTCTCCGCTGGCCTCCTTGATGCCGCAGATCTGAGGATGCCTGCTGAGCTGTTCCACCACGGAGACGGGGATGGAGCAGCCGGTGCGGCCCGGAACGTTGTAGAGGAGGCAGGGGATCTTCACCCGGTCCGCCGTATCGGCGAAGTGGCGGACCATGCCCTGGGGATTGGCCTTGTTGTAGTAGGGGGCGATAAGCAGCAGGGCGTCGGCCCCCATATCCTGGTATTCCACGCTCTTCTCGATTTGGGTGGCGGTGCAGTTGGAGCCGCTGCCCACGATGACGGGCACCCGGCCGTTCACCACCTTGACGGTGTGGGCTACCACGGAGGCGTCCTCCTCGTGGCTCATGGTGGGGTATTCTCCGGTGGTGCCCAGGGTGAGGATGCCGTCGGTCCCGGCGGCGATCTGCCGCTCCAGGAGTTCGGTGAGGACGTCGAAGTTGACGCTGCCGTCCTCGTGGAAGGGGGTAATCATGGCGACGATGGAGCCGGTGGGGTTGTTGAATTTCATTTGAGTGCCCTCCAGATGTTGATATAGTTGGGGGATGGCGGTTTCATATAAAAAAAGCCGGTAGAGGCCGCGCTCCTACCGACAGGCTCCACGCCGGAAACGGCATGGCGGTTCTGTAAGCGGATAGCGCCCCCGCGGCGCATCGCCGCGGACAGTCCCGAAGGTCTTCCCGCCGGGCCCACCCTCCGCCCATGCCTGGGCGAAAGATTCGGCGGAGCTGCCTCCCTCGCGTTCCCAGCCTGCCGGCTCCCGCGACCTCATCGTCTCCGCGCCTCTATCTCATTTTTTGCTATCATATCATCTTCCAACCTCGGTTGCAAGGGGGTAGGCGGAAAAAACTCTTGTGGAAACCGACAAAAACACTGCTGGCCCTTGCCTCCCGCCAACAAGGCGTGTTATATTAGAAAGCGCTGAATATCATGGAAAAAGAAGGAGGCAACGCCATGCTGTCCGTTGTCGAGTACCGCCGCGCCCTGCACCGTATCCCCGAGCTGGACGACCGTCTGCCGGAGACCTGCGCCTATGTCCGTTCCGCCCTGGCCAGCTTTGAGCTGGAGGCGTTTTCCCCCATTCCCTCCAGTGTCTGCGCCTTCCTGGACGCGGGAAAGCCGGAGACCGCGGCCTTCCGGGCGGATATGGACGCACTGCCCATTGAAGAGGCCACCGGCCTGGCCTTTTCCTCCGGAAATACCGGGGCCATGCACGCCTGCGGCCACGACGGAAACACCGCCATGGCCCTGGCCCTGGCGGAGTACGCCGCTTCCCACCGGGAAGCGCTGCCCCGGAACGTGCTCTTTCTCTTCCAGCCCTCCGAGGAGACCACCGGCGGCGCGGAGCGGCTCTGCGAAACCGGTATTTTGGAGCAGTACCACGCGGCCCGGGTGTTCGCCATGCATCTGTGGCCCAAGCTGGAGCAGGGGAGGGTCTATTGCCGCCCCGGCCCCATCATGGCCCGGTCCAACGAGGTAACGGTGACCCTCACCGGCAAAAGCGTCCACATCGGCAAGGCAGAGGAGGGGATCGACGCCTTGGCGGCGGGAGCGGAGTATCTCCGCCGGGCCTATGCCATGGCGGGGACCCTGCCGGGAGAAGAGCCGGTGGTTCTGCGCTTTGGGAAGATGGTCTCCGGCACGGTGCGGAACGCCGTCAGCGGGAAGACCGTGCTGGAGGGGAGCCTCCGCACCTTCCGGGACGAGACCCAGGTTCTCTGCCGCCAGGGGCTGGAGCGGATCGGGCGGGAGATCGCGTCGGAGACCGGCTGCGGCGTGAAGGTTTATTTAAACGAGGGCTACCCCGCCGTCTGGAACCATGAGGGGCTTTATGAGACGGTCCGCTCCGGGCTGGGGGAGGCCGCGCCCCTGCCGCTGGAGGCCCCCACCCTGACGGCGGAGGATTTCTCCTTCTACCAGCGGCGGGTCCCGGGCCTGTTCTTCCTGCTGGGGGTAGGCGGCACGCCGGAGCTCCACTCCCCGGAGTTCTGCTTCGACGACGAGACGGTGCTTCCCAAGGGCGTGGAATTTTTAAAGCGTCTGCTCCTGCTGGCGTAGGCTGCGGGAGGCGCTCTAAGGCGCCGGCAAAACGGATACAAAGAACCAGGGCAGGACCGCCGGCACTCGGCAGTCCTGCCCTGGATTTTGTCAGGCTGTAAAAGGGCGGCGCTTCACGCTGGCGCGGTGAAACCCGGGGAAAGGCGCTTACTGTACGATCAGGGTCTTTCCGTCCATCTCCGGCGGGCAGGCCAGGCCCATCACATCCAGCATGGTCGGCGCGATATCCGCCAGCCGTCCGTCCGCCCGCAGCTCGGACCCCGCGCCGCAGAGGATAAAGGGCACGGGATTGGTGGTGTGGGCGGTCATGGGGCTTCCGTCGGGCTCCACCATTTGCTCCGCGTTTCCGTGGTCGGCGGTGATCATGGCAATACCGCCCATTTTCAAGGTGGCGTCCACCACCTTGCCTACGCAGGTATCCACGGTCTCCACGGCCTTGACGGCGGCGTCGAATACGCCGGTGTGGCCCACCATGTCGCAGTTGGCAAAGTTCAGGATGATGACGTCATAGGCCCCGGACTCGATGCGCTCCACGCACTTTTCGCAAACCTCCGGGGCGCTCATTTCCGGCTGGAGGTCATAGGTAGCCACCTTGGGGGAGGGAATCAGCACCCGGTCCTCGCCCGGGAAAACGGTCTCGCTGCCGCCGTTGAAGAAGAAGGTCACGTGGGCGTACTTCTCCGTTTCGGCAATGCGGAGCTGGGTCATGCCCATTTTGCTGAGGTACTCGCCCAAGCCGTTGTTCACCAGCACCCGGGGGAAGGCCACCTCCACGTTGGGCATGGAGGCGTCATACTCCGTGTTGCAGACAAAGGCCAGGGGGAAAATCTGCCGGGTAAAGCCGTCGAATTCCGGGTCCACCAGGGCCCGGGTGATCTCCCGGGCCCGGTCAGGGCGGAAGTTGAAGAAGATTACGCTGTCGTTGTCGGAAATGGACCCGTCGGCGTCGCAGACCACAGGCTCCACAAACTCGTCGGTGACGCCCTTTTCATAGGATTTCTTCACCGCGTCCACAGGGTCCGGATTGTTGATGGGGCTCTCGCCGTAGACCATGGCGTCATAGGCCTGCTCCACCCGGTCCCAGCGCTTGTCCCGGTCCATGGCATAGTAACGGCCCATGACCGTGGCGATCTTGCCCACGCCGATTTCCTCGCACTTGGCGGCGGTTTGGGCGACAAAGCCCGCGCCGGAGGTGGGGGACACGTCCCGCCCGTCCAGGAAGGCGTGGATATAGACCCGGGTGAGCCCCTTGTCCTTCGCCATTTTCAGCAGGGCGAAGAGGTGGGTCAGGTGGGAGTGAACGCCGCCGTCGGACAAAAGCCCGAACAGGTGCAGGGCAGAGCCCTTTTCCAGGCACGCGTCCATGGCGTGGAGATAGGCGGGGTTCTGAAAGAAGCTGCCGTCCTCGATGGCCCGGGTGATGCGGGGCAGGTCCTGGAAGACCACCCGGCCGCCACCGATGTTGGTGTGGCCCACCTCGCTGTTGCCCATCTGCCCGTCGGGCAGGCCCACGTCCAGCCCGGAGGCGGAGAGGGTGGTGTGGGCGAACTCCTGGAAGAACTTGTCCAGCCGGGGCGTTTTCGCGGTTTTGACGGCGTTTCCCGTCTCGCCGCCGCCGGTGCCGAAGCCATCCATGATGATTAAAGTAGTCGGTGTTTTGTTCATTAAAAGCTCCTCCTCATGGGAGAATTGAAATCATTTTCGTGACGGCATGCGCGTCACGGAAATTCCTGGCCCCAGCCGCCTTGCCCCCGCAGGGGGGGATCCGGCATCCGGAAAGCGGCAAAGCCGCTAACGGCTGTCCGAGGCGGCATCAGTCCAAGGACTGATGGCGGGGGAGGCCGGGGGGGAGCCTGCTCCCCCCCGAAATTCCATTACTCTTGGTTCGCTGCGTTGATGATCTCCACAAACTTCTCGGGCACGAGGGACGCGCCGCCGATGAGGCCTCCGTCGATGTCGGGCTGGGCCAGCAGCTCGGCGGCGTTCTTCTCGTTCATGGACCCGCCGTACTGGATCGTGACGCTCCGGGCCACCCGGGCGCCGTACAGGGAGCGGATGGTGGCGCGGATGTTGGAGCAGACCTCGCCGGCCTGTTCGGCGGTGGCGGTCTTGCCGGTGCCAATGGCCCAGATGGGCTCATAGGCGATGATGCAGCGGCGCAGCTTGTCGGCGGGCACGCCGAAGAGGGCGCTCTTCACCTGCAGGGCGATCCACTCGTTGGTGATGCCGGTCTCCCGCTGCTCCAGGCTCTCGCCCACGCAGATGATGGGGCTCATGCCGGCGTTCAGCACGGCGTGGACCTTTTTGTTTACGGTCTGGTCGGTTTCGCCGAAGTACTGGCGGCGCTCGCTGTGGCCGATGATGACGTATTTGACGGCCAGGTCCTTGAGCATTTCGGCGGACACCTCGCCGGTGTAAGCGCCCTTCTCCTCGAAGTAGACATTCTCGGCGCCCACGGAGATGCGCAGGTCCTTGAAGGCCTTGGAGGCGACGGGAATGTTGCAGGCGGGGACGCAGAGCAGGGTCTCGCACCACTTGGCGCGGGGCATGATTTTGCGGATATCCTCGGCGAATTTCTTGGTCTCGGAGGCGGTCATGTTCATTTTCCAGTTGCCGGCGATGACAGTTTTGCGGTATCTGCGGTTCATGATGTTCAAAACTCCTTTATATTTATGTTTTCGCAATGGCGGGCGGAAGGGCCCGTGAGAAAGCTGAAAAGCAATCAACTATTATATAGCCGAATTAGGGGGAAATGTCAAGGGCGTCAAGGACTTTTCCTGAACTTTTTTCCCTCAAACCGGCGGAAAGGCCCTTACTTGTCCAGCAGGCACGCCACGCCGGGCAGCTCCTTGCCCTCCAGGAATTCCAGGGAGGCGCCGCCGCCGGTGGAGATATGGCTCATCTTATCGGCGTAGCCCAGCTGCTCAACCGCCGCCGCGCTGTCTCCGCCGCCGATGACGGTGATGGCGGAGGTCTTGCTCAGGGCCTCCGCCATGGCCTCGGTGCCCTTGGCGAAGGCGGGGAACTCAAACACGCCCATGGGGCCGTTCCAGATGACGGTACCCGCGCCGGCCACGGCGTCACAATAGAGCTTCACGGTCTCAGGCCCGATGTCCAGGCCCTCCCAGCCGTCGGGGATCTCGCCGCCCTTGACAATCTGGCTCTTGGCGTCGGGAGCGAATTTGTCGCCGCAGACGGTGTCCACCGGCAGGAGGAACTTCACGCCCTTGGCCGCGGCCTTGGCGATCATCTCCTTGGAATAGTCTATCCAGTCGGCCTCCAGCAGGCTGTCGCCCACCTTGCCGCCCTGGGCGGCGGAGAAGGTGTAGGACATTCCGCCGCCGATGATGATGGTGTCCGCAATCTCCAGCAGGTTGTTGATGACGCCGATCTTGGATGAGACCTTGGCCCCGCCCAGGATGGCCACCAGAGGCCGCTTGGGATTGGCGATGGCGCCGCCCAGGAAGTCCAGCTCCTTCTGGATCAGGAAGCCGGAGACGGCGGGCAGGTAGGCCGCCACGCCGGCGGTGGAGGCGTGGGCCCGGTGCACCGCGCCGAAGGCGTCGGAGACGTAGATCTCCGCCATGGAGGCCATAGCCTTGGCCAGCTCCGGGTCGTTCTTGGTCTCGCCCTTTTCAAAACGGGTGTTCTCCAGCAGCAGAATCTCGCCGGGCTTCAGGGCGGCGGCCTTGGCCCTGGCGTCCTCGCCCACCACGTCGGCGGCTATGGAGACGGGCTTGCCCAGCAGCTCGCCCAGGCGCTTGGCCACGGGGGCCAGGCTCAGCTTTGCCAGGGACTTCTTCCACGCCTCCTCGGTGAGGGAGGCAGGGTCTTTTCCTTTTTCGGTCTGCTTCTTCACCCACTTGTCAAAGCTGGCCTCAGGCTTGCCCAGGTGAGAGCAGGCGATGACGGCGGCGTTGTTCTCCAGCAGATATTGAATCGTGGGCAGAGCGGACACGATGCGCTTGTCGCTGGTGATGGCGCCGGTCTCCTTGTCCTGGGGGACGTTGAAGTCGCAGCGCAGCAGCACCTTTTTGCCGGATACTTCCACATCTTTGACGGTTTTCTTGCTGTAATTCATATCAGGACTCCTCCTAAAAAGAACTTATTTCTCGGCGCGAACGCCGGTTGAAACATCATCGAGGGCCATTTCCCCCGTGCCCAGCAGGCCGGGGAAGCCGTTTTGCCGCAGGGCCTCATACACGCAGACGGCCACGGCGTTGCTCAGGTTCAGGCTCCTGGCCCCGCCCGCCATGGGCAGGCGGACGCAGCGGTCCCGGAACCTCTCCCGGAAGGGGAGGGGCAGTCCGGCGGTCTCCTTGCCGAAAAAGAGCCAGCTGTCCGCCGTGAACGCCGCCCCGGCGTATGGCCGGGGGGCCTTGGTGGTAGCGAGCCAGAGATCCCGCGCGGCCTCGGGATGGCGGCGGAACAGGTCCTCCAGGCTTTCATAGTCGGTAACCTCCACCAGGTGCCAGTAGTCCAGGCCGCAGCGCTTCATATTCCGCCGGATGGCGGACTGGGAGATGTCGAAGCCCAGGGGGCGGATCAGGTGAAGGCTGGAGCCGGTGGCGGCGCAGGTGCGGGCGATGTTCCCGCAGTTCTGGGGGATCTCCGGCTCTACCAGCACGACGTGCAGCATGACCTCCGGCCTCGCTTTCTCTACAGATTCTTTGGAATGGTATTATTGTAATCCATTACCTGGACAAATTCAACTATATTCTTTGCAGAAATTGCATTTTTGAGTAAAACGTACCAGTGGAAAAAATCAAATTCTGCGAAACGACGAAAAATTTGGGGAGAAGCAGGGGCTTTTTTTCCGTTTTCCGTAGGCTCTGACAAAAACGAACAAGAAAAAGGAAAAGATTTGGAAAAAATTTTAGAGACAAATTCAAAGGAACCACTGGATTTTCCCCAAAAATTTGATATAATGTACTTACCTTTAGTAAAAATATGCAAAGGAGGGACGCTTATGAGATGCCTGGAGAGGGCTGTTTTGATGTTTGAGGAAGATGCCGCCGTCCCGGCGGGCTTGAAGCCGCTGATGCTGGAAACCGTGCTGTCCCGTCCCATCCTGTCCTGGGTATGCGACCGATTGCGGGCCGAAGGCGTTCAGCGGCTTTTCGCTGTCTGCGGGCCCCGGTTCGCGGAGGAGGCCCGCGGGCTCCTGCCCCCAGAGGCGCAGGTTTCCGAGCAGTGGACGGAGCTGGAGGCGTTTTTGGATACGGACGAGCCGGTGCTGGTGCTCCCCCGGGCCGCGTTCCCCATGGAGCAGGCCGGGCCGGGCTTTGCCTACGCCGCCCCGGGCCGGGAGCTTCGGGAGATCTGGCGGGTGAAGATGACCAACAGCGTGCAGGGGGCGGAGCTGGTTTCCGGCTGGCTGCCGGTCTACGGGCCGGAGACCGTGGCGGAGATCGAGGCGCTGCTGCGGCCGGAAAAGGCCCCGGAAGGGAGCCGGTAAGGGAGCGGAGTGAATTCGTCCGGCCCGCTGGCGCGGCTGGACAAAAAATAAAATGACCGACCGGTCATGGAAAGAGAGCGTTTAGGATATGATTTCACACGGGAAAGACATCAAGGTGTTCTCCGGCAACGCGAACCTGAAGCTGGCGAAGGAAATCTGCGCACAGATGGGCACGAAGCTGGGAGAGGCCGAGGTCGGCGCCTTTTCCGACGGCGAGGTGTTCGTCTCCCTGTATGAGACCGTCCGGGGCAGCGACGTTTTCGTGGTCCAGCCCACCTGCAGCCCGGTCAATAACAACCTGATGGAGCTGCTGATCATCATCGACGCCCTGAAGCGGGCCTCGGCGGGCCGGATCACCGCCGTCATACCTTATTACGGCTATGCCCGCCAGGACCGGAAGGCCAAGGCCCGGGACCCCATCACCGCCAAGCTGGCGGCCAACATGATCACCGCCGCCGGGGCGGACCGGGTGCTGACCATGGACCTCCACGCCGCCCAGATCCAGGGCTTCTTCGATATCCCGGTGGACAATCTGGCAGGCAATCCCATCTTCGTGGACTACTACGCCAAGAAGTTCGGCGGCAGCTGCGAGGACATGGTGGTGGTGTCCCCGGACGTGGGCTCCGTCTCCCGGGCCCGGGCCTTTGCCCAGAAGCTGCACATGCAGCTGGCCATCGTGGATAAGCGCCGCCAGCGGGCCAACCAGTGCGAGGTCATGAACGTCATCGGCGACGTGGAGGGCCGGGACTGCATCCTCTTCGACGACCTGGTGGACACCGGCGGGTCCCTCTGCAACGCCGCCCAGGCTCTGATGGAGAACGGGGCCCGCAGCGTCCACGCCTGCGCCTCCCACGGGGTGCTCTCCGGCCCGGCCATCGACCGGATCAACGCCAGCCCCATTCAGGAGCTGGCCCTGCTGGACACCATCCCGGCCATCAAGCCGGAGCTGAGCGCGAAGATCAAGTATCTTTCTGTGGCCCCCATGTTCTGCGAGGCCATTGAGCGCATCTATCAGGAGGTTTCCATCTCCAAGCTGTTCCGCTGAGGCCCCTTTCCCGAGAGAAAAAGGACCCAAAGGGAACCTTGTGCGCTCCATGCCTGGCGCTTCTCCCGGCGTTCCGCACGATGGCGGAGACGGTGGGGCGGGGGGAGGGCTCCATCCATACGGATAAGGCCATACAAGGCGGGGAAGTGCTACTTCCCCGCCTAAGTGGGTTATTCGGATTTGTCGAATCTTTTGTTAAAGTGGAAAGGCGGGACCGATATGCTGTTTGGAAACAAGGGCGGCTCCTCTGTGGAGTGGTTGATCGCGGGGCTGGGGAATCCCGGCCCGAAGTATGAGAACACCCGGCACAACATGGGCTTCCGCGCCGTGGAGCTGCTGGCGGAGCAAAAGGGCGTGAAGCTGAACAAGGTGAAGTTCAAGTCCGCCTATAATCTGATGGAATTCGCCGGGGCCAGGTGCCTGGTGATGAAGCCCCAGACCTACATGAACCTCTCCGGCGAGGCGGTGCGGGAGGCGGCGCAGTTCTACAAGATCCCGCCGGACCGCGTGCTGGTGATCTACGACGACGTGTCCCTCCCCGCCGGGAAGCTGCGGGTCCGGCCCAGCGGCTCCGCCGGAGGGCACAACGGGATCAAGAACATCATCGCCCACCTGGGGACCCAGGATTTTCCCCGTGTCAAGATTGGCACCGGGGCTCCGGAGGACAAGGACGGCATGATCGACTGGGTCATCGGCGTTCCCTCCCAGAAGGAGCGGGAGGTCCTGCTGAAAGCCTTCAAGCGGGCCATTGAGGCGGCGGCGTGCGTCATAGAGCACGGCTGCCAGAGGGCCATGAACGACTTTAACTGAATTATAAAGGGATTAGTCATGAAGCATCTGCTGGAAACATTGATGACCCTTCCAGAGGCGGGGGAGCTCCTGCGCCGTGTGGAGGACGGCGGCTGTCCCGCTGCGGTGACGGGGCTCCAGCCCGTTCAGCGGGCCTGCCTGGGTGCGGCTGTGGCCCGGGCGGCGGGCCGCCCGGCGGTGTTCGTCTGCGGCGACGAGGGAGAGGCCCGCCAGCTGGCGGGGGACCTGGAGGCCCTTTTGGGTGAGCCGCCGGTAACGCTGCTCTCCCGGGAGTGGCAGCTCCGCCCCGGAGCCGTATCCTCCCGGGATTGGGAGCGGGGCCGCCTGGCGGCGCTGTACGCCATGGCCCAGGGCGCTCCCGGGGCTGTCGTAGCCGCCGCCGACGCCCTGATGGCCCGGACCCTGCCCCCAAGGCTGCTGAGGGAGCTGTCCGTGACCCTGCGGGCAGGGGACCGGCAGGACTTGCCGGAGCTGGCGGACCGGCTTCTCTCCGCCGGGTATGTCCGCTGCCAGCAGGTGGAGGGCGTGGGCCAGTTTGCCCTCCGGGGAGGCATCCTGGACGTGTTCTCCCCCCTGATGGACCAGCCCCTCCGCTGTGAGTTCTTCGACGATGAGATCGACTCCATGGGGGCCTTCGACCCCGGCACCCAGCGGCGGACGGCGAACCTGGACTCCGCCCTGATCCTTCCCGCCGCCGAGGTCCTGCCCCGGCAGGCGGAGGGGGGCCTGGAGGGCCTGGGGGAGAAGCTGCTGGCGCTGGCGGCAAAATTGGAGAAAAAAGGGGCTCCCGCCGCCGCCCGCCTCCGGGAGGACGGCGAACGGCTGAAAAGCGGGGCCGTTCCCAACGGCATGGACCGCTACCTGGCCGCCGTCTATCCGGACGCCGTGGCGGGCGTCCATTACCTGCCGCAGGACGCCGTGGTGTTCCTCTGCGAGGCGGGCCGGGTGGACGAGCGGGTGAAGGGGACCCTGCTCCAGAACCGGCAGGACCTGGAGGCCCTGATGGAGGCGGGCGTCCTGGCGGGGGACTGCGCGAAGCTGCTGCTCTCCGCCGAGGAGCTCTACGCCGCCCTGGAGGCGTTCCCCGTCATTATGGCCAATGCCCTGCCCACATCCCGCTATCCCTATCCGCCCAAGGGCCTTTTGAGCGTCAACGCCCGGCAGCTCAGCTCTTACGGCGGTAGCCTGGAGACCGCCGTCGCGGACCTGGAGCAGTACCGGGAAAACGGCAGCGCCGTGCTGCTCCTCTGCGGCGGGGAGACCCGGGCGAACAACCTGCACAATCTTCTGTCGGAACGGGGGATTCCCGCCGCCTTGGATGTAAAGGGAACCGCCATGCCAGCCCCTGGGGAGATTCGGATTGCCGTGGGGGCCCTTTCCGCCGGATGCGAGTGGCCGGCCCTGAAGCTGGCGGTTCTGACAGAGGGCCAGCTGATGGCTCCCTCCCGGAAGCGGGGCCGGCTCAAAAAGGACTCCAACCGCCAGAAGATTCAGTCCTACACGGACTTGAAGCCTGGGGACCTGGTGGTCCACACCCACCACGGCGTGGGCCGCTTCGCCGGCATCCAGCGGATGCCGGTGGACGGCGTGGAGAAGGACTATATCAAAATCGACTACGCCGGGGGAGACTGCCTCTACGTCCCCGCCACGGCGCTGGACCTGGTGAGCAAGTATATCGGCGGGGGCGAGGACGGCGAGGGCCGCCAGAAGCTGAACAAGCTGGGCGGCGCCGAATGGGCCAAGCAGAAGACCCGGGCCAAGAAGGCCGTCAAGGACCTGGCCAAGGGTCTGACGAAGCTCTACGCCGAGCGCCAGCGCTGTCCCGGCTTCGCCTTCTCCCCGGACTCCCCCTGGCAGCGGGAGTTTGAGGAGGCGTTCCCCTACGCGGAGACCGACGACCAGCTCCGGGCGGTGGCGGAGATCAAACAGGACATGGAAAAGTCCCGGCCCATGGACCGCCTCCTCTGCGGCGACGTGGGCTACGGCAAGACGGAGGTGGCCCTCCGGGCGGTGATGAAGTGCGTGCTGGACGGGAAGCAGGCGGCCATTCTGGTGCCCACCACCGTCCTGGCCCAGCAGCACTACGCCACGGCCATGGGACGCTTCCGGGATTTCCCGGTGCGGATTGAGGTGCTGTCCCGCTTCACGCCGGCCAAGGACCAGAAGCGCATTTTAGAGCTGGCGAAGGAGGGCCGGGTGGACCTCCTCATCGGCACCCACAAGCTGCTGCAAAAGGGCATGGAGTTCAAGGACCTGGGGCTGCTCATCATCGACGAGGAGCAGCGCTTCGGTGTTACCCACAAGGAGCGGCTGAAGGAACTGAGCCGCCAGGTGGACGTGCTGACCCTCTCCGCCACGCCCATTCCCCGGACGCTGAACATGGCCCTGTCGGGCCTCCGGGACATGTCCGCCATCGAGGAACCCCCGGCGGACCGCCAGCCGGTCCAGACCTATGTGCTGGAGCACGACTGGGCCATTTTGGAGGACGCTATGCGGAAGGAACTCGGCCGGGGCGGGCAGATTTACTACCTTCACAACCGGGTGGAGAGCATTGACCTGACCGCTTCCCGGATCCAGAAGCTGCTGGGCCCGGAAACCAGGGTAGTCACCGGTCACGGGAAAATGAGCGAGCAGGAGCTGTCCGCCGTTATGCGGGCCATGGTGGAGGGGGAGGCGGACGTGCTGGTCTGCACCACCATTATTGAAACCGGCATCGACATCTCCAATGTGAACACCCTTATCATAGAGGACGCGGACAAAATGGGCCTGGCCCAGCTCCACCAGATCCGGGGCCGCATCGGCCGCAGCGCCCGGCGGGCTTACGCCTACCTGACCTACCGGAAAGGGAAGGTCCTCCAGGAGATCGCCGCCAAGCGCCTCTCCGCCATCCGGGAGTACGTGGAGTTCGGCTCCGGCTTCCGTATCGCCATGCGGGATTTGGAGATCCGGGGGGCGGGGAACCTCCTGGGCCCGGAGCAGTCCGGTTATCTCATGAGCGTGGGCTATGACCTCTATTTAAAGCTGCTGGAGGAGGCGGTGCTGGAGGAGCGGGGCGAGGAGAAGCAGATCGAGACGGAGTGCTCCGCCGACCTGACGGTCAATGCCAACATCCCGGAACGCTATGTATCCTCGCCGGAGCAGCGGATGGATCTCTACCGCCGCATCGCCGCCATTCGCTCCAACGACGACGCGTCGGACCTGCTGGACGAGCTGCTGGACCGCTACGGCGAGGCTCCCAAACCGGTGCTGGCCCTGCTGGACGTGGCCCTTTTGCGGGCGGCGGCGGCGAAAGCGGGAGTGTCGGACATCACCCAGAAGCGGGACGTCCTCCGCTTCCAGCTGGCGGTGTTCCGCCCGGAGTCGGTGGTGCGGGTCTGCGGCTTGAACAAGTACCGCCAGCGCCTCACCGTGGCCGCCGGGGAGGACCCGGCCCTGACCCTGAAGCTGAAGCCGGGGGCCGACGCTTTGGAGAGCGCCATGGAACTGGTGGAGGATTTAAAGCTGTCCGCCAAGGAATGAAAGGAAGCCCTGACGTTTGCAAAAAGGCGTCAGGGCTTCTTTTGGGGATAGGGCGTTTTGACCTCCTTGCGGCCCAGAAGATAGTCGACGCTGGTGTGGTAATAGTCGGCCAGCTGGTCCGCCAGTTCCAGCGGAAGCGGGCGCTCGCCCCGCTCATACTTGGAATAAAGGCTCTGGTCACAGCGCAGGGCCGCAGCTACCGCTTTTTGCGTCAGGTCTGAATCCTCGCGGAGGTCTCGAATCCGCAAATTCATACAGTATCACCGGGAACCAGTATAGTCTGGACAAAATGTCCTACTGCTTTTTTGGACTATTTGTCCTAAAATAGAGGGAGAGGTGATATAGTATGCCGGATTATAAGGAAATGTATTTGATGATGGTGCGGGAAACGGAAAAAGCGGTTCAGACCTTGATTCAGGTCCAGAAAGCGTGTGAGGAGTTATACATCCAGGATGAAGGGCCTGTCCTGCGGGTACTTCCGAGGAGAAGCGGGGAAGAAATCCCGAATGAACCGGAGAATAGTTTGACATGATTCAGCTGGATCTGCGCCAGTCATAACCGCCGCTACCGTCCCATATAATGGTTCGGACAACCTTATGGGAGGAGTGTGAGCAATGCGGAAACGGATGGCGGCCCTGACCCTGGCCCTCTGCCTGGGGCTCAGCGGCTGCGCCCTGAAAAAAGAGGAGGAAAACGCCTCCCTGCTGGGCCGGGCGGCGGAGCTGGGGGAGGAGCTGGTGCTGCTGACGGTGGACGGCCGGGAGGTCCCGGCCTGGCGGTATCTCTATTGGCTGGCCTTTACCTGCGACCAGATCCGGGAGAAGTACAAGGACTCCGGCCTGACCCTGGACTGGGAAACCCCCGTCCCCGGCGGCACCCTGGCGGATTACGCCAAGGACCAGGCCCTGGCCAACACGGCGCTTTACGCCACGGTGGAGAACTGGGCGGCGCGCTATGGCTGCGTGCTCAGCGAGGCGGAGCGGGAGGCCCTGGCGAAAACCTGGGCGGAGCAGTCCGAGGCCCGGGGCGGGGAGGAGGCGTACTTAAGGGAGCTGGCGGACCTGGGACTGGACCGCCTCCGGGCGGAGGAGCTGACGGAGGTGGGGATGCTCTATGCCAAGCTCTATAATCTCTGCCTCACGGAGGGCAGCGAGCTTTCCGGCCTCCTGGACCAGGTGGACAGCCTGACGGTGGACCGCATCCTGATTTCCGCCGGAGAGGACCGGGAGGCGGCCCGGGAGAAAGCGGCGGAGGTGTTCTCCCGCCTCAACGGCGCGGAGGACCCGGCGGCGGCTTTCCCGGCCCTGGCGGCGGAGGGGGACGACGGGGCCGGGCCCCGGACGCTGCTGCCGGGAGACGGGACCCTGCCCCAGGCCCTGGAGGAGGCGGCGAAGGCCCTGGAGGAGGGCCAGTACTCCGGGATTCTGGAGTCGGAGGAGGGCTTCTCCATTCTCCGCCGCCTGGCGTCCGAGGGCGGGACCTTGGCGGGAGAGGCCTTTGACAGCCTGCTCCAGGAAGCCGCCGAGGGAGCCCTGGTCCAGACCGCCCCGGCTTATGACGGCCTGGACGCCGCCGCGTTTGACAAGGCCCTGACGGAGCTGCGGGAGGAGGGGGAGTAGGGGGCACCTGGAAAATTTCGTCACCTTGACGAAAACGGCCCTGATGTTGTCAAAGATTTAACGAAATTGTAAAACCTGACGAAAGGCCATTGACGAAACGGGGAAGAATCTCTATAATGATAGGCAGAGAAAGGCGGTCAGCGGTTTGTCAAAAAATTGGCAATCCGCGCCCCGTCTCGCCCGTTGAGACTCCGGCGGCCCGCCGAGCCGCCAAAATATTACAAAACGGAGGAACATCATGAAAGATCTTTATGTCGTGAACTGCTGCCGTACCGCCATCGGCTCCTTTGGCGGCAGTCTGAAGAACACTCCCGCTGCGGAGCTGGGCGCGATCGTGGTCAAGGAGGCCCTGAACCGCGCCGGTGTTGCGCCGGAGAACGTGGATGAGGTCATGTTCGGCTGCATCCTCACCGCCGCCCAGGGCCAGAACGTGGCCCGCCAGGTCTCCATCAAGGCCGGCATCCCCTATTCCGTTCCCGCCTACACCGTCGGCATGGTCTGCGGCTCCGGCATGAAGTCTCTCATTGAGGGCGCCCGTTCTATCCTGGCCGGCGATTCCGACATTGTCGTCTGCGGCGGCACGGAAAACATGAGCGCCGCTCCCTTCGCCTCCATGGACGCCCGCTGGGGCGCCCGCATGGGCGACAAGAAGCTGGTGGACACTATGATCAAGGACGGCCTGTGGGACGCCTATAACAACTACCACATGGGCACCACCGCGGAAAACATCAACGACATCTGGGGCATCAGCCGTCAGGAGCAGGACGAGTTTGCCGCCGCTTCCCAGCAGAAGACCGAGGCCGCTCAGGCCGCCGGCAAGTTCGAGGCGGAGATCGTTCCCGTCCCCGTGAAGGTGAAGAAGCAGGTTGTGGACTTCAAGGTCGACGAGTTCCCCAAGGCCGGCGTTACCGCCGAGGGCATCGCCAAGCTGCGCGGCGCGTTCCCCGTGGGTCCCGAGTCCCCCAATCCCGAGGTGGTCCATACCTTCGAGGTTACCGGCAAAAAGGAAACCGAGGATAAGGGACAGCAGCGGGTCACCGCGGCCAACGCCTCCGGCATCAACGACGGCGCCGCCGCCATCGTCCTGGCCTCCGGCGAGGCCGTGGAGAAGTACGGCCTGAAGCCCATGGCCAAGCTGATCGGCTGGGGCCAGGGCGGTGTGGATCCCAAAATCATGGGCGTGGGCCCCGTGCCCGCTTCCCGTCAGGCCATGGCGAAAGCCGGCGTGACCATCGACGACATCGACCTCATTGAAGCCAACGAGGCCTTTGCCGCGCAGTCCATCGCCGTAGGCCGTGAGCTGGGCTTCGACACCGCCAAGCTGAATGTCAACGGCGGTGCCATCGCCCTGGGCCACCCCGTGGGTGCTTCCGGCGCGCGGATCATCGTCACCCTGCTCCACGAGATGCAGAAGCGCCCCGAGGCCAAGAAGGGCCTGGCCACCCTCTGCATCGGCGGCGGCATGGGCGTCGCCACCGTCTTCGAGAAGTGCTGACCTGCTTTTCTCAAGAGACTGTAACACACTTGATTTTGCGAAGCAAAATCTTTGCGGAGTACGTTCCCGAAGGGGAAAAGGAACCGAAAAGAGCTTTCGCCCGCTCTGATTGCCTGGCAGTTGACCGGGCTGGAGCGACGGCAGCGTAGGGTTGCTGAATGATCAAAGAGGGGCCTTCGGGTCCCTCTTTGGCTGTGAGGGGAGATACATGAACGAGCGTTGTCAGGGTTTGGGCCATGTGGCCGTTTATACCCGGGATATCGAAGAGAGCATCACGTTTTATGAGAAGCTGGGCGGCTCCGTAAAGGACCGGGGCGGGGTGCCCACGCCGGAGGGGGAGAAGAAGCTGGCGCTAGTGTCCTTTGGCGGTATTACGCTGGAGCTGATCCAGAGCCCCGGGGCCATGCCCATGGGGGAGGGGAACGTCCCTCATTTTGCCATTCTGGTGGACGATTTGGACGCCGCCGCAGTTGCGGTCCGGGCGGCGGGAGTCCAATTTCTGACGCCGGAGAAGAAGGTCCTGCCGGACCTGTTCGGAGGCTTGCAAAATTGGTTCTTTGCGGGCCCGTCCGGAGAGCAAATTGAGCTGCTGCAAATGCTGTAAAGGAAAAGAGCTTTCACGTTTAAGTGAAAGCTCTTTTTTATAATAGTGGGCTTAGCGGAACAATTTCCGCCCTATCCAGATGAACAGGCACGCACCCGCGACGCTGACGATCAGATTGGCGATCCAGCCGTGAGCGTAAAAGCCCAAAAGGCCAAACACGGTGCCGCCCACGGCGGAACCGACAATGCCGATCAGGATATTGCGGAGCAGGCTGCCTTCCGCATCCATCAGCTTTCCGGCGATCCAGCCCACCAGTGCGCCCATGACCAGGGAGCCCAACAGTCCAAATACATTCATGGTTGCACGCTCCTTCAATCTTCAATATATTCCCGCACCCGGTAAACCGCGCCGATTTCTTCTTCGCAGATTTTCCGGCAGTTCTCAATTTCCTCTTTGGGAATGGTGTCCACCACCGTCATCATGACCGTGGGCACGTATTGCCGCAGCTTCTTGGCAAAGGACTTCATGGCCTCATAGGCCCCGTTTTGGACCGGGTGGCAGAGGGCGTCGTACTTCTCCGCCGTGTCGGTGTTCAGGGAGATGGACACCATGTCGAACCGTCCGGCGAAATCCGGGCAGATATCCCGGCCGTGAATCAGATTCCCGGTGCCGTTGGTGTCCATGCGGACGAAGGGCTTTTTGCCCTTGGCCTTGAGCTGGTCGATGACCCAGCAGATATCTTCAATGCGGTAGCTGGGCTCGCCGAAGCCGCAGAAGACCAGCTGCTTGTATTTTGCGAGGTCCCGGCTTTCGATGTCCACCAGGATTTCCTCCTTTGTGGGCTCCCGCTCCAGCCACAGATTGTGGGTGTAGATGCTGCCGCCGCGGCCGTTGTGCCGGAGGCAGAATTCACAGTTGAAGTTGCAGCGGTTGGTGACGTTGACATACAGGTTTTCCCCATACTCATAGGTGATGGTAAATCCTTTTTTCATAGGTGGCACTCCTTCATTGGTCATAGCTGTAAAGGTGAAAATCTTGCAGGGTAAATATGCCGTTTTCATAGAGAATTTGGGCGGAGGTTTCCGCCACATAGCAGGGCATCGCGCTGTCTGGCGGACTCAGGCAGAAGGCGCCCCGGAAGCGGAGACCGCCCTGGTCTTCCGTGCTGAAATCAGCAATCATGCCGGAGGAAGCCGACTCCAAGTCCAGCTCCAATCCCTCATAATGGAACTCTACCAGCTCATGGCCCAGTATGGCGAAGGTCCATCCGTTGAGCTCGGCGGTGTCAAAGAGCTTGGGGATTTCCTCCTGCCAGAGGCTTTCGGGAAAGGTGTAGGCGGTCAAGGTCCCGTCCGGGCCCTTCTCCAGAATATGCAGTTCCTCAATGGAGACCCCGGTGCCGCTGCCCACTTGGCAGATGACGGCGAGTCTGTTCACTCCGAGACCGCCGTCAAGGCCCTTTATTTGAGGAAGGGTCATGCTGGGACCGGGGAAGAGTGTCCAGTCGAACTCCGCTAAACTGTCTCCCCAGCGGATAAGGGCGGTTTCCTGAGAGGTATTGGCGTACAGGGGCAGGCCGTAAAGAACCGCGTCCGCCTCCCGGTCCTCCGCCAGGACGGCAATGTTCGGACCGTCTGTGACCCAGTGGTCCGCGTTGATTCGATATGTCGTCCAGTCCGTATCCCGGGGAAGGGGAGGCAGGTCATAGTCCTCCGCCGGTTCCCGCCCCTCCGTCACGACGGCGGGGGCGGAGATGGGCTTCAGCCGTCGGGGCTCCGGCAGGGAGGCGGTTTCTTCCACCGCCGGGGGCTCGTCCGGCAAAGGTTCCGGCTCTGCCGGGGCGGGAGCGGCGCAGCCTGTTAGAAGCGTCAGGGCCAGCAGGAGGAAGAATATCTTCTTCATTTGCCGATCTCCCGATAGGTTTCCCGAATCCTGGGAAACAGCCGCAGGCCGTTTTCCCAGGTAATTCGGGTCATCTCCTCCGGCGTGACGCCTTTCCACTCCGCCAGCTTCTCCATGACATAGGGAAGATACCGGCTGTCGTTCCGCTTCCCCCGGAAGGGCACCGGCGTGAGGTAGGGGGAATCCGTCTCCACCACGATGCGGTCCAGCGGCGTAACGGCGGCCACCTCCGGGGCCTTCTGGGCGTTCTTGTAGGTGATGGGCCCGTCGAAGCCCAAATACCAGCCCCGTTTTAAAAGCTCCTCCGCCATCTCGGGACTGCCGGAAAAGCAGTGGAACACCCCCCGCGCCTCGGGATAGTCCAGCACAATGGCCAGGGAATCCCCGTGGGCCTCCCGGTCGTGGACGATGACGGGCAGATCCAGCTCAATAGCCAGCTCAATCTGCCGCCGGAAGACCATCTGCTGGAACTCCTTGGAAGGGTTGTCCTTCCAATAATAATCCAGGCCGATTTCTCCTACGGCCACCACCTTTTCGTGGCCGCAGAGCTTCCGGAGGGCGGCAAATTCCGCCTCGCCCGTCCCGGCGCAGTCGGAAGGGTGGATGCCAACAGCGGCGTAGACAAAGGGATACCGCTCCGCCAGGGCGATGGCTGCCTGGGAGCTCTCCAGCTCGCAGCCCGGGTCCACCACCAGCCCCACCCCGGCGGTGGGAAGGGCGGAGAGGACCTGGTCCCGGTCGGCGTTGAAGCCGCCGGAGTCGTAATGGGCGTGTGTATCGAAAATAGGCATGGAAAATACCTCCTGGCAAAACAAAAAGGACATCCGGATGGATGCCCTTTTGGCCTGACGGCCTCCGGGCATTCACACGGAAGCGTCATTCCCCCGGGAACGGGGATATGTTGGGATCAACCGATCCGATTGAGCTTCAGGGTCATGGCGCTCTTCTTGTGAGCGGCCGCGTTCTTGTGGAGAACACCCTTCGCCACAGCCTGATCGACCTTCTTCACCGCAACCTTGTAAGCGCCATCGGCATCGGTGCGATTGCCCTCCGCCGCGGCGGCCTCGAACTTTTTGATCGCGGTCTTGAGATCGGACTTCGTGGCCTTGTTGCGGGCGTTCCTCGCCTTCCCGATGAGGACGCGCTTCTTGGCAGACTTGATATTCGGCAAACCAAACACCTCCTTTGGCCGTTGATTTCATGCGGGCAGGACAAGTCCTACCGTACAGACCTATATTCTAGCAGGGAAAGCTCCAAAAAGCAAGGTTTTTTTTTCATATTTTCGTAAGATTATCAGAATCGGGATGGAGAACCCGCCCGCTGGAGGGCCTGCCCTTGGTTTTTCCGGCATTTTTCCAGGGGCAAGCTCATAAAATAGAGAAAAACAAGCCAAGACTCCAGAAGGAGGGGACGGATATGACTTCAAGGCAGGCGGGACGGCGAATCGCCGCAAGTACGCGGAGAAAGTCCAGGAGCGTCCGCGGCGGGGCCCGGAGGAGCGAGCCCCTGGCGGCGAAGGACCTGCGGCTGATGCTGCGGCTGGTGGCCTGCGGCGGCATCTTCGTGGCGCTGGTGGCGGCCAAGCTGCTGCTGCCGGCGAAGATGGCGGGGTTCAATGAAAAGCTCTCCGCCGCCATGGAGCGGAACATGGACGTTCAGGCGGTGTTCTCCGCCGTAGGCCGGGCCTTCTCCGGGGAGGAAGGGGTGGCGGAGGTCTACCAGGCGGTGTTCCATCCCCAGGAGGAGGCCGTCCAGACCGCAACCGGCGGGGAAGCGCCGGAGAAGTCGGAAAAGATGACCACGCAAACGGCAAAGCTCCGGGACAGCGCAGCGCTGGACACGCTGCGGAGCTTCCGGGCGGAGAAGGAAGCAGCCCCGGAACCAGCGGCGGGCGGGCTCCAGCCGGCCTCCAACCTGGCCTATGTGCTCTATTCCCAGGAAAACCTTCCCGAGGGCGTCAGCATGGAGCAGGACCGGCTGGGCTTTGACTACTGCGTTCCGGTGGCGGGGACCCTGAGCTCGGACTTTGGCTACCGGGAACACCCCACGGAGGGGGAGGACCGCTTCCATTACGGCGTGGACCTGGCGGCGGACACCGGGACGGAGGTGCTCTGCTTTGCCGACGGCACCGTCACCGCTGTGGGGGACAGCAGCAGCTATGGGCGCTACTGCGTCGTGTCCCACGAGGGGGGCTACTCCACGCTTTACGCCCATTGCAGCCGCGTCACGGCCGCCTCCGGAACGGCGGTGGAGCGGGGGCAGAAGATTGCTGAAGTCGGAGAGACGGGCATGGCTACCGGGCCCCATCTTCACTTTGAGCTCCAGCGGGACGGCGTCTATCTGAATCCCATTTACTATGTCTCGTCCCTGTAGGGTCCGGGTCTCCGGAGGCTTTGTGCTGCTGGCCGCCTGGTTCGCCCTGGCCAACGGCTGGAAGCCCCTGGTCACAGTGCTGGGGGCCGCCGTTGTCCATGAAGCGGGGCACTGGCTGGTGCTCCGGCGCCAGGGAGCGGCGGTGACGTGCTTCCGCCTCAGCGTCCTGGGGGCGGCCATGGAGACGGACAGCGGGCGGTTGTCCTACGGCGGGGAGCTGGCGGCGGTGCTGGCGGGCCCCGCCGCGAACCTGCTGGCGGCGCTGGCCCTGACCGCCGTGGGAAAAGGGCGCTGGCCCGCCGCCGTGGGGGCGAATCTGGTGCTGTGCCTGTTCAACCTGCTGCCCATCCGCCCCTTGGACGGAGGCCGGGCGCTGTACCTGCTGGCTTCCTGGGCGGCGGGCCCGGCGGCTGGGGAGGCTGTATGCCGCTGGGCGGGGACCGTCACGGCGGCGGCTCTGGCGGCGCTGATCGGAGGGGTCATCTGGAGGACTGGGGGAAGCCTGTGGCTCCTGCCCGCGCTGTTTGCCGGGGTATTTTGGAGCGCACGGCCCTGGCTTCCCGGCGCGTATGTATGAAAGCGCCCCGCGGCGCTGTCCGGGCCGCGGGGCGCTCCGTCAACCGGCCAGGGCTCCGGCCAGCCGCTCCAGGAGAAGACCGCCCAGGTCCTTCCGGCCGGCCTTGTCCTCGGTCAGGTCGGCCTGAAGGGCGGCGTAAGCCCGGGCGGATCTCTCGATATCGGCGCCGTCCTCTTGGAGAGACTCGATCCAGGCGTCCAAATATTCCATGAGCTTTTCCCAGGACTGCTGTTCCTCCGTCTTCTCCTTGCTCAGCTCCATCCGGTTCAGCACCGTGCTCTTGAGGTCGAAGAGGGAGGAGAGAAGCTCGCTTTTGGTAAAGGCGGTCCGTCCGGAGCTTGCGGCGGGAGCGGGAGCCGGATTCGCCTGGGCGGCGGTTTGGAGCAGCCGGTCCTGGAAGGAGCCTCCCGCCGTTTGGGCGCGCCCGGCGGCGGGACGGCTTTCGGTACGGGGCTGGGAGCTGCTGAGGCCTTGAATACTCATGGGGGCAACATCCTTTCTTTTTTCAATAAAAAAGCAGAAAGCGGCTGTGACGTATCACGGCCGCTTTCTGTTCCCTGCGGATTTGTCCTCCGCAGTCCGTTGCGAAGGGGCTTCTTATTTCGCGTACTCGACCACTTTGGTCTCCCGGAGGACGTGGACCTTGATCTGACCGGGGTACTCCATTTCCTCCTCGATCTTCTTGGCCAGGTCCCGGGCCAGAATGACCATCTGATCCTCGGATACCTGCTCGGGCTTCACCATGACCCGGACCTCGCGGCCCGCCTGGATGGCGAAGGCCTTATCCACGCCGGGATAGGAGCCGGTGATGGTCTCAAGCTGCTCCAGGCGCTTGATGTAGTTCTCCAGGTTCTCCCGGCGGGCGCCGGGCCGGGCGGCGGAAATGGCGTCTGCGGCCTGGACCAGGCAGGCGATGATGGTCCTGGGCTCCACATCGTTGTGGTGGGCCTCGATGGCGTGGATGATGTCTTCCTTTTCCTTATACTTCCGGGCGAATTCCACGCCCAGGGCCACGTGGGTGCCCTCCATCTCATGGTCCACGGACTTGCCCAGGTCGTGGAGCAGGCCCGCCCGCTTGGCGGCCTGGACGTCCACGCCCAGCTCTGCGGCCATCATGCCGGCGATGTGGCTGACCTCCACGGAGTGCTGGAGGACGTTTTGTCCGTAGCTGGTGCGGTAGTGAAGGCGGCCCAGCATCTTTACCAGCTCCGGGTGGAGGCTGCGGACGCCGCACTCAAAGACGACCCGCTCGCCCTCGGCCTTGATGGTGGCGTCCACCTCCCGGCGGGCCTTTTCCACCATCTCCTCGATGTGGGTGGGATGGATGCGCCCGTCGGAGATCAGTTTCTCCAGGGCAAGGCGGGCGATCTCCCGGCGCACCGGCTCGAAGCAGGAGACGGTAATGGCCTCCGGCGTGTCGTCGATGATGAGGTCTACGCCCGTCAGGGTCTCGATGGTGCGGATATTCCGGCCTTCCCGGCCGATGATCCGGCCCTTCATCTCGTCATTGGGCAGGGGAACCACACTGACGGTCATATCGGCCACCTGGTCGGCGGCGCAGCGCTGGATGGCCTGGGCCACAATTTCCCGGGCCCGGGCGTCGCACTCCTCCTTCATCCGGGACTCCACCTCTTTGATCTTGAGGGCGGTCTCATGGGTGACTTCGGCCTCCACCTGGTCGATGAGGTACTGCTTCGCCTCCTCGGTGGTGAAGCCGGAGATGCGCTCCAGCATTTCGGTCTGGCCGCGCTTGACAAGCTTGATCTCTTCGGCCTCCTTGTCGATGGCGGCATGCTTCTGGGTCAGGGACTCTTCTTTCTTTTCCACGGCCTCGATCTTCCGGTCGAGGTTTTCCTCCTTCTGCTGCAGGCGGTTCTCCTGCCGCTGAAGGTCGGCGCGGCGTTCCTTGACTTCCTTTTCGTACTCGCTGCGGTTTTTTAAGATCTCCTCCTTGGCTTCCAGCAGGGCCTCGCGCTTTTTGGATTCGGCGCTTTTGATGGCCTCGTTGACGATGCGCTTTCCCTCTTCCTCGGCGCTGGAGATTTCTTTTTCAGAGACGTTCTTCCGATAGCGAATACCAAGCGGGAAGCAGATCACGCCGCCGACCACCAACCCGATGAGAAGGGTGATGATGCTCTGAATCACGGCTGCTGATTCCTCCATTCCATGTTTGGTATTGCCGCAGGAAGCCCGCTTCAAAAAACCGTCAACACGCCCGTACGGCGGAGGGGATTTCTCTCCCTCCAAGGGCATGGATGTCCCCGGGGCGGTATGGCCGCCGGCGGTTTTTGGACATGGGTTGTTCCTTGTGCTCCGCCCGCGCCCCGAATGGGGGGCGCTTGTGTTCCGGGGGCGGAATAACTTTCGCTGTTGGGCGTATTGCCGGCTTCCAAAACAGGACCTGCGGACAGGAGCGTTTTAGAAAACGACCGGTGGGCACCCCTTTGCCCTCCGACGGCAATCTGCCTTTAGTTTAAACGTTTACTGGACCGCTGTCAAGCAAAATCCTCAAACCGGCGGCAAAATCAGAAGAAAATTTTGGCAGGACCGGAAAAAGCTTCCCTCCGGCTGCGGAAAAGGAGGCCGCTCAGGTGTCGATAAACGCCGCCGCGGCGTAGCCCACATGGCCGTCGTGGTGGACGACATACCAGCCCTGCCACTCGCCGTAAATGGTCACTTCGGCGCCGTTGGGGAGATTCGCGAGGATGGTTCCGGTGGGGGAGGGATAACTCCGCAGGTTCAGCGTCCCCCAGTTGACGGCTACCCTGCCCTGAATGGGGTCCGTGGGGTAGATGAAGGGAAGGCCGAAGAACTCCGTGAGGGCCCGGGCCAGCTGCTGGGCGATGGCGTCCATGTGCCCCTCCACCCAGGTGGCGTCGGACCAGTTGTCGTGGTAGCCGATCTCCACCAGCACCGCCGGGGCGTTGGACTGGGCCACTTCGCCCAGGGTGGTGGTGGAGCGGGTGGTGACCTTGTTGGGAAGGGGGTAGATCTTCCGCAGCTCCTGGGCGATGAGCTCCGCCGCCCGCTGGCCCTGGCGGCTGCCGGGATAGTAAAAGGCGATGATGCCCCGCTCCTCGCCATAGCGCCCCTCCGGCGCGCCGTTGGAGTGCAGGGCCAGATAGAGGTCGTAGGTGCCCCGGTTGGCCTCCCGGATGGAGGACCCGGCGGTCATATCGGGCGTGTTCCGCTTGTATTGGATGCCGTTGGACAGCAGGTAGGGGACCAGGGCATCCGCCAGCAGGTTCATATTGTATTCCTCCGAGCCGCTGCCGGTGACGTAGCTGTTCCACTCCTGTGTGGACGGGCTTAAATAAATCGTGGGCATAGCAATTCCTCCTTACTGAATCCTATGGCAAAGCCGCTGAAAGTGTGATACACTGGGGAGGAAAAAAGCCGGGAGGTTCTTGAATTATGAAAGCAGAGCGCGCGTATCCCATTGTCACCGTGACGCCGAAGGCCGAGGCGGCCATTCTCCGGGGGCACCCCTGGGTCTATGACGCGGAACTTTTATCTATGGACGGATCGCCGGAAAACGGCGGCCTGGTGGACGTGCGGAGCCGGAAGGGCGCGTATCTCGGCACCGGGTTCCTGTCGGAGGCGTCGAAAATCCGTGTCCGCCTGGTCTCCCGGAACGCCAACGACCGTTTTGACGCCGCTTTCTGGGAGCGGAAGCTCCGCTGGGCCTGGGAGTACCGGAAGACCGTCATGGCCCCCGGGGACCTGGACGCCTGCCGGATCATCTTCGGCGAGGCGGACATGTTTCCCGGCCTGACGGTGGACAAGTTCCACGACCTCCTCAGCGTCCAGGTGCTGTCTGTGGGCATGGAGAAGGTCAAGGACCTGCTGCTTCCCCTGCTGGTCCGCGTCCTCCGGGAGGACGGGCAGACGGTCCGGGGGGTGTTTGAGCGCAATGACGTTGCTTTACGGGAGAAAGAGGGCCTGCCCCAGTGCAAGGGCTGGTTCCCGCTGCCGGGGGAGGCCCCGCCGGGATCTCCGGTGACGGAGATCGTGGAAAATGGGGTGCGCTATTTAGTGGATGTAGAAAACGGCCAGAAAACCGGATTTTTTCTGGACCAGAAGTACAACCGCCGTGCGGTGGGGCGGCTGGCGGAGGGGAAGACGGTGCTGGACTGCTTCACCCACACCGGTTCCTTTGCCCTGAACGCCGCTATGGGCGGGGCGAAGCATGTCACCGCTGTGGACGTGTCGGCCTCCGCCGTGGAGATGGCCCGGGCCAACGCGGAGCGAAACGGCTTGGGCGGCGTGGTGGACTGCGTGGCCGCCAACGTCTTCGAGCTGCTCCCGGCGCTGGAAAAAGAGCCGGTGAAATACGATTTCATCATCCTGGACCCGCCGGCCTTTACGAAGTCCCGGAGGACGGCGGCGAACGCGATGGCGGGATATAAGGAGATTAACTACCGGGCCATGAAGCTGCTGCCCAGGGGCGGGTATCTGGCTACCTGCTCCTGCTCCCACTTCGCGGAGGAGGAGAAGTTCGCGGCCATGCTGCATTCCGCCGCCCGGGACGCCGGGGTCCGCCTCCGGCAGATCGAGGCCCGGCAGCAGAGCTGCGACCACCCCATTTTGTGGGGCGTGGAGGAGACGAACTATTTGAAATTCTTTTTGTTTCAAGTAGTGTAAAGGAGAATTACTTTCGTGAAGAAAGTGGGGGATTTTGTGCGCCAGCGACACGGAACTCGCGCCTTTTTTGGAGAACATGAAGATCAGCTGGGTTACGGAAAAGGCGATGCTTCGCTTCCATGAGGGAACTATAGGAGGCATTCCCGCCGCAGCGGTATACAGCGGCGTGTGCAAGGTGAATGCCGCCATAGCGGCGGAGCTGCTGGTGGAAGTTTTCGGCGTGGACGCGGTGATTATTACTTCCGAACTGAAAGGTCGGAAGTAATATGTGCCATGTTTTGCGGTTGCCGCTGTAAACAGCGGCGAGCAAAACGGCTTGAATCAAATTTATTATTTCCGAGCTTTAAACTCGGAAATAATAACGCCGGAACAGCCGGGGGATCGACCCGAGGGTCAGGCCGTTCGATACGGTGGTCGCGGAGCGGTCGGTTTATCATGATGTGGCGGGGGATGTGCTGACAGACTTTCATCCGTGGCTGCCATCGGTTTATTTTCCATCGGACGAGGGGCTGCTTTCCGCCGGGAAAAAATACGCGGAAACGGCAAAGCGCCCCATTTTATTTGGAACAATCGCCACGGGCGAGTTCTTTGTTGAAAATCAGGACCGGGAACGCATTCGTCAATACTGCGCCTCCCTGGCGGCGGATATGGAAACGGCAGGCGCCGCCCCATGTGTGCTATGTGAACCGGATCCCCTTTTTGGCGGTAAGGAGCATTACCGATACCAGCGGGGACATCGGGGCGGAAGCCTTTGATCGAAACTGTGAGCGGGCCTCCGAAATCGCGGCGGAAGTTACGAGCGGGCTGCTGCGGTCATGGATTTGATCTGGGGTTGTTTGCCCCCCCCCCAAAACGCCTTGACTGTCAGAAAAATCCGCCTTGATCCGGCATCCCCCGGCTTTCAAACAGACCTAGGGAAACACCGCCGCCCGCATTCCCTTCAGGTCCCCCGTGACCCGGAGGAACCAGAGGGAGCAGACCGCATCGGCGGTAAAAACCAGCAGGAAAAGATAGGCCAGCCATGCCGGAGCCGCCGCTGCCAGCGCCGCCGCGCCCGGCTGGACGAACCGCACTGCCGCCCACACCAGAGCCCCCCAGGCCAGGGTGAAGGGCAGGCAGACCCGTCCCCGGAGATTCCCGGGGACCCCGGTATAGTCCCAGAACCGGACGCCCAGAAACCGCTCCCCGGCCCAGTGGTAGGCGTACTCCACCGCCGTGGCCGCCAGGCCGCCGGAGACGGCCAGCGCCAACCCGCCCATAGGCGGCAGGGCCAGGACTGCCAGCATTCCCAGCCCGTACACCGGGCACAGGGGCAGAAGCAGCAGGCAGCGCCGCCGCTTCTCCTCCGACCGGGAAGCGGCGGCGAAGGCCAGCTCCGTCAGCCAGCCCAGAAAGCTGTAAATCCAAAAATACCAGAGCAGGGGAGCCATCGTATCACCTCGGCTACAGTGTCCCCGGAGGACAGAACGGTATCCGCCTCTTGCGCCGGTAGTTTTTTCATGGTACAATGGTCGAAAAGCAGCGAAAAAGATAGACTAACTATTAGGCCTTGTTTGAAAAAAGTCTAAACGCCCAAAACGGCGGATCATTTTCCGCCACTCTGCGTTAAATTTTCTTGCCGGGCGTCAGCCCGCCCGCGAAAATTTGCCTTGATTGGCGAAAAAATCTCTCACCGTTGGGCATTCCGTCAATTTTCAAACAAGGCCTAAAAGTCAAGCTCTGAAATGATGAAAATTGAAAGAGTGGATACAGAAACATAAGACGGAAAAAAGGGAGCAAGAAAGTAGGCATCCGTGAGGACACCAAGACAAGAGGTATTGGAGCGAGTTACGCAGCCGTTATCGGCTGGTAAGGTAGCCTAGACTTCTCCATAGCGCAGACGAGCCGCACCAGCTTTTTGCCGGCATGGGAGATGGCCACGTTGTAGTGCTTGCCCTCAGTGCGCTTTTTGGCAAGATAAGCGGCAAAGGTAGGATCCCAAATACAGACGTACTTTGTGGCGTTGAAGATGGCGTAGCGCAGGTATCTGGAGCCCCGCTTCCCCATGTGGGCATAGCAGTTGTTGAGCTGCCCGGATTGGTAGGTGGAGGGAGACAGACCGGCGTAAGCCAGAACCTTATCTGGAGAATCAAAGCGGGAGAAGTCGCCCGCCTCGGCCAAGATCATGGCTCCCATCCGCAGGCCCATACCTGGAATGGTAGTAATTGGAGAGTGCAATTCCTCCATGGCGGATTGGATGGAGGCTTCAATGTCCGCAATCTCAGCGTTCAGTTCCCGAATGAGGCGGATGGTGTGCCGGAGTTCCAGAGACTTGGCGGGCATAGCAGAGCCAACGGAGGCTCTGGCGGCGTCCTGGATGTCCACCGCTGCATCACGACCATACCGGCCATTAGAGGCATCAGCCAGCAAGAACTTCAGCCGGGTAAGATTGGCTTGGGCAATCTGCTTGGCACCAGGGAATACCTCCAGGAGCGCATAGACGGAGTTCATGTGAAGGGTAGGAACCAGCTTTTCCAGCTCGGGGAACAGTATGCAGACAAGACGGGAAACTGATTGCTTGTGCTTTGATCGCTCCCGGACTTTATCGAATCTGTATCTTGTGAGTGACTTTAGCTCCTCGTTGTGGTATGCTGTATCCGTGTAGGGCTTGAGGTCCAAATCGGACAAGAGCATAGCCGCAATGGTACGTGCGTCAACTTTGTCGGTCTTTGTTTTCCGCAAGGAAAGGCTTTTCCGGTACAGGTTGGTGTGCAGGGGATTCAAGACGTAGGTTGGTAGGCCGCTGTCAAGAAGGAACCCCCAGGAGGTTATAGCTGTAATGCCCGGTAGCCTCAAGTCCTACTTTTATGCTGTCTTTGGGTGAAACACAACTGTGTATTCGCTCCAGGAGGAACTGGAACCCCTCTATGCTGTTTGGGATGGTGAATACGTCCGCTAATACCTTCCCCTCCGAGGACAGGATGAAGCAGTCATGCTTGTCCTTGGCGACATCAATTCCGACACAAACCATAAGTAAATCCCCCAAATGTAAGATTTGATGCTGTACCCATAGAACACCTTACCTTGTAACCTTGTTCTACATCAACCGTCTGGCGGTATCTAACTGATTAACAAAACTGCAAGGGGCTGTGGTTGGAGCCTATCCATAACCATCTCGTGGTAGGAGGATTTTACCAATCCACAGCATCCCTTTTAGTGTAGCACAGCCCTTGGAGAGAGGCTATAAAAACTACTACTCTATAATACAAGGAGGATCAAAAGATGGATACCTGGGAGAGCTTGAAAAACGAGTGCCTTGCCTGTAAAGGCTGTTCCCTTGCGGATACCCGCCATAACGTGGTTTTCGGGGACGGTGCGGAGGACGCGGAGATTTTGTTCATCGGCGAGGGTCCCGGACAGCACGAGGACGAGCAGGGCCTGCCCTTTGTGGGCCGGGCGGGGAAGCTGCTGGACGAGATGCTGGAGATGGTGAACCTGGACCGAAGCAAGGTCTACATCGCCAACATCGTCAAATGCCGCCCGCCCCAGAACCGGGACCCTCTGGGGGTGGAGCAGGATGCCTGCATTGACTGGCTCCGCCGCCAGACGGCGCTGCTGCGGCCCAAGATCATTGTCTGCCTGGGCCGTATCGCCGCCAAGGTCATCATCAAGGATGATTTCCGCATTACTCAGGAGCATGGCCAGTGGTTTGAGCGGAACGGCGTGTGGATGACCGCCCTGTACCACCCGGCGGCGCTGCTGCGGGACGTTCGCAAGCGCCCCGACACCTTTGAGGACTTGAAAGCCATTCAGGCCAAGGCCCGGGAGCTGTGCGGGCACACGGAACTCTGAGCGGCCAAACGGGGAGAGGACCGGCCTCTCCCCGCGTTTTTGAAAAATTGTAAACCAATTATGAAAATATGGTTGACAATATGGGAAATTTGCGCTATCCTCAGAGCCAGGAAAGAAAAGGAGGAACCCATCTATGACCGAACAAACCGCGTCCCGCCTGCGGACGAGAGACCTGACCCTGATCGCCCTGTTTACCGTCCTGACGGCGGTATGCGCCTGGATCTCCGTGCCTGTCCCCGCGCCCCTGATTCAGTTCACAATGCAGACCTTTGCCGTTTTCGCCGCCCTGCTGGCCCTGGGAGGGAAGCGGGGGACCTACGCCGTCACTGCTTACCTGCTGCTGGGGGCTGTGGGCGCGCCGGTGTTCAGCAATTTCCGGGGGGGCCTGAGCGTGCTGCTGGGGGCCACCGGCGGCTATATTCTGGGATTCTTTTTCCAGGCGCTGCTCTACTGGTGGATGACCGCCAGGCTGGGGGAGGCCCTGAGGGTGAAAATTGCCGCCAGCGTCCTGGGACTGATCCTGTGCTATGCCTTTGGCACAGCCTGGTATCTGGTTCTCTATGTTCAGATGGGAAAGCCTATGGGCCTGTTGACCGCTCTTGGCTACTGCGTGTTTCCCTTCATTGTCCCGGATCTGGTCAAGCTGGCTCTGGCGGTGCTGCTGTCCCAGCGGGTCGGAAAATATGTCCAATGATTCTCGGTTTCAAAAGAAACGGGCCGGCGCTTACAGCGCCGGCCCGTTTCCTTATCCCGCGGATTCAGCGGGATTTTGCAGGTATTGATATTCCAGCAGCAGCCGCCCGGTGCCGCTGGACATGTTCCCGAAGTGGTAGGGCTGGTCCGCCTTGAACCGGATGGCGTCCCGCTCTAAAAGCTGGAAATCCTGGCCCTCCGCCGTTAGGCTGACGGTGCCGTAGATCACCGTGGCGTGGCAGACGCAGCCGGGAAGGGAAGGAGCGGGAGCGTATTTCGCCCCGATGTACAGGTCCAGGAAGCAGCTCATCATGTGGCTTTTGTCATCGTAGGGAAGGCTGGGCCGCAGGACGGTTCTGCCGCCGTCCAAATGCCGGGGCCGGGTGTCCTGGACCCGGGCCAGAATGGGGCCGTTCTTGGGAAGCTCCGGCTTCGGCTTGTCCGTCTCCGGCTTGTGGGGCATCACGCCCTCGCCGGGTATGGGCTTGAACAGATCGTCCTCCATGCGCGCGCGTCCCCCCATTCTCTCTCCTCAGGATAACTTGCTTTATACTACCCGTTTTGTCGAAATTTGTCAAGGCGCATTGCCGGACCTCCCGTCTGCCTTTTGCGCGGCTGGCCGCTGACTCCGCCGATCTCGCCGCCGCCGTTGCAATGGACGTTTTGATATGTTAGAATCCAAGTAACAAATTAGAATTGGGAGATTTTGCTATGGAAACACTATGGAATGAACTATTGAAGCAAATCAAATCGATATCGAATGACATATATTTGAGCATCAATACTCCTGCTGGCTTTTCAGAATTACAGCTCTTGGAAGAAACTGTGGGTGTAAAACTTCCGCAAGCATTTTCTGGGTATTTATCTACTATGAACGGGCAGAAGAATACAGAAGAAAATACAAGGAATAAAAATACGGAAATTCCATGCTTGGATTTAATACGTTTTTATCTGTTGCTGGAATAGGCCTTGTTTGAAAAAAGTCTAAACGCCCAAAACGGCGGATCTTTTTCCGGCACTCTGCGTTAAATTTTCTTGCCGGGCGTCAGCCCGCCCGCGAAAATTTGCCTTGATTGGCGAAAAAATCTCTCACCGTTGGGCATTCCGCCAATTTTCAAACAAGGCCTAGACATGAAGAATAGGCTTTTCGGCCCCGCCGCCGCCGAAAACGGCATATAAAAGTAAAAGGGATTGCCGGACCGGCGGAGGCCGGGCGGAATGCAGGGCTTGAAACCGTAAGAAAACCGTAAGATTTTTGTCGAGTTGTTTGTAAGAAACGTCCTGTATACTCTCCTTAGAATCGGTTCAGGCCGAATAGAAGGAGGACGTCATGAATTACAAACAACTGAAAATCTTCGCCATGTGCTGCATGGTCTTTGACCACGCGGCGCGCATTTTCCCCCTGGGGCAGATCTTCGCACCCCTGGCGGACCTCTTGTGGAGCAAGGGGTACGGGGACCTCGCCGACTGGCTGCTGGACGACTGCGTTTTATATGTAATGTATATCGGCCGTCTGGCGGCTCCCATCTTCGTGTACTGCGTCGCGCAGGGGTTTGCCCATACCTCCAATGTCCGCCGCTATGCGGGCCGCGTTTTCCTGACGGCGGTGATCGCGCAGGTTCCCTATACGCTGTTTGATCTGGCGGAAATGCGGGTGCTGGGCGTGGAGGGAGATTGGCGGGAGACGGGGCTGAACATCCTGTTCACGCTGGCCCTGGCCCTGTGCGTCCTCTGGGCTCACGAGGAGCTGAAGCGCCGGAAGCTGCTTTTCCTGAGCCCCTTGGCCGTGGCGGCGGCCACCTGGCTTGCCATGGAGCTCCGCATGGAAGGCGGGAAAGGTTATATCATCCTGGCTTGGGTCTATTATATTACCCGGAACCGTCCCCGCCGGCACAGGGCTCTCCTCTATATCCCCGCCGTGATGCTGTCCCGCCGGGGATTGGTGCTGTGGGTCGTGGAGAGCCTGGGAACACCGGAGCTGTCCGGAGTCCTGCGGAACTGCCTTTTGAACGTGCTGGGCAATTACTTCGGGATGCTGGTCACGCTGGCGGACAACGGCGAAAAGGGGAGGGCCGGGAAGGGCTTCCAGCGGTTCTGCTACGCGTTTTACCCCGCGCATTTCGCCGTTCTGGCCCTGATCGGCTTTCTCAGGCCGCCCCTGGTGTGAGCGGAGCCGGGGAAATCCCTGGAAAAACAGGAAAATTAAAATCTTTTTGCCAAAAACGCTTGACGGCGGGGGAAGGTCATGCTATAATGCCTACTTACGCGGACCCAGAGCCCGTGAATTTTGCTGTGCGCTCCTCAGCGGAAGCGTCGCCGGAGGAGGTCTGCCCCATGGAGCTTGAAAAGCGGGCCGTCGGCGTGAAGCAGTCCCGCAAGGCCATCCGGGAGGGACGGGCCCGCCGGGCGCATCTTGCCAGCGACGCCGACCCGGCGCTGACCGGGCCCATCGCCGCCGAGTGCGCCGCCGCCGGCATCCCCGTGGAGACAGGTTGGACCATGGCCCAGCTGGGCCGGGCCTGCGGCATTGCCGTGGGAGCCTCCGTCGCGGTGGAGCTGGCGGACTGAGCGCGCGAGAAATTTTTGGTTTTTACGGAATAGCCCACCGGCTTTCTGTAAAACATATAAAGCAAAAATATGAAAGAAAGGAGAACGTCAATGCCTACTTTTAACCAGCTGGTCCGGAAAGGAAGAGAACAGGCTTCCTACAAGTCCAATTCTCCCGCCCTGCAGTTCGGTCTGAACACCCTGAAGACCAAGACCACCAATCAGCCCTCCCCTCAGAAGAGAGGCGTCTGCACCGCCGTGAGAACCGCGACCCCCAAGAAGCCCAACTCCGCCCTGCGTAAGATCGCCCGTGTGCGCCTGACCAACGGCTACGAGGTCACCGCCTATATTCCCGGCGTGGGCCACTCCCTCCAGGAGCACTCCGTGGTCATGATCCGCGGCGGCCGTGTCAAGGACCTCCCCGGCGTCCGCTACCACATCATCCGCGGCACCCTCGACACCCAGGGCGTGTCCGGCCGTATGCAGGCCCGTTCCAAGTACGGCGCCAAGCGGCCCAAGTCCAAGTAAGGATTGGATAGCCGCCGGCGTGCGGATACCCCATCCCCCTGCGGGGACGAACCCTGAGAATTACTTTGCCGAACAGGCATTTATATAAATGCGTGGGCGTTGCCCTTCGGCAGAGGCATTCACGGAAGGCTGAAATACGCCTTTTGAGTACCTATGAGATCATAGAATCATTATGAAGGAGGGAAGCATAGTGCCCAGAAGAGGTAATGTTCCCAAGAGAGAAATTCTGCCCGACCCTATGTACGGCTCCGTGCTGGTGACCCGTTTGGTCAACAATGTGATGCTGGACGGCAAAAAGGGCGTGGCGCAGAAGGTGGTCTACGCGGCCTTTGACCAAATTAAGGAGAAGACCGGGAAGGACCCCGTTGAAGTGTTCACCCAGGCCATGGACAACATCATGCCCAGCCTGGAGGTCAAGGCCCGCCGTGTGGGCGGCGCCAACTACCAGGTCCCCATGGAGGTCCGCCCCGCCCGGCGCACCACGCTGGGCCTGCGGTGGCTGACCACCTATTCCCGCGCCCGGAGCGAGCGCACCATGGCGGAGCGCCTTGCCGGCGAGATCATGGACGCCGCCGAGAACACCGGCGCGGCTGTGAAAAAGCGCGAGGACATGCACAAGCAGGCCGAGGCCAACAAGGCGTTCGCGCACTTCCGCTGGTAAGCTAGTTAGGAGAAATCAAGTATGCCGAGAAAAACACCGCTTGAAAACACCAGAAACATCGGCATTATGGCTCACATCGACGCGGGCAAGACCACGACCACCGAGCGGATCTTGTTCTACACCGGCGTGAACTATAAGATCGGCGAAACCCACGACGGTACCGCCACGATGGACTGGATGGCCCAGGAGCAGGAGCGCGGTATTACCATCACCTCCGCCGCCACCACCTGTTTCTGGTCTGGTTCCAAGAACCAGTTCAAGCCCACCCGTATCAACATCATCGACACCCCGGGCCACGTGGACTTCACCGTGGAGGTGGAGCGTTCCCTGCGCGTGCTGGACGGTTCCGTAACCGTCCTCTGCGCCAAGGGCGGCGTGGAGCCCCAGTCCGAGACCGTGTGGCGTCAGGCCGACAACTACAAGGTCCCCCGGATGATTTATGTCAACAAGATGGACATTATGGGCGCGGACTTCTACAACGTGCTCCACATGGTGGAGGATCGCCTGAAGTGCAACGCCGTGCCCATCCAGCTCCCTATCGGCAGCGAGGATACCTTTAAGGGCATCGTCGACCTGATCGAGATGAACGCGGACGTCTATTATGACGATCTGGGCAAGGACATGCGGGTGGAGGAGATTCCCGCCGACATGGCAGACCTTGCCAGCGAGTACCGGGAGAAGCTGATGGACGCCGTCTCCATGTTCGACGAGGAGATTATGGAGATGTACCTGGATGGCCAGGAGATTCCCCAGGCGAAGATCCGGGCGGCCATCCGCAAGGCCACCATCGCCAACGAGCTGGTGCCCGTCACCTGCGGCACGTCCTACAAAAACAAGGGCGTGCAGAAGATGCTGGACGCCATCGTGGACTTCATGCCCGCGCCCACGGACATCCCGCCCATCAAGGGCGTGAATCCCAAGACTGATGAAGAGGACGAGCGTCCCTCCGACGACAGCGCTCCCTTCTCCGCTCTGGCCTTCAAGATCATGACCGACCCCTATGTGGGCCGCCTGAGCTTCTTCCGGGTCTATTCCGGCCACCTCACCACCGGCTCCACCGTGCTGAACAGCACGAAAAATGTCAAGGAGCGCATTGGCCGCATCCTCCAGATGCACGCCAATCACCGTGAGGATATTGAGGAAGTCTTCTCCGGCGATATCGAGGCCGCCGTGGGCCTGAAGCACACCACCACCGGCGACACCCTCTGCGACGAGAAGGCCCCCATCATTCTGGAGTCCATGGAGTTCCCCGAGCCCGTCATCCGCGTGGCCATCGAGCCCAAGACCAAGGCGGGCCAGGAGAAAATGACCATTGGCCTCATCAAGCTGGCCGAGGAGGACCCCACATTCAAGACCTACACCGACGAGGAGACCGGCCAGACCATCATCGCCGGCATGGGCGAGCTCCATCTGGAGATCATCGTGGACCGCCTGCTCCGGGAGTTCAAGGTGGAGGCCAACGTGGGCGCTCCCCAGGTCGCCTACAAGGAGACCATCAAGAAGTCGGTGGAGCAGGATACCAAGTATGCCCGCCAGTCCGGCGGCAAGGGCCAGTACGGCCATGTCAAGATCCGCGTGGAGCCCAACGAGTCCGGCAAGGGCTACGAGTTTGTCAACTCCATCGTGGGCGGCGCGGTGCCCAAGGAGTATATCCCGGCGGTCGACGCCGGCATCCAGGGCGCCATGAACGCCGGCGTGGTGGCCGGCTTCCCCGTGGTGGACGTGAAGGTCACCCTGTACGACGGTTCCTATCACGAGGTGGACTCCTCCGAAATGGCCTTCAAGATCGCCGGTTCCATGGCCTTTAAGGACGCCTGCCGCAAGGCGGACGCCACGCTGCTGGAACCCATCATGAAGGTGTCCGTCATTGTTCCCGACGAGTATATGGGCGACGTCATCGGCGACCTGAACAGCCGCCGGGGCCAGATCATCCAGCTGGAGGCCCGTCCCGGCGCCCAGCAGATCGACGCCCATGTGCCTCTGGCCGAGATGTTCGGCTACGCCACGGACCTCCGCTCCCGCACCCAGGGCCGCGGCCAGTACACCATGGAGCCCAGCCACTATATCGAGATCCCGAAGAACATCCGGGAGAAGATTGTGGAGACCCGGGTCAAGCCGAACTGATTTTCTTTCGCAGGAAAAGCCCTGGACCAAAATGGGAAAAAGGGATTGATTTTCCAGCCGGAATACTGTAGAATAAGCATTGCTGATTATCGTTTCGCAATGCCGCAGCCGTAATTGAAAGATTTATAGGAGGATCATCAAATGGCTAAGCAGAAATTTGAGAGAACCAAACCCCATGTCAACATTGGCACCATTGGCCACGTTGACCACGGCAAGACCACTCTGACCGCTGCCATCACCAAGTGGCTGTCTCTCCAGGGCAAGGCCGAATTCGAGGCTTATGACAGCATCGACAAGGCCCCCGAGGAAAAGGCCCGTGGTATCACGATCAACACCGCCCACGTGGAATATGAGACCGAAAAGCGCCACTATGCCCACGTCGACTGCCCGGGCCACGCCGACTATATCAAGAACATGATCACCGGCGCCGCTCAGATGGACGGCGCGATCCTGGTCATCGCCGCCACCGACGGCCCCATGGCCCAGACCAAGGAGCACATCCTGCTGGCCCGTCAGGTGGGCGTGCCCGCCATCGTGGTGTTCCTGAACAAGTGCGACCAGGTGGACGACGAGGAGCTGCTGGAGCTGGTGGAGATGGAAGTCCGCGAGCTGCTGAGCACCTATGAGTTCCCCGGCGACGACCTGCCCATCATCAAGGGCTCCGCCCTGAACGCTCTGGTGTCCGATTCCAGCGATCCCAACGCCCCGGAGTATGCCTGCATCAAGGAGCTCATGGACTCGGTGGACGACTATATCCCCACTCCTCCCCGCGACGACTCCCTGCCCTTCCTGATGCCCGTCGAGGACGTGTTCACCATCTCCGGCCGCGGCACCGTCGCCACCGGCCGTGTGGAGCGCGGCCAGCTGAAGCTCAGCGAGGAAGTTGAGATCGTGGGCCTTGCCGAAGAGACCAAGAAGACTGTCGTTACCGGTATCGAGATGTTCCACAAGCTGCTGGACTTCGCCGAGGCCGGCGACAATATCGGCGTTCTGCTCCGCGGCATCGACCGCAACGGCATTGAGCGCGGCCAGGTTCTGGCGAAGCCCAAGTCCATCAACCCCCACACCAAGTTTAAGGGCCAGGTCTACGTCCTGTCCAAGGACGAGGGCGGCCGTCACACCCCCTTCTTCAACAACTATCGTCCTCAGTTCTACTTCCGTACCACCGACGTCACCGGCGTCATCTCCCTGCCTGAGGGCACTGAGATGTGCATGCCCGGCGATAACGTCGAGATGGCGGTTGAGCTGATCACCCCCATCGCCATCGAAAAGGGCCTCCGCTTCGCTATTCGCGAGGGCGGCCGTACCGTTGGCTCCGGCGCTGTCACCGACATCGCTGAGTAATTTCCCATGCGTAAAAAGGACTGCCGTGAAAACGGCAGTCCTTTTTCTCATTCCTCCGTCCGAATCAGGGGCTCCTGGAATCCCCTGGCCCCGGAGGAGCAGACGTCCCCCGCCACCGGCGTGTCCTCACAGATGTAGAGATTGGCCTGGACCCCCTTGGGCTGGCCGGGGTAATTGGTCACGGTGTAGGTGCAGCGGCTCACCTGCTTGCCGCAGCAGCTTGTCAGGTCGAAGCCCTGGCTGCGCTGGAGCTCATTGTAAGAGCGGTAGGGCTCATCCAGCTCTGCGGGCAGCAGGAATTGCAGGGTCTCAATGGGCTCCGGCTCCACGGTCCACCCTAGGGACTGAAGATAGGCGACCCGTTCCTCGTTGGTGGTCAGTTTGGGCTGGGGGGCTTCCGGCTCTGTTGGAGCCCGGCCCGTCAGGACGATCAGCGCCGCCATGACCACGCCCATGAGGACGACGGCGGCGGCGGCTTTCTTTCGGGAAAATTTTGCGGTCCAAATTAACATGTCGATCCCTCCTGACACTTCCTTATTCATTTTTACAGGGAAATATGCTACAATGAAACAAGCAATTGCCGGGTCCCGGGAAGCGGGGCCGGAAAGGGGGAGGATGGCTGTGGGATCACAGCGGCTGGATAAGATCATTGCCTCCACGGGGAAGTGGTCCCGCCGGGAGGCCAGGGAGCTGGCACGCCGGGGCCTGGTGACGGTGGACGGCGCTTCCGTCCGCTCGGCCGAGGAGAAATTTGACCCGGAAGCGGCGGAGATCCTCGTAGACGGCGAGGCGCTCCGCTACCGCCGGTATACCTGGGTCATGCTGAACAAGCCCGCCGGCTATCTCTCCGCCACGGAGGACGGCCGGGGGGAGACCGTTTTGGACCTGCTGCCCCGGGAGCTCCAGAGGCAGGGCCTCTTTCCGGTGGGCCGCCTGGACAAGGACACGGAGGGATTGCTGCTGCTGACCAACGAGGGCGTTCTGGCCCACGCTCTGCTGTCTCCGAAGCGGCATGTGGATAAGGTATACTACGCCCGGACGGCGGGCCGCCTGACGGAGGAGGACTGCCGGGCGTTCGCCGCCGGAATATCCCTGGGAGACGGGCTCCAGTGCCTTCCCGCCAGGCTGGAGATCCTTTCGGCAGGGGAGGAGAGCGAGGCCCGCGTCACCCTGCGGGAGGGGAAGTTCCACCAGGTGAAGCGGATGCTGGCGGCGAGGGGGAAGCCGGTGACCTATCTGGAACGGGTGAGGATGGGAGGCTTGTCTCTGGACCAGGGGCTTCCCCGGGGAGCTTTTCGCTTTTTGACTGAGGAGGAGGTGGGGGAACTCCGCGCACTTGTGTAGTTTCGAGAAAAAGTCCGAATACTTACCAAAAAGGGAATGAGTTTTTTGTTGAAAAAAGAAAAAACATCTTGCAATTTGGTGAAGTTGACGATATAATAAGGATGTTGTAAAAATGGTATCAATGCTTCCCCGGTATTTTAGGTGAGGAGGACGGCCATGTCTGGAAGAATTTATCAAAATGTGGTATTGCAGTTGAAGGAGAACACAGACCGCACAATTGGCGTCATTGATGGGGAAGGCGTGGTCATCGCCTGCAGCGAGCTCTCTCTCATCGGACAGCGGTGGACGGAGTATGTCCCGGTGGTGAACAACGCCGGCGGCGCGCTGGCGTCCTCGGAGGGGAAGACCTTCAAGGCGCTGAACGGCTGGGGGAACCAGTTTGACTACGCGGCCTTTGCCTTTGGGGAGAATGACGTCAGCAAGGCCGTATGCTCTGTGGCCACCGTGGCGCTGAACGCCGCCAAGGCCTACTATGAGGAGAAGCACGACCGGGGCTCCTTTATCAAGGACATCATTTCCGACAATATCATGCTGGGGGACATCTATATGCGGGCCAAGGAGCTGCGGGTCACCGCCGATGTGGCCCGGGGCGTCTTTGTGGTGCGGTCCCTGAAGAAGGGAGAGTCCGTCCCCACCGACGTGGTGCAGGCCATGTTTCCCGACCGGCAGAACGACTTCGTGCTGAACATTGGCGACGGGGACGTGGTGCTGGTCCGCCAGATGCCCGAGGGAGCGGGCTTCCGGGAGCTGAACAAGATCGCGATTTCCATTGAGGAAAGCCTTCGCTCCGGCACGGAGAGCACCGTGGTCGTGGGCATCGGCACTATCGCCACCCACCTGCGGGATCTGGCAAAGTCTTATAAGGAGGCGCAGATCTCCATTGACGTGGGCAAGGTCTTCGACACGGAGAAATACGTCATCAACTATGAGAATCTGGGCATTGGCCGCCTGATTTACCAGCTGCCCACCACCCTTTGCGAGATGTTCCTCCAGGAGGTTTTCAAAAAGAACCCCATCGACGCGCTGGACAAGGAGACCCTGTTCACCATTCACCGCTTCTTCGAGAACAATCTGAACGTCTCCGAGACGGCCCGGAAGCTGTTCGTCCACCGGAACACCCTGGTCTACCGGCTGGAAAAGATCAAAAAGCTGACGGGCCTGGACCTGCGGGAGTTTGACGACGCCATCACCTTCAAGGTGGCTCTGATGGTCAAGAAATATCTGACCTCCCGGGGGATTGACTCCTGAACCTGAGACCGGAGCGGCGGACGAGCGTCCGCCGCTTTCTCATGACCCGTCCATTGCATTTTGTGTAAAAGGATTTCCGAAAACCGCGCGGCAGTTTGGCGGCGCTCCGCATTGACGGAGGCCGCGCTTTATGCTACAATAAAATCCGAATTATGTCGGCTGTCCCGCGCGGATCCCAGGTTTCGACGCCATTTGGAGGTGCCCTATGCTAGAATCAGAAAGCGCCCTCATTGAATTGAAGGACGTGGAAATGGAATATGACAACGGGACCAAGGCCATCCGGGGGATCTCCCTGCGGATCGACCCCGGCGAGTTTGTCTTTCTGGTGGGCCCCTCCGGCTCCGGCAAGTCCACCATCATCAAGCTGCTCACCGGCGAGGTGGAGCCCAACGCGGGCCGGGTCCGGGTCAACGGCTTTTCCACCCGGAACATTTCCGAGCGGCAGATCCCCCTGATGCGCCGAACCTTGGGGGTCATTTTCCAGGATTTCCGCCTGATCGAGAAAAAGACGGTATATGACAATCTGTCCTTTGTTATGCGGGCCGTGGGAGCTTCCGCCAAGGAGAGCCGGAAGCGCATCCCCTATGTGCTGGAGCTGGTGGGCCTGGAGAAGAAGGCTTACAGCTATCCGGACGAGCTCTCCGGCGGGGAGCAGCAGCGTGTGGCCATCGCCCGGGCCCTGGTGAACAACCCGGCTACCATCATTGCCGACGAGCCCACCGGCAACCTGGACCCGGAGCGGTCCCTGGAGCTGATGGACCTGCTGGTGAAAATCAACGAGCTGGGCACCACCATGGTGGTGGTGACCCACGAGAAGGACCTGGTAGACCACTTCGGCAAGCGGGTGGTCACCATCGATTCCGGCCGGGTGGTCAATGACAGCGTCGGCGGCTATGTAGGGGGACGCATCCATGTCTAAACACAATTTCGGATATTTCATCCATGAGGGCGTCTCCAATATGTTCAGCCATGGCTTTATGAGCTTCGCCGCCATCGGCATCACGGTGGCCTGCCTGCTGATCATGGGTACCTTCACCCTGGTGGCGGTAAACGCCAACGGGCTGCTGAAGGACCTGGAGCGGGAGAATGAGATGCTGGCCTTTGTAGAGGAGGATTTCCAGGAGCCCCAAAGTCTTCAGCAAAAGCTGGAAGCCATCCCCAATGTGGTCTCCGCCACCTTCATCAGCCGCCAGCAGGCCATGGAGAACTTCCTGGAGAATTATCCCGAGGAGGAGATGTTCCGGGATTTGGACCCCAATATTCTGCGGGACCGCTTTTCCATTAAGGTCGCGGACCTGGAGCGCATCTCGCAGACAAAGGCGGCGGTGGACGCGGTGGACGGCATCGCCTATGCCAGCGCCTCTGAGGAGATCGCCGGGGGCTTCATCACCCTGCGGAACGTGGCGACTGTGGTCTGTGTGGCGCTGATTGCCATTTTGTTCGTGGTGTCGGTGTTCATTATTTCCAACACCATCCGCCTCACCACCTTCGACCGGCGGGAGGAAATCGCCATCATGCGGATGGTGGGCGCCACCAACGGCTTCATCCGCTGGCCCTTCGTTTACGAGGGCTTCCTCATGGGCTTTCTGGGGGCCTCCGTGGCCTTCCTCATGGAGTGGGGCCTTTACGAGGCCGTGGCCCGGGGGGTCAGCAGCAACGATGCCCTTCAGCTCATCGACGTGATTCCCTTCCGGGAGCTGTGGGTCCCGGTGGCGGGTTCCTTCGCGGGGGCGGGCGTCTTCATCGGCGTGGGGGGCAGCCTCTCCGCCATTCGGAAATACTTACAGGTTTGAGGAGGGCGGCATGAAGCAGCGCAGCAAATGGTTTCTTTTCCGGTCTCTGCCGCTCCTGGCCCTGGCGCTGTGCTTGGTCCTGGCGGACCTGGCCCCCGCCGCCTCGGCGGTGACCCAGGCGGATATTGATGCGCTGAAAGGCGACGCCAAGGACCTGGCCCAGGAGAAGAAGGATATCCAGGCCCAAATCGACAAGCTGTCCTCCGATATCAGCACCACGATGGAGCGTAAGCGCCTGCTGGACAGCCAGATCAGCTTGACGGAGGGCGAGATTAGCAATAAAGAGGAGGAGATTGCCGTCTACGAGGACCTGATTGCCCAGACGGCGGCGGAGCTGGCGGACGCGGAGGCCAGGGAGGCGGCTCAGTACGAGCTCTTCTGCAAGCGGGTCCGGGCCATGGAGGAGCAGGGAAAGGTGGAGTACTGGTCCGTCCTCTTCCGGGCCAGCAGCTTCTCGGACCTCCTGGGCCGGCTGGACGTGATCAACGAGATTATGGAGTATGACCAGCGGGTCATAGACGACTTGAAGACCCTTCAGGCCATCACCGCCGAAAAGAAGACGGAGCTGGAGGGGCAGAAGACCGCCTCCGAGGAGGCCAAGGCGGAATTGGAAACGAAGAAGCGGGACCTGGATTCCCAGCGGGACGCAGCCAACGCCTTAGTTGCCAAGCTCCGCCAGCAGCAGCAGGAGCAGGAGGACGCCCTGGACGACCTCTCCGCCGAGGAGGAGCAGGTCCAGGCCCGTATCAAGGCCCTGATCAAAAAGATGGAGGAGGAAGAGGCGGCCCGCCGGGCCGCGGCGGGACAGTCCGGCCCCACCTCCAATCCCGGCGGCTATATTTGGCCGGTAAACAGCCGCTATATCACCTCCACCGTAGGAGGCCGGGCCTCTCCCGGCGGCATCGGCTCTACCAACCACAAGGGCACCGACATCGGCCGGGTGGGCTATAACAGCAGCATCTATGCCGCAAAGGCCGGACAGGTCATCATTTCGGAATACTCCAGCTCCTATGGAAACTACGTTGTGGTTTATCATGGCCCGGGCAATTCCACGCTTTACGCACATATGAGCAGCCGGAAGGTCAGCGTGGGCCAGCAGGTAAAGCAGGGAGACGTGCTGGGGATTACCGGCTCCACCGGAAACTCCACCGGGCCCCATCTCCACTTCGAGGTCAAGGAAAACAACACGATCATCAATCCCCTGAGCGATGGCGCGGAGCCGAAAAAAGGCTACCTGACCGGCTATACCCTCGGCGACTAACAAAACATATTTCCGCCTCCCGCCCCATATCATGGGGCGGGAGGTAGTGTTTTATGGTAGGTTACTTGACATGGGCAGAGCCTCAAAAGGGGCGGTGGAGCGTGCGGCTGGAGGAGCGGCTCCTCCTTCGGATGCGGTTTTTACAGGCGGAAATTGTGACCAGTCCCCATACGGCGATTCTCCGCCGCCGCTGTGTGGCGGCGGAGAAGAAGCTGCGGAAGCGGGGCGTGACCCAGGTGGTGCTGCCGGAGGCGTTTCCCTTCCGGGAGCAGCTCACAAAATGCGGATTGCGGCCGGTATCCACCCTGGCCCTCCGGCGGGCCATTGCGGCGGATTGGGTCCGGGCGGACCTGGCGGCGAAGGGCCAGCCGGTGGCGGGGGCCCGGGTGGCCGTGGCGGCGGCGTCCCTGACGGGGGAGGCGGTGCGGACCGTGACGGAGCTGTGCCTCCGGCACCGCTATGTGCTGCTGGACCTGCCCTACGGCGGGGAGGAGCTCTGCCGCCAGCTCCGGCGGGAGTACGGTGTGTCGCTGCTGCTGGGCCCCTCCAAGGACCAGCTGGAGGGGGCGGAGGCCCTGGTCCTCTTTGATCCCAGGACGGATCTGTCCCTGAAAAACCCCGCAGTTCTGCGGCTGTACGACGAGAAACAGGCCCTGCCGCCCCTGGTCCTGCCGCCCAGCCTGGAGGAGGCTTTGCCGGAGGGGGCGGATCGGGGCCAGCTGCTGGCGGTCCTCCGGGAGGCGGGGGTCCTGAAGCGGGAACAGATCGTCCTGGGAGCTGGGAAGAGGGCTGGAGAGGCTTGACATTCCGGAAGTCCTTCTATATAATATCATCTTGTAAAATTGCGCCCTGGGGAATTTTTCCCCCGGATAAAGCAATCTGAAGAAAGGAACCGTCCGACATGGCAAAAGAATACAAGATGAGCCAGGCTCGTTACGACGAGCTGCAAGAGGAACTGAATTACCTCAAGACCACCCGGTCTGACGAGGTGGCGGAGCAGATCAAGGTAGCCCGGGGCTTCGGCGACCTCAGCGAAAACAGCGAGTACGACGAGGCGAAAAATGAGCAGGGCAAGCTCTACTCCCATATTGCCGAGGTGGAGGAGATCCTCCAGCACGCCGTCATCGTGGACGAGAGCAGCAGTACCGATGTGGTAGCCATCGGCTGCAAGGTGACGGTGGAGGGCCCCGACGGCAAAGCCCTGCCCACGCCGTACACCATCGTGGGCTCCCAGGAGTCCGACCCCATGCACGGCATCATTTCCGAGGAGTCCCCCTTCGGCAAGGCCCTCATCGGCAAGAAGGAGGGGGATACCGCCGTGGTGGAGGCCCCCCGAGGGAACATTCGCTACAAGGTGCTGAAAATCGAGCGTTAAGCCGCTGACAGATAAGGAGAACAAGCATGGCTGAACAAATGAAGAACCAGGACCTGGGCGAGCAGACCAGGGTCCGCCGGGAGAAGCTGGCGGAGCTCCAGGCCGCCGGAGAGGACCCCTTTCAGCTGACCCGCTTCGACTGGGACGCGACGTCCCGTCAGATCAGAGAGAACTTCGACGCCCTGGAGGGCAAGCCCGTCAAGGTGGCGGGCCGCCTCATGAGCAAGCGGGGCATGGGCAAGGTCAGCTTCTGCGATTTGCAGGACAAGGACGGCCGCATCCAGCTCTACGCCCGTCAGGACGAGATGGACGAGGCTGTCTATAAAAAATTCAAGAAATTCGACATTGGAGATATCGTGGGCGTGGACGGCGAGGTCTTCCGCACCCAGCGGGGGGAGATGAGCGTCCGGGCGAAGGACATCACCCTGCTGTCGAAATCCCTGCTGCCCCTGCCGGAGAAGTTCCACGGCCTCCAGGACAAGGAGCTCCGCTACCGCCAGCGGTACGTGGACCTGATGGTGAACCCGGATGTGAAGAACAACTTCCTCATCCGGTCGAAGTTCATCCAGTTCATGCGCCGCTATCTGGACGAGCGGGGCTATATCGAGGTGGAGACCCCGGTGCTGAACACCCTGGCGGGCGGCGCGGCGGCCCGGCCCTTCGTCACCCACCACAACACCTTGGACATCGACATGTATATGCGCATCGCCACGGAGCTGCCCTTGAAGCGGCTGATTGTGGGCGGCATGGACCGGGTGTATGAGATCGGCCGCATTTTCCGCAACGAGGGCATGGACCCCAAGCACAACCCGGAGTTCACCACTGTGGAGCTGTACCAGGCGTACACCGACTTCCACGGCATGATGGACATTGCCGAGGGCATCATTTCCGGCGCGGCCCAGGAGATTCTGGGAAGCTGCCAGGTGGAGTGGCTGGGCCAGCAGCTGGACCTGACCCCCGGCTGGCGGCGGCTGACCATGGTGGATGCCGTGAAGGAATACGCTGGGGTGGACTTTGCCGCCATCTCCGATGACGCGGAGGCCGTGGCCGCCGCGAAGGCCATCGGCGTGGAGCTGGCGGAGACAGCGGACAAGACCTGGGGCAGCGCCCTTTACGCGTGCTTCGACCAGAAGGTGGAGGAGAAGCTGATCCAGCCCACCTTCATCACCATGTACCCGGTGGAGGTCTCCCCGCTGACCAAGCGGAGCCCGGAGGACCCCCGGCTGACGGAGCGGTTCGAGCTCTTCGTCTGCCACAGTGAGCTGGCCAACGCTTATTCCGAGCTGAACGACCCCATTGACCAGCGCCGCCGCTTCGAGAAGCAGGCGGAGCTCCGGGACCGGGGAGACGACGAGACGGAGATGCTGGACGAGGACTTCCTGACGGCCCTGGAGTACGGCATGCCTCCCACCGGCGGCATGGGCATGGGCATCGACCGCTGCGTCATGCTGCTGACCGGGGCGGACACCGTCCGGGACGTGATTTTGTTCCCCACGATGAAGCCGCTGGATTAAAAATCGGCATCAGAAATTAGCAAAACGAACCGTATTGCTAAAAAATCCGGTGTAAATGCAGTGATTTGTTATGAAGCTGGAAATGCACATTTGGATTTTACGACAGTTTTACGACAAACGAAAAGGATTTGGTATGGCAAAAGAAGTACCAGCCTCATGGCTGGTACTTCTTACTATTTTTAGATGGGAGCAATCTACATGAGAAAAGGAATTTTGATCCCCGATATGCAAAGCGGCCGCGTCGATATCCGTTTCAACAGCGATGACTGCTATGGCGGTCTTCATTGCGGTACCACAATGGATATTTGGCTGAACGAGCAATGGGTACCCACCCGCATTGAGATGGACAGCCGCGGCTGGTTTCTGGTCGGCGTTCAGATCGAGACACTGTGGGGACAGAGGGTGCGCATCCGCTGGTGATCAGACGGCAGCACCCTCCAAGGCTGGCTGCAGAGCAGTCAATTTTGCCGAGGCCATTCCAGCATCATAGAGCCAAGGTGTTACTTCATCATCCGTCAGCAGGACTGGCATCCGGTCATGGACATTGATGATAGTGTCATTGGGGGCAGTTGTCAGGATCACAAACCGTTCCTCCCCCTGAAAAGTGTTCCAAAGCCCGGCCAGATACAGCCTGTCCTGCCCCGGCAGCCAAAAGCGGTACTTTGTCTTTTTCCGGTCCCACTCATAGAAGCCGGTCGTAGGCACGATACATCGCCGCTCCAGCAGGGATCGGCGGAACATCGGTTTATCCAGCGCCGTCTCACCCCGTGCGTTGATGATGACCCCCTTGCCTTTGAAACTAGGGAAACCCCAGGCCATCGGCTTGGGGGTCATTTTTTGTCCGTCCGGAAGCAGGATAGGTGCGGCGTTGGTGGGAAATATCTCCCCAGTATGGATACTGGCAGCCCCAAACCGCGCCTGTACCTCAACCACAATCTGGGCAATCTCCTTGGACTGCTCCGGTGCTAAACTGTATCTTCCACACATAGCTGTGACTCCTTTCGAGGATGAAGGCCGGACTGCCCTCATATACTGAGGACATGAAGCCTGTGATTTTGCATTCGGATATGAACAATTTCTATGCCAGCGTGGAGATCCTGTATGATCCCACGCTGCGGGACAAGCCAGTGGCGGTGGCTGGAGACGAGGAGGCCCGCCACGGCATTGTGCTGGCCAAAAACGATATTGCCAAACGGTTCGGCATCCGCACCGGGCAGGTGCTGTGGGAGGCCCGGCAGCAGTGCCCCGGCCTGGTCTGCGTCCCTGCCCATTACGAGCGTTACCTCGCGTTCTCCGCCCAGGCCAGGGACATCTATACCAGTTACACGGACCAAGTGGAGTCCTTCGGCCTGGACGAGTGCTGGCTGGATGTCACCGGCTCTGTGGGACTGTTTGGGGAAGGGCCGGCCATCGCCGATGATATCCGGGGCCGCATGAAGCGGGAGCTGGGGCTGACCGTATCGATAGGCGTGTCCTTCAATAAAGTATTTGCCAAACTGGGCTCAGATATGAAAAAGCCGGACGCCACCACGGTCATCACCCCGGAGAACTATCGGGATAAGGCTTGGAGCCTTCCTGTGAGTGACCTGCTTTATGTGGGCCCTGCCACCACCCGGAAGCTGAACCAGTATGGGATCACCACGATTGGGGAGCTGGCCCAAGCCAATCCTGATCTTCTGTACTGGCTGTTGGGCAAAAACGGAATCATGCTCCACCAGTTTGCCAACGGGCAGGACCACTCCGGCGTCCGGTGCTATTATGCCGTACCGCCCATGAAGAGTATTGGCAACTCCACCACTGCCCCCGGGATTTGGTCAGTGAGGATGATGTAAAGATTACCCTCATGGCCCTGTGCGAAAGCGTGGGAGCCAGACTCCGAGAGCAGAACTGCCTTTGCTCTACCGTAGCTCTGGGTATCCGGGACAACCGCCTGCTGTCCTGCGACCGGCAGGCCAAGCTGAACCGCCCCACAGCAAACACATTGGATATCTGGGAAACGGCCGTGGGGCTGTTCCAGCGGCACCATACCAGCAGGGAGCCTGTGCGCAGCCTGTCAGTGAAGGCCAGCGGGCTGACGCCGGCGGACGGCGTTGTGCAGTTGTCGCTGTTCCCGGAGGAGCAAAAAGCCCAGCGCCGGGCCGACATCGACCGGACGCTGGACAAAATCCGGGGCAAGTACGGGTATCGCAGCATCCGCCGGGCTATTGCGCTGGTAGACCCGGCTTTGGACCTGGATGCCAAAGAGGAGCATATCATCCATCCCATCGGCTTTCTGGGGACACTCCATGAATAGCGGCTCAGCAGTTTCCGGTGTAGACATAGGACAAATACCTCCGCGCCGTTTCAGCCAGACGGGAGACCTGCTCTACGGGCGTCGGCGGACGGTCCAGCATCCGGTACCGGGGGAAGAACCGGGACAGGTGCAGAGGGATTTCTGAGCTGATTGAGGCCAGCCAGCGGGCCAGTTCCCGGATTTCCTCCTCGCTGTCGTTTTCTCCGGGAATGAGCAGGGTGGTCACCTCCACATGGCACCGCTCCGCCGCCAGGGCAATGGAACGCTTGACCGTCTCCAGGTCCCCGCCCAGCCGCCGGTACCATGCGGGAGTAAACCCCTTTAGGTCGATGTTGGCGGCGTCGATCAGGGGCAGCAGCGCCCGCCAGGGTTCCTCCTCAACCGTCCCGTTGGTGACCAGCACATTGACCATGCCTTGCTCATGGACCAGAGAGGCGCAGTCTTGGACATACTCATAGCTGATCAGCGGCTCGTTGTAGGTGTAGGCCACGCCGATGTTCCCGTGGGGGACAAGCTCCGCCGCTTTGGCGGCCAACTGTTCCGGGGACACCTCCACAGTTTGTATCCCACTATCACCAGCCATAGAAATTTCATGATTTTGGCAGAAGGGACAGCGCAGATTGCAGCCGAAACTGCCCACAGATAAAATAAGGCTTCCGGGATGGAACCGACGCAAAGGTTTTTTCTCAATAGGGTCCAGGGCCAGACTGGTCAGTTTTCCATAGTTCAGGGAACCAATTTTGCCGTCTTGGCAGGCTCTGGCCCGGCACAGCCCGGTCTGTCCCTCGTCCAGCGCACAGTGGTGGAAGCACAGCTCACAGCGCGTTTTCATGTGTGCCGCACCACCTCGAACCGCTCCAGAGTGTATTGTTCCCGGCTGCTGATGCCGCCCTTCTGGCGGGCGATGTCAATTTGCTGTTCTATCGTGTCCACACCCTCCAGATCGGGCAGCAGCAGGCCCCGCCTGCCGCCGCAGGATACAATGACACCGTACCGCTTGATATCCAGCTCCGCCGGAGAGGAGATAGCCTCCGGTTCCCCCAGAACATCCACGCTGTACTCCAGGCTGTCCAGCTCGTCCGCCCGCACCGGCGCAAAACGCGGGTCCCTGGAGCAGGCGGAGACGGCATTCTGGACGATCTCCCAGGCCACGCTGTTTGTGGTCGGCCCTGTGGTTCCGATACAGCCCCGCAGCTGGCCGTGGGCATGTAGAGAGACAAACGCCCCAGCGGCTCTGCCTGTCATCTCGTCGGGCAGACCGTCCGGCAGCGTGCCCAGCTGTTTTCCTGTGCGTACATAGGTCTCCAGCGACAGCCGGGCCAGCTTGACCCAGGGGTCCTCGGCCGCCTTGCGCTCTGCCAGACGGGCGTGCTCCAGCTCCCCGCACTGCCGCGCAAAACGGCGGTTCTCGTCCGGGCCGGTCACAGCGAAGGTGGCCACGCCGTAGCCCACGCCGAAGGTCCCCTCGTAGCTGAGCAGGGCGGGGGACACAGCCAGACCGTCCAGCGCCCCGGCCATGATTTGGAAGGAGCGCAGGCCGCATTCCGCTGCCTGTTCGCAAAGGCCGGCGTCCATTGTGAGGAATTTCAAAAAATCCCCGTCCGCCATGGCCTGGGTCACGCGGCGGTCAAAGACCGGGCCCTCTGGGGCGTAGCCGTAGGGGCCGTCGTCTTTCAGTTTGTGGGACAGGTCGCCGCTGGCCACGAACACCGCCCTGCGGCCCAGCTTGTCCACTGCTTTGGCGATGCACTGACCCAGCCGGTAATGCTCCAGAGGCGAAAACTCGGACAGCCCGATGCGCAGGATGGGACAGTCCACCCCCGCCTCCTGAAGAAAGTACAGCGGGAGGAAGGTGCCGTGATCCAGGGAGAGGTCTTTCTCTCCCAGGGTTCCGGCCCGGATGCCGGCGTTTTCCGCCTGATGGATGATCTCCTTCCGCAGTTCCATGTCATATTCCGCCGTCAGCCGGGTTTGAGCTGCGCCGAAGGCGGACATATCGCCGGACGCACCCTTGCCGGGGGAGATGTGGAAGTAATCGGCGTACATGACCAGGTGGGGCGTGGTGACGATCAGCACCTCTGGCTCCCATGCCGCGGCTTGTTTGGCAGCGACGCGGTATGCGTCGATGGTGGACTGGACTTTGCCCTCTTGACCCCGGCCTGAGGTGGGGACAATGATGGGCGGATGGGGGACGATGATGGCACCGTAGAAAGACATGGACTATACTCCTTTTTGCATTAAAGTTCATACAGTTGGAATTCTGTTTCAGATGTATCCAATACGGTTCCATCCGCAAGAATCAGTACCAAATGGCAAATTTCTCCAAACATATGTGCCAACTTTTGAGCGTCCTTACTAATCAAAACGGTGGCAGATGATATACCAGCTCGAAACAGCGAGATCTGGCAAAATAAATTGTTTTTACTTTCAAATAGCAGAAGAGAGTGCCTTATTCGATCCGAAACAAGCTTATCATATTTAAAAATAAGCTGTTCGGAAAGTTCGTTGTCAAATAGTTTTACGAACGACCGTATTTCTATAGGGGTGAAGTAATCCGCGATTTCACTGCGCTCTAAAGTGGTTGCCTTATATAGAAAATGTCGCAACTCTGTCCCGGTTTTGTCCTCCCAATAACATTCTCCAAATATCTTGCTTGCATACTCATATGCAATTTTTATAAACGCAAGAGAATACCGTATTAAATCAATACTTGCATCTATTTTGGTATGTAAATCGGTTTCTTGTGGTTCGCTTATTGTTGCATAATTGATTATGTCATCAATCTCTGATGGAGAATAAATCGTACCATCTGTTTTTTTCATATGCTTAAGTTTTTTCCTGGCTACAGCAAAGCCGCTTTTCAAATCGTCAGAAGATACTGAGAGACGAATTCCGTTTGGAGTATCTTCTGGAACAGGGATTAGTTTTATTTCACCATATTTACGCTGAAATAAAACCCCATCTTCGGAACGATGATTACCGTCAAATGCGTACACTTTTTTTCCGCTTTTTGTTGGAATATCCTCTGCTTCTCTCATTATCTTTACAAGAAGATAGTCTGATAGATAACTATCAACTTTTGTTCCTAACAAATTGTTACATCTCTCACAAATAGACCTAATAGTAAACTTCTTATTGCCGAGCACCTCACTGATGATATGCTCAAGCGAGGGCTGACTGTTTTCACCACAGATAATACAGCGCATAAGGTTACCTCCTTGCATCGGCGTTATTTTTTCCACAAATCATCCATTTTTCTTTTCTCAAATTCTTCTGTTTCCTCTGAGGTAGCTGGACGAATACGTTCTTTCCCACAGTCCGGGCACCGGTCTATCGGAGATACTCTGGAGAACAGGAAGTGACAGCTATCACACGCATATATCATTTTACTCGCCTCGCTTTCATGTCCTTCCGTTTTGCACGGAACCAGATTTTTAATCCCTTTTACCTTTCGTGTTGATAGACACCTATAAATTATTCTCATCGTCGAAATGACTGAATGGGCAGCTATCCAACATGGATAACTGCCCCGCAAAAAATTTGTACAATCGTTCAAAATCAAGTCTCTTCTGTTTTAACAATGGCAAACCCATTTTTCATATACATTTTAATTGCTCCCTGATTCCAATCCGCAACATGCAGAACAATTGGAGAAATGTTGTTACTTTGCATATAAGAAATAGCAAACTGCAATAACGCTTCTCCATAACCCGCTCTTTGATAGCTTTTTTCCACAATCAAATCATCTATTTCATTGTCATATATGGCAACCGAACCAACTAATTTTCCATCAATTTCTAAGATGTATATTTTATCTTTTTTGTGCTCCAATTCTTCTTTGCTGTCACAACAATCTACCGGAAATCGCTGCAAAGCTGTTCTCATGTCACGAAAGCATTCCTCATAAATCCTCTTATATTCTTCATAATCAAAAGCTGAATAGTTCCTGAGCCGTAAAGGTGACACAATAGATCCGCCCCGATATTCCATTGTATGCGCTATAATTTTCATTTTTCCGCATCACCCGCAAGGTTCAATTTAATATTTTAATTATATCACAGCCAACTTTTATTTTCAATCTGCGCTCAGTAAAATCGCCGGCGTTTAGATCCATCAACACGAAAAGCAAAAGGGACGATTTTTATAGTCCAAATTCCGCAAAGAGGCCGTACGACAGAATCAAGCTATTCTCTTTGCCCAGCTCTTGTGCCTTTTCAGTTTAGCACGGAGCTGGGCTTTTTTCAATCCATAACAAAGAAGGAGGCCAGCCAGGTGAAGTGCCTATTAAAGTACCAATGGGTAAAGCTCCCCCGCAATCAAATGCCGGCCGGAAAAGGTATCATGGGTGCCTGGGTGCGGCTGGCTTCCAGAGCGGCCTTCCGAAATGGACAGGCCCGCTATTGCAGATATGTCAATCAGGTCACCATCGGCTCCTGGGCAGGCGGTATCGTAGGGCTCAAGAGCATTTTGGGCATCAAGAACCGGAACAAGGCCCTGGAGATGATGGACAAGCTGGTCCAACTGGGCTACATAGATTATGAACTGAATCCCAAAACAAAGAACGGAGAGATGATGTATAATATCATCTTTCAGACCTTCCTCACGCCTGAAAAGC
>CAJTVF010000002.1 GCA_910579435.1 uncultured Oscillibacter sp.
CTTCTAATTCCTAACTTGGTAGAGTACTAGGCCTTGTTTGAAAATTGGCGGAATGCCGGATTTGGGCAGATTTTATTGCCAGGCAAGGCGATTTGACGCGGGAATCCTGACGGATTTCAAGTCAAATCAACGCAGTCCTGGCGGAAAAAGATGCCCAGAGACGGCGTTTTGCCATTTTTCAAACAAGGCCTATACCTACTTCCCGGTTTTTAATCAGTTTTTAAGAAATCAGAAGTTGCGTTTTGGCGTGGTGCTAAACCACGAAAAAATGCAGTTTGAATTCTGGCTGATGGGGCAGAATGCAGATGTGCAAAGAGCGTACTGGGAACTTTTAAAAGATTCCGTATGGAACAGCGGCAGAAAAGAGATGCCGAATATTCTATTTTAGAAGCCGTTTTAGAAGATCAAATGGATTTCAGAGATAAAGAAACCATGACCCAAACCATCATAAGCCGTTCCGTATCCCTGGCGCTTGAAATCCAAGAGTATTTGAGCGGCATTGGCTGTTAGATCAATTTTTGCCGGGCAGTTACCCATCATGGGCAGCTGCCCGGCCAGTCTTTTTGGCGGAAGGCTTGAAAACGGGCTTCCATCAACGCAAACAGTAAATGGAAATTCAGGGAATGGAAGCGGCCCCGGCAAAAGCCGGGGCCGCTGGCGGATATTTGGGTATGTACTGCGCTCAGGCGGCGGGAATCACCAGGACCTGGCCGATCTGAATGGCGGCGGGGTCCTTGACGGAAGCCTTGTTGGCGCTGTAAATCACGCCCCACTTGGTTCCGGTGCCGTAGGCTTCCTGGGCAATGCTCCACAGGCAGTCTCCCGCCTTGACGGTGTAAGTCCCCTCCACAGAGGGAGCGGGGGCAGGAGCAGGAGCGGGCTCGGGAACAGGCTCCGGCTCCGGGGCGGGAGCAGGCTCCGGCTCCGGCTCGGGAGCAGGCTCAGGCTCCGGCTCGGGAGCGGGTTCGGGAGCGGGAACGGGCTCCTCAGCGGCTTCCTCGTCCAGAGGAGGCAGGACGCCCGCGGCCCGCAGGGCGGGGCCGTTCAGGGAGGCGATGTTGGGGGTGCGGCCGTCCTCGCTGGTGGGGATGGCGATTTCGCCGGAACGGACCTTCTCATAGATCAGGTCCTTCTGGGGATCGTCCAGATCCGCGCCCACGATCTTCCAGTTGTTGTCCACCTCGGGCATCAGGGGGCCGTCCAGGGCCTCCACATACTCGGTAATCATATCCCGGACCGCGCCGCCCTCGTACACCACGTCCGCCTCGTTGATGAGGCCCGCGGAGACGAGGCCGCCGTAGCGGTAGTTGTTCAGGGCCAGGATCATGGTGTCGGTGTCCTTCAGCGGCTGGCCCTTGTAGACCACGTTCTGGATGCGGGACCCGGCAGGCTTGGAAATGTCGATCTCATAGTCCAGTCCCGCGAACATGTCGTAATTGTACAGGCGGATGTTGGGGTTGAAGCTGATGGTCACGTCGCCGGGCTGATACTGGTTGAAGAAGTTGCCCGCTTTCTCCTCCATGATGGCCTTCATCTGCTTTCCGGTGACCTTCACGCCGTAGAGGGTGTTGTCGTATTTGTAGATTTTCACGCTGTCCCGGTGCAGGAAGGGTCCCGCCTGGAGGTTGGAGGTGGCGTCAAACAGGGCCGCCAGGGACACGTCGGCCCCCGCCCGCTCCATCTGGACCTTGTTCACCAGGTCCGTCACCGCGTCGTCCTCCAGAACGGCGGAGGGGATGCCGGGGAGGAACTCCAGGGGATCGATAAAGGTCTTCCCCACGGCGCCCACTTCCCGGGAGGCCAGCTCCAGGCTCTTCTCGTGGAGATCCTTGAACTCCGCCAGGAACTCCGGATCGGGCGTGACCTCGGCGCAGTCGATGAGCTCGCCCTCGGCCTTGTCCACGGCCCAGCCGTCGCCGTCGGCCTTCAGGGTCAGGGTGACCTTGCTGACAAATTCGCCGTTGCTGCCGGGCTCCAGCACGGGGATGCCCCCGATGGTCTCGTTGACCGTGGCGTGGGCGTGGCCGATGAACAGGGCGTCCATCCGGTCCCCATAGGTCTCGGCAATCTCACGGCAGCCGGCCACGCCGTACTCGCCGTCCAAGCCGTAGTGGATGGAACCGATGATGACGTCGGCCTTGCCCTCCAGCTCGTCCAGGATCTTTCCGGTTTCCTCATCGGGGTTCGTGATTTTCATGTTGTCATAGTGGCCGGGGTCGGACTTCTCCCACTGGGGGATGTGGGGGGCGTCCACGCCGAAGACCGCCACCTTCACGCCGTCCACCTCGAAAATCTGGTAGGCGTCGATCCAGCGGGTCCCGTCGGCCTTATAGAAGTTGCCGCCCAGGGCCACGCCCTGGAACTCCTCAATTTCCTTGGTGGTGTACTTGAAATCGAAGTTGAACTCATGGTTGCCCAGGGTCCAGGCGTCGTACTCCAGGTAGTTCATGGCCTCGATCATGGGATGGGGCTCCTCGTCCAGGAAGGACTGGATGTAGTTGGCCTGGGTGGTGTCGCCGGTGTCCAGCAGAAGCAGGTCCGGGTCCGCCTCCCGCTCCGCCTTGATGATGGCGGCCGCGTGGGCCATGCTGGTTTTGTTTTCCTTGTTTGAGGCATAATCAAAGGGGTTGACCATGCCGTGCAGGTCGCTGGTCTGGAGGATGGTGATGGTTTTGCCCTCCTCCGCCGCCATGGCGGGGACGCCCAGCCCGGCCAGCATGGCCAGGACCAGCGCCAGCGCGAGGAACTGTTTGCGCGCGGTTTTACGCATAAGATGACCTCCCGTTTTTTTATTTTCCTCTCCTTGGAAACGGATGCGTTTATTATACAGCATCACTTTTTGAAAAGCAACCTCTTTTTGTGAAAATTGACCATTGACTTTATCCCTTTAAAGCTGTATAGTACAAAAGCGTCAAGGCTGTCGATTCGTCCGAGAGGAGAATGTCCTATGCGTACATCCGCTTCCTCCCTCCAGAGCGTGTATTTCCGCTTTACCAAGGTCCGCTGCGCGGGCCGTTTTGAGCGTGGAACCAGACAGTCCGGCTGAACAGGCGCTTGCTTTTGGTGAAAGGCGGTCCTGTCTGCGGACGGGCCGCTTTTTATATATGATGAACCCGGCAAAACCGCGCACACTATAGAACATAAGGAGATTGGATACCATGAAAAAGAACCTGCTCGCGCTGATCCTGACCCTGGCCATGGCCCTGAGCCTGGCCGCCTGCGGCGGCAATCCCGCTCCCGCCGGCTCCGGCGGCTCCGGCAATGACGCTCCCCCCGCCGAGACCCAGGAGCCCGCCGATTCCGGTTCCGACGCCGGTTCCTCCGGCGAGACCTACAAAATCGGCATCTGCCAGCTGGCCCCCCACCCGGCGCTGGACGCCGCCACCGAGGGCTTTACCGACGCCATCAATGCCCTGCTCCCCGGCCAGGTGGAGCTGGATCCCCAGAACGCTGCCGGCGATACCCCTACCTGCGCCACCATCATCAACGGCTTTGTGTCCGGAGGCGTAGACCTGATTATGGCTAACGCCACCGCCCCCCTCCAGGCCGCCGCCTCCGCCACCGCCGACATCCCGGTCCTGGGCACCTCCATCACCGAATACGGCGTGGCCCTGGGCATTGACAACTTCTCCGGCACTGTGGGCGGCAACGTGTCCGGAACCTCCGACCTGGCTCCCCTGGACCAGCAGGCCGAGATGATCCGCGAGTGGTATCCCGACGCCAAGACCGTGGGCCTGATTTACTGCTCCGCCGAGCCCAACAGCCAGTACCAGGTGGACAACGTCCAGAAGTACCTGGAGGACATGGGCTACGCCTGCACCCAGTTCCCCTTCTCCGACACCAACGACATGGCCTCCGTGGTCCAGAGTGCCGCGGACGCCTCCGACGTGCTGTATGTCCCCACGGACAACACGGCGGCAAACAACACGGGAATCATCGACAACATCTGCCGGGGTGTGAAGCCCGTCTTCGCCGGGGAAGAGGGCATCTGCGGCGGCTGCGGCGTGGCCACTCTGTCCATCAGCTACTATGACATCGGCTACAAGACCGGCGAAATGGCTGCGGATATCCTGACCGGCAAGGCGGACGTGTCTGCCATGGCCATCGAGTACGCGCCCCAGTTTGTCAAGAAGTACAATCCCGCCATCTGCGAGGCCCTGGGCCTCACCGCTCCCGAGGGCTACGAGGCCATCGCCGCCGAGTAAGGCAAATCCCGCGAGAGAGAGGTTTCCATCATGCTGACTTTCCTCAACGCCCTGCCCGGGGCCGTGTCCCAGGGGCTGATCTGGGGCGTCATGGCCATTGGCGTTTACCTGACCTATAAGATTCTGGACATTGCCGACCTGACTGTGGACGGCTCCTTCTGCACCGGCGGCGCGGTCTTTGTCATGCTCTTCACCGCCGGGGTCAACGTCTGGCCGGCCATGCTGGCGGCCACGCTGGCGGGCATGCTGGCGGGACTGGTAACGGGGCTTTTGCATACCCAGTGCGGCATTCCCGCCATCCTGGCCGGCATCCTGACCCAGCTGGGGCTCTACTCCGTCAACATGTCCATTATGGATTTCAAGGCTTCCGTGGCCCTCAACGTCACCCAGGCGGCCACGCTGGAAAAGCTTCTGGTCTCCCTGCGCTTTGTCCAGGGGGCCATCCGGGGGGACTTCCCCCTCTGGCGGCACCCCATCCTGGTGGTGGGCCTGTTCACCGTGGGCCTCATTGCCCTGCTCTACGGCTTCTTCGGCACGGAGCTGGGCTGCGCCCTCCGGGCCACCGGCTCCAACGGCAGTATGGCCCGGGCCCAGGGCATCAACACCGACTTCTGCAAGGTGCTGGGCCTGATGATCTCCAACGGCCTGGTGGCCCTCTCCGGGGCCCTGCTCTGCCAATACAACGGGGCCAACGAGATCAACGTGGGCCGGGGCGCCATCGTCATCGGCCTGGCGGCGGTCATCATCGGGCAGGTGCTCTTTGGCAAGCTGTTCCGCAACTTCGCCCTAAAGCTGCTGGCGGTGTCCATCGGCGCTATCCTCTATTATATCGTCATCCAGGCGGTGCTGGCCATGGGCCTGAACCCCAACTATTTGAAGCTCCTCTCTGCGCTGGTGGTGGCGGTGTTCCTCTCCCTGCCCTACTGGAAGGGGAAGTATTTCCACGCCAAGGTCAAGACGGGAGGCGCCAGCCATGCTTGAGATCAAGGATATCTGGAAGATTTTCAACGCCGGAACGGTGAACGAGAAGCAGGCCCTCCGGGGCGTGAGCCTGACGCTGAACGACGGGGATTTCTGCACCGTCATCGGCGGCAACGGGGCGGGCAAATCCACCATGCTCAACGCCGTGGCGGGGACCTGGGCCGTGGACGGCGGGTCCATCTCCATCGGCGGCGTGGACGTGACCCATCTGCCGGACCACAAGCGGGCCCCCTATATCGGCCGGGTGTTTCAGGACCCCATGCTGGGCACCGCGCCCACCATGCAGATTCTGGAGAACCTGGCCCTGGCGGCCCGCCGGGGCCAGCGGCGGGGCCTGCGCTGGGGTGTGACCAAGGCGGAGAAGGAGCAGTATCAGGAGATGCTGAAAAACCTGGACCTGGGGCTGGAGGACCGGCTGACCAGCAAAGTGGGCCTCCTCTCCGGCGGCCAGCGCCAGGCGCTGACTCTGCTGATGGCCTCTCTGAAAAAGCCCAAGCTGCTGCTGCTGGACGAGCACACTGCCGCCCTGGACCCCAAGACGGCGGCCAAGGTGCTGGAGCTGTCGGACCGTATCGTGGCGGAAAGCCATCTCACTACCATGATGGTCACCCACAACATGAAGGACGCCATCCAGCACGGAAACCGGCTCATTATGATGTACGACGGAAAAATCGTCATCGACGTCTCCGGCGAGGAGAAAAAGAAGCTGACGGTGCCCCAGCTCCTGGAGCTGTTCAACAAGGTCAGCGGCTCTGACGAGGCGGACGACAAGCTGCTGTTGTCATAACCATGGATTTGAGGCGGAGCGGAAACGCTCCGCCTCTTGCATATTGGAACGGCATGCTTTAAAATATAGGAAACGTTTAAAAAGGAGTCGATCCCATGAAATTGATCACCTGCCTCTGCAGGGGCGAGGAGCGCGTGGGCGCGCTGACGGAGGAGGGCGTGGCCTTCCTCCCTTATCCGGATATGAACACCCTGATTGAGACCCTTCCTCCGGCGGCCTTTGCCGCCGCTTCCGCCTCCAAGCCGGTTCCCCTGGAAGACGTAACCCTCCTGGCCCCCATTCCCCGCCCCCGGCAGGACGTGATCTGCCTGGGGATGAACTACCGGGACCACGAGAAGGAGGCGGCCAGGTACGACGCGGAGGCCTTCACCAAGGAGAAACCCGCGGCGGTTTACTTCTCCAAGCGGGTCTCCCGGGCCGGGGACCCGGATGGGACCATCCCCCGGTACAAAGGGCTGGTGGAGCGGCTGGACTATGAGGCGGAGCTGGCGGTCATCATCGGAAAGACCGCCCGGAATGTGAAGGCGGAGGAGGCCGGGGCGTACATATTCGGCTACACCGTCCTCAACGACGTGTCCGCCCGAGACCTCCAAACCGGGCACAAGCAGTGGTATTTCGGCAAAGGCCTGGACGGCTTCACCCCCATGGGGCCCTGCATCCTCACGGCGGACGAGACGGCCTTTCCCCCGGCCCTGGAGATCTCCTGCGCCGTCAACGGGGAGGAGCGCCAGCACTCCAACACCTCCCTGCTGATTCACGGCATTCCGGAGATCATCGAAGAGCTCTCCGCCGGAATGACCCTGCTGCCGGGGACCGTCATTGCCACCGGCACCCCGGCGGGCGTGGGCATGGGCTTCGAGCCCCCCAGATTCCTGGAGGCCGGGGACGTGGTGGAGTGCACGATCCAGAACATCGGGACCCTGCGGAGCACGGCCCGCTGAGCACATACGAAACTGCCCTGGAGGCCGGACGGCATATGCCGCCCGGCCTCAATTTCTGCCAGGACTTCCAGAACCTGTTCCTTGCCCCGGTTGGGGCTTTTACGGTAAAATAAGGCGTATGATTTGTCGAAAGCTGTTTGACGGCGGCTTTCAGTATTTTGTTGAGGAGTTCGGAGACATGCGGAACATACGTCGTTTTGCCCTGCTGATCCTGGTTTTTACCCTGCTTCTGTCCCTGGCGGGCCCTGACCGGGCCTCCGCCGCCGGGAGCGGAGGAGCCGGGGGGATGGTGGGCTATTACGCCTCCTGGGCCTCCGCCGGAGGGTATACGCCCGACCGGCTTCCGGCGGAGCAGTTCACCCAGATCAACTACGCCTTCGCCAAAATTGAGAACGGAAGGGCCGTCCTGGACGACCCGGCCCGGGATGGGAAGGTCCTCCGGGAGCTGACGGCCCTGCGGAGGCGGAACCCGGATTTGAACATCGTCCTCTCCCTGGGGGGCTGGGATGAATCCGCCGGTTTTTCCGACGCGGCGGCTTCCACGGAAAGCCGGAAGACCTTCGCCCAGTCCTGTGTGGACCTGCTCCTGGAGCATGGCTTGGACGGCGTGGACCTGGACTGGGAGTACCCCGTCTCCGGCGGGGCCCCCGGCGTGGTCCACCGGCCTCAGGACAAGCAGAACTTCACCCTGCTCCTGCGGGAGCTCCGCCAGGCCCTGGACCGCCAGGGGCGGCGGGACGGGAAAGCCTATGTCCTGACCATTGCCGGAGCGGTGAGCGGAGGCTATCTGAACAACATCGAGCCTCAGGCGGTGGCGGAAACCGTGGACCATATTTTCCTCATGGCCTATGACCTCCACGGGCCCTGGGATTCCTCCGCGGACTTCAACGCGCCTCTCTACACGCCTTCGGACGGCCCGCCCCGCTACCGGGCCAGTGTGGACGACGGCATTTCCGCCTGGCTGGGCCGGGGCGTCCCGGCGGAGAAGCTGGTTTTGGGCATGCCGCTGTACGGGTACATATACCAGGGCGTGTCCAGCCGGAACAGCGGGCTTTGCCAGTCCTTTGAAAGCGCCAAATCCGTGCCCTGGGACAAGGTGAAGAGCGAGTACCTGAACCGCTCCGCCTACCGGCAGCTCCGGCACGAGGAGGCCGAGGTCCCTTACCTCTACGGAAACCGCTCCTTCCTCTCTTACGACGACCCGGCCTCCATCGCCGCCAAGGCGGAGCTGGCCCGGCGGCGGGGCCTGGGGGGCGTGGGCTTCTGGGAGCTGTCCCAGGATACCGAAGGGGACCTGGTCCAAAGCGCCTGGGCCGTTTGGAACAGCGGGCGCTTTCAGGATGTGCCCCAGGACGCGTGGTACGCCGGGGCTGTGGAGCGGGTCTGCGCCGCCGGGCTGATGAACGGCAGCAGCCCTACTACCTTTTCCCCCGGCGGCACGGTGACCCGGGGGCAGATCGCCGCCATTCTCCACCGGCTGGCGGGAGAGCCCGCAGTCCGGGGCTCCTCCTTCTCAGACGTGCCCGCCTCCGCCTATTACTCCGGGGCCGTGGCCTGGGCCGCCCGGCAGGGCGTGGCGGAGGGCTTTTCCGACGGGACCTTCCGCCCCGACCTTCCGGTGAGCCGCCAGCAGCTGGCCACCATCCTCTGGCGGTACGCCAAGCTGAAGCGGGCGGACAGCGGCGCCCGGGCCTCCCTCCAGGGCTTCCCGGACGCCGGGGAGGCCGGCGGCTACGCCGAGGAGGCCCTGGGCTGGGCCCTGGCGGAGGGTATCCTGCAGGGGACCAAGGAGGGGACCCTCCAGCCTCAGGGCCGGGCCGCCCGGGGCCAGGCCGCCGTCCTGCTGGAGCGGTTCCAGGCGCTGCTGGAGGGCGCGTGACCTCACGCCGCCTGCGGGCCGCATTTGAAAACTCCTCCCGGCAAAGCTGTCCTTGACGGCGCATTTTTCCAGGTATATAATATATATGTGTATCACCCCGGCGGTCCCCCCGCCGGAGAAGAGAGGAGATTTTTCATGAAACGCTTTCTGACGATTCTGCTCACGACCCTGGCGCTGGCGGGGCTGCTGTGCGTCACCGCCTCCGCGTCCAGCTTCGACGGCGCGGCGCAGGAGCTGTCCGCCATCGGCATGCTCAAGGGCGGGGCCGGAGGCTTTGACCTGGACAAGGCTCCCACCCGGGCCCAGGCCGCCATTATGCTGGTCCGGCTCTTCGGGGCGGAGGAGGAGGCCAAGGCCGCCTACGCCGCCGGAGATTTGAAGTGCCCCTTCACCGACGTGAACGAGACCACCGCTCCCTTCGCCGCGTGGCTTAAGGACAAGGGTCTTGCCAGCGGCACCTCCGAGACCACCTTTGGCGCGTCCGGCCCCTGCACCGCCAAGGCGTACACCATCTTCCTGCTTCGGGCCCTGGGCTACCAGGACAACGTGGATTTCACCAGCGCCAACGCCCAGGAGTTTGCGCTCTCCATCGGCCTGCTGGATACCTCCCTGTTCAACGGGACCTTCCTCCGGGACGATTTGGTATCCATGACCTATCAGGCCCTGGGCACGGACCTCAAGGACGGGAGCACCTACCTGCTGGCCAGCCTCATTGAGAGCGGCGCGGTGGAGGAGGCGGCGGCAAAGCCCATCACGGACAAAATTGAGGCCTACCGGGCCCTCCAGTCCTCCGGCGCGGCGGCGGCTCAGGGGCTGGACGCCTCCATTGACGCGAACGTGGGCATGCAGCTCAGCCTCAAGGGCACTGATGGCGGGACCCCGCTGGACATGACGCAGAAAGCGGACGCCGCCGTCAAGGGCAATATCAAAATGCTTCTGGACAAGGACCTCCAGATGGCTATGGACATGACCGTCACCGTCTCCGACGGGGAGGTCACCGAAACCGAAAAAATGGAGTACTGGCTGAAGGACGGCACGGCCTATGCCCGTTCCGGTGAGGACGCCTATCAGATGCCCATGGGCATGGGTATGGACATGGAGGCCTTCACGGCGCTGATGGACCAGGCCGCCGGGAACACCTACGCCGCCCTGCTGCCCTTCATCGACTCCATCACCACCAGGACCTCCGGCGGGAACACCGTCTACACCCTGACGCTGAACGACGCCTTCGCCGGGATGCTCAACGGCCTGATGGGCCAGATCCTGGGCATGCTGGAGGCGGGCCTGGACATGGGCATGTCCTTCTCCCTGGACAGCAGCACCATCACCTATACCGTGGGCCAGGACGGGACGCTGAAAAGCGCGGCGGCGGACATGGCCTTGAAGGCGGATGTAAGCGCCTCCGACGGCAGGGACAGCCTGGCGGTCCGTGTCGTCGCGGACCTGGATATGACCATGGACATCAAGGCCATGGGCAAGGCCGTAAAAATCAGCTTCCCGGACTTCTCCGGCTTTGAAGAGATTATCGGCGGAGCCGACGGCCCCACCGGCATCTTTGGAACCGCTGCCTATTAAAAAACAGAACCCGTCCGGCGGAATCCGCCGGACGGGTTTTTACGCCTCTTCTTCCTCCAGGGCGAATTCCTCTTTCGCCTCCTGGAGGACCTTTTTTTCGGCCTTGGTGGTCAATTGGCTCTCGTCAAATTTCGCGAACAGGTCCGGGCGGCGGCGCATGGTCCGCTTGTAGCTCTCCTTCCGCCGCCAGGCCGCCACCTTCCCGTGGTCCCCGGAGAGCAGGATCTCCGGCACCGCCCGGTCGTGCCACACAGCGGGCCGGGAGTACTGGGGATACTCCAAAAGCCCGTTCCAGTGGGACTCCTCCTGGAAGCACTCCTCGTCCGGCAGGACCCCGGGCACCATGCGGCACACCGCGTCCGCCACCGCCATGGCGGGGATCTCCCCGCCGGTAAGCACGAAGTCCCCCATGGAGATCTCCTCGTCCACGCACTCGTCCAGGAAGCGCTGGTCCACGCCCTCATAGTGGCCGCAGACCAAAATCAGGTGGTCGTACCGCTCCTTCAATTCCCGGGCCGTGTCCTGGGTGAAGGTCCGCCCGCAGGGGGAGAGGAAAATGGTCCGCCCCGGCCCGTGGGCCTCCACTACATGGGCCCAGCAGCGGTAAAGGGGGTCCGCCTGCATGACGGCTCCCCGGCCCCCGCCGTAGGGGTAGTCGTCCACCTGCATCTGCTTGTTGGTGGTGTACTCCCGAATCTGATGGGTCCGGATGGCGATATACCCCCGCTCCTGGGCCCGGCCCAGAATGCTGACGTTCAGCATGGCATCCACGGAATCCGGGAAGAGGGTCAGAATGTCGATGTTCACTCCGTCAGCCCCTCCCAGACCCGAATGTCCATCCGGTTGTTCTCCAGGTCCACGCCCAGGATGAAGGCGTCCTTCACCGCCGGGACCAGGAACTCCTTCACTCCCCGGACGGTGTACACCTTGCTGGCGGGGTAGCGCTCCACCCTCGTCAGCTCGCCCACGCACTCTCCGGTCTCCCCGTCGTACACGTCCAGGCCGATGAGCTCGCCGTCGAAATACTCCCCCTCCGGGAGGCGGGCATCCGCCCGGCGGACCAGCAGCTCCTTCCCCCGGAGGCCCTCGGCGGCGGTGCGGTCCTCCACCCCCTCCAGCTTGAGAAGGGCCATGCCCTTGTGTACGCGGCAGGAAACCGGCGAGACGGCCTGTCCCTCCAGGTAGAAGGTCTTGAAGCCGGTGAGGAACTCCGCCTCCCCCTCCAGGGGCAGGACCCGCAGCTCCCCCCGAATGCCGTGGACGCCGGCGATCCGGCCCACGGGCACAAAATCCAATTTCATAAAGGGCACTCCTTTGTTATAGTTACCACAGTTGAAAAGAATCCAATGGATTCTTTTCAACACAGCGCGGGTATACCGCGCTGTGGGCCGCGAATGCGGCTTTCTGCGGTAAACTTCATAGGAAACGCATAGGCGCCTTGCGCCCCGGCGGACCGCAGGTCCGCCGGCTGAAAAGGAGTGTTTACTCCTTTTCAACTGCGTTGACTATATCCATCAATTCCGGGGCAAAAACAGGGAGAACCTGGCCCCCTGCCCGGGCCGGGAGAAGGCCTTCACATAGCCCCCCTGGCCCTGGGCGATCTGCCGGACCAGGTAAAGCCCCACGCCCACGCCCTCCGCCTCCGAGGCCGCCCCGCCCCGGTAGAACCGCCGGAAGAGCTTCCCCAGCTCCTCCTCCGGAATGCCGGGCCCGGTGTCCGCCACGTCGATCCGGGCGAAGAGCTCATAGGCCCGGGCGCTGACGGTAATGGTCCCGGAGGGCGTATACTTCACGGCGTTGTCAATGAGGTTGCACACCGCCTCCGCCGTCCACTTGGGATCGAAGACCGCCTCCGCCCCGGCAGGCTCCAGAATCAGCTCCAGGCCCTTCTCCGCCGCCCTGGGGGCGAACTGGGCCGCCGCCTCCTCCAGCATGGGCCCCAGGGGCCCCGGCCTGGGATGCAGGACCAGCACCCCCGCTTCCAGCCGGGAGGTCTTCACCAGCGCGTCAATAAGGGACTGGAGCTTCCGGGCCTGCTCCCCCAGGGCGGCGGTATAGGCCCGGCAGTCCTCCGGGGCCTGTTCCTCCAAAAGCTGGGCGTACAGCCGCACGTTGGCGATGGGGGTCTTGGTCTGGTGGGAGATGTCGGCGATGAGGGACTTAATCTTGTCCCGCTCCTCCTGGAGGTTTTTGGCAGAGACGGCGGAGGCGCTGAGGTAGTGGGCCAGCTTCGTCTCCACGGCGGAGCGGAGGCTCTCGTCAAAGGCCTCCTCCTGAAAGTCCCCCCGGACCGCCGCGTCCAGCATCCGGTCCAGGCTGCGGAGCAGCCGCTTCATCCGCCAGCGGTGCCACAGGTACAGCGCCGCCAGGGCCAGGGCGGCGAGGCCAAGCGTTTCCGCCATGCCTCAGCCCCCGGTTTCCCCGGCGGTCCAGGTATAGCCGATGCCGTAGACGGTTTTCAGATACCGGGGCTTGGAGGGGTTTTCCTCCAGCTTGCCCCGGAGGCGCTTCACCGTCACGGATAGGGCGTTTTCGTCCACGTACTCCGCCCCGTCGGTCCACACCCGGTCCACCAGCAGCTCCCGGGGCAGGGTCCGCCCCCGGTTCTCCACCAGGACCCGGAGGAGCTTCTGCTCCGTCTTGCTCAGGTCGATGAGCCGCCCGTCCCGGCGGAACTCCATGCGCTCAAAGTCGAAGGAGAACCCGTCCAGCGCCAGGGGCCCGGCCGCCTCGCCGCCCCGGCGGAGCTGGGCGTTGACCCGGGCCCGGAGCACCGCCAGGGAGAATGGCTTGGTGACGTAATCGTCCGCCCCGGACTCCAGGCCCGCCACGATGTCCGTCTCCATGTCGTTGGCGGTCAGCAGGATGACGGGGACGGGATTGGCCCCGGCCCGGAGGCGGCGGAGAAAGTCCAGCCCGTTTCCATCGGGGAGGTTCACGTCCAGAATCAGCAGGTCAAAGCCTCCCGCCTCCAGGGCCTCCCGGGCGGCGGAGAGGGTCCGGCACAGCGCCAGCTCCAGCGACGGGTCCCTGAGGGCCAGGCACAGCCCGTCCCCCAGGGCCCGGTCGTCCTCCACAATCAAAATCCGTTTCATGAGACCGACAGCGCGTCCTCCAGCACCAGGCCGGGGTTGTGCTTGGTCAAAAAGCCCACGGACCACTCGCCGCCAAAGGCCACCAGCAGACGGCCCTTGAAATCCTCCAGAATCGCCGCGCCGGTGCAGAGGACCAGCTCGTCGGGCTTTACGGGACACTCGGCAATCAGCCGCAGGTGGTCGTAGGGCAGGCCCTCCATGTAGAGCTCCACGCCGTACTCCGCCTTCATGCGGTACTGGAACACATCGAATTGCAGCGTGCCCACCACGCCGACCACCACTTCCTCCATGCCGCCGCCGGGGCGCTTGAAAATCTGAATCGCGCCCTCCTGGGCAATCTGCTCCGTGCCCTTGATGAACTGCTTGCGCTTCATGGTGTCCTTGGGCGAGACCCGCATGAAGTGCTCCGGCTCGAAGGTGGGAATGCCCGCGTAGCGGAACTTCTTCCCCGGCACGGTCACGGTGTCCCCGATGGAGAAGATGCCGGGGTCAAACACGCCGATGATGTCCCCGGCGTAGGCCTCGTCCACAATCTCCCGCTCCGCCGCCATCATCTGCTGGGGCTGGCTCAGGCGCATCTTCTTGCCGGACTGGACGTGGAAGTACTCCGCGTCCCGCTGGAAGCGGCCGGAGCAGATGCGCATGAAGGCCAGGCGGTCCCGGTGGGCCTTGTTCATGTTGGCCTGAATCTTGAAGACGAAGGCGGAGAAGTCCGGGGAGAACGCGTCGATCTCCTCCTCCCCCGCCATGCGGCTGAGGGGGGCGGTGGTCATGCGGAGGAAGGCGTTCAGGAAGGGCTCCACGCCGAAGTTGGTCAGGGCGGAGCCGAAGAACACCGGGGAGAGGGTCCCGGCCCGGACGGCCTCCAGGTCGAAGTCCCGGCCCGCCCCCAGGAGCTCCACCTCCTCCTGGAGCTGGCGCCAGCGGCTTTCGCCAATCATGTCCCCCACGGCGGGGTCGTCCAGGTCCACGGCGGTGGCCTCGGCCTTTTTGGCGTGGCCCTCGCCGGAGAAGAAGAGGATGTGGCCCGCCTCCCGGTCATAGACCCCCTGGAACTCCTTCCCGGAGCCGATGGGCCAGTTGACGGGATAGGTGTCGATGCCCAGCTCCGCCTCCACCTCGCCGCAGAGCTCCAGCGGGTCCCGGCTCTCCCGGTCCATCTTGTTGATGAAGGTGAAAATGGGGATGTGCCGCAGGGCGCAGACCCGGAAGAGCTTGCGCGTCTGGGGCTCCACGCCCTTGGCGGCGTCGATGACCATGACGGCGGAGTCCGCCGCCATGAGGGTGCGGTAGGTGTCCTCGGAGAAGTCCTGGTGTCCCGGGGTGTCCAGAATGTTGACGCAGCAGCCGCCGTGCTGGAACTGCATGACGGAGGAGGTGACGGAAATGCCCCTCTGCTTCTCAATTTCCATCCAGTCGCTGGTGGCGGCCCGGGCCCGCTTGCCCTTGACCTCGCCCGCCTGGGCGATGGCCCCGCCGTAGAGCAGGAGTTTTTCCGTCAGGGTGGTCTTGCCCGCGTCGGGGTGGGAGATGATGGCGAAGGTTCGCCTCCGGGCGATCTCGTCCTTGAAAGCGGCCATAGTACAGCCTCCTGGTCTGTTTGATAATGGGATTCTTTCCACAAATTTAATAATATAACATAAATCCCGCCGCTTTGCAAGCGGCAGGGCCGGGGGATTCCATTGGTGAAAAAGGTTTCTCTTTTTCCTCTTGCATTTCCCGCCGGGCTGTGCTATAAAAGAGGGAGATAACCGCTGATGCGCGATGAACGGGAAAATAACGATCACGCTTCGCCAAGAGAGGACGGGCCTCCGGCTGAAAGCCCGTCCGCGACGCGCCGTTTGGTTCGCCCGGGAGCCGCCGTGGAGACACGGCCGGTCCGCCCTCCGTTACCGGGGCCTCGAGGGCGCGCCCCGGGGCGCGAATTTGGGTGGTACCGCGGAAGGAGTTGCCTTTCGTCCCATGGTTTGGGGCGGAGGGTTTTTTCTTTTGCCTCCCCGGCTCCGCCTGACCTTTTGAGAAAGGACCTGACCGCACATGAATTCCTTCGCACTGGCTTTGATGGTGTCCCTGGCGCTGTCCGCCCCCTTCTCCCCCGCCGTCACCGCCGCCGCCGTTCCGGAGCGGCCCGCCGTCCAGGCGCGGGAGGCTGTCCCGGAGGTTCCAGAAGTCCCAAAGGTCTATCCCTCCTCCCCGGAGGGTGCGCCGGTGACCTATGAGTTCCGCCTGCCGGTGCTGATGTACCACCACGTGGTCCCCGACGGGCAGAAGTGCAACGAGATGACCGTCACGGCGGGACGGCTGGAGCAGGACCTCCGGTGGCTGGCGGAGAACGGCTATGAGACCGTCCTCCCCCGGGAGCTGGCGGCGGGAGAGCCCCTGCCGGAAAAGCCCGTCCTCATCACCTTTGACGACGGCTACCGCAGCAATTACGAGCTGGCCTATCCCCTCCTCCAGAAGTACCAGGCCAGGGCCGCCATCGCCATCATGGTCTATATGCAGGACAACTGGGCCGAGGGCTTCCTCTCCTGGGACATGTGCCGGGAGATGACCGCCTCCGGCCTGGTGGAAATCGGCTCCCACGGCTACGCCATCCACAACCTGGACGGGCGGATGGGGAACTTCGCCGCCGGGCAGGCCAACGGCGTCCAGCGGCGGAAGGGCGAGTCCGACGACGATTTCTACTGCCGGGTCCTGGAGGACCTGCGCTACAGTCACCAGCGCATTGCCATGGAACTGGGGACGGCGCCCTCGTTCTTCGCCTATCCCTTCGGAAAGACGGACCCGGACGCGGACGCTTATTTGAAGAGCCTCTTTCCGGTGACGGTGGTGACCGGGCCGGGGAAATACGCCGCCGACCTCTCCAAGGGCTTGTGGCAGCTTCCCCGCTTCACCGTCACCATGAAGGCGGAGCCAAAGACTTTGCTGAAAGGCATCTGAAACCTATCACATCCAGAAAAAGGAGTATCACAATATGAAAGAACAGTTAGAAGCCATCCGCAGGGGGGCCCTGGAGGCCATCGCCGCCGCCCAGGAAACCGCCGGGCTGGAGGCCCTCCGGGTCAAGTACCTGGGCAAGAAGGGCGAGCTCACCGCCGTTCTGAAGCAGATGGGCGGATTGTCCGCCGAGCTCCGCCCCGTCATGGGCCAGCTGGCCAACGACGTCCGCTCCAGCCTGGAGCAGGCCATCGAGGCCCAGTCCGGCGTCCTCTCCCGGAAGGCCCTGGAGGCCCGGCTGGCGGCGGAGGCCGTGGACGTGACCATTCCCGGCAAAAAGCCCATCATGGGCCACAAGCACCCCATGTATTCCGTGCTGGACGAGATGAAGGAAATCTTCCTGAACATGGGCTTTGAGATTATGGACGGCCCGGAGATTGAGCAGGCGGACTACAATTTCACCAAGCTCAACGCCCCGGAGAACCACCCCTCCCGGGACTGGACGGATACCTTCTACCTGACGGAGGACTCCTCCGTCCTCCTGCGGTCCCAGACCTCCCCCATGCAGATCCGGGCCATGGAGGGCTGCGGCGTCCCCATCCGCATGATTTCCGCCGGGCGGGTGTACCGCAAGGACGAGGTGGACGCCACCCACTCCCCCATGTTCCACCAGATTGAGGGCCTGGTGGTGGACAAGGGCATCACCATGGCGGACCTCAAGGGGACGCTGAACGCCGTTATCCAGGAGATTTACGGCCGGGACACCGCCACCCGTTTCCGCCCCCACCACTTCCCCTTTACCGAGCCCAGCTGCGAGGTGGACATCCAGTGCCATAAATGCGGCGGCAAGGGCTGCCCCACCTGCAAGGGCGAGGGCTGGATCGAGATTCTGGGCGCGGGCATGGTCCACCCCAAGGTGCTGCAAAACTGCGGCATCGACCCGGAGGAGTACTCCGGCTTCGCCTTCGGCATGGGCCTGGAACGGCTGGCCCTGGGCCGCTATAAAATCAGCGACATGCGGCTGATTTTCGAAAACGACATCCGCTTCCTGGAACAGTTCTAAAGAAACGGGGGAATTTGACATGGCGGATTATGTGTCGGTTTTCACCTGCAAAAACAAAGTGAGCCTTATGCTCCAGGCCAGCGACGGAACGGTGATGGCCCTGGGGGAGAAGCTGGGGGCCCTCTGCCCGGACGCCTATATGAACGGCTACAACTGGGAGGCCCTGCTCCGGTACTATCTGGAGAAACACGCCCCGGACATCCTGGAGGGAATGGACCCGGACCCGGAGGCGGACATGTACGAGACCCACTGGCCCCTGACCCCGGAAAACGAGGCAAAGGCCAAACGCTTTGAGGAAATCATCCGCTCCCTGGTGGAGCATGAGGAAGAGCTCTGCCGCCTCGTTCAGGAAGAGGGCGGCGAAATCGAGTGGGACTGACCGCTCACCTTCACAGGAAAGAGGAGTTAAGAATATGAAGCTATCCCGTAAATGGTTACAGGAATTTGTAGACATCGGCCCGGTCAGCGACCGGGACTTCGCCGAGGCCATGACCATCTCCGGCTCCAAGGTGGAGGTCACCGAGGACCTGGGGGCGGAGATTACAAACGTAGTCGCGGGCCGCGTCAAGGAGATGGAGCGCCATCCCGACAGCGACCATATGTGGGTCTGTCAGGTGGACGTTGGGGAACCGGAGCCGATCCAGATCGTCACCGGGGCCTGGAACATCCACAAGGGGGACCTGGTCCCCGTGGCCAAGCATAACTCCACCCTTCCCGGCGGCAAAAAAATCACCCGGGGCAAGCTGCGGGGCGTGGAGTCCAACGGCATGATGTGCGGTCTCCATGAGCTGGGCCTGGACGAGCGGGATTTCCCCTACGCCGCCGTCACCGCCGCCGCCCTGCTGAACGACTATAAGCCCATGGACCCGGAAAAGCCCTCCGTCCCGCTGGGCGTCACCCCAGGCTATAAAATCTTCGGCTCCGTCAAAGCCGCCTTTGTCACCAAGGCGGAGGCTCAGGAAGGCGGGCAGTTTCTCATAAGCTGCGACAGCGGCGGAACCTATCACACCATCACCACCTCCCTTGCCAACATCCACGAACACGACACCCTGGCCCTGGACACGAAAACGGAGCGTATCTGCACCCTGGCGGACCTCCACGCGGAGCAGAGGGAGTTCCCCCACTGCATCCCCGACGGCATCTTCGTCCTTCATGAGGAGGGAATAAAGCCCGGCGACGATATCCGGCCCGTCATCGGCGCGGACGACCATGTGGTGGAGTTTGAAATCACCCCCAACCGCCCCGACTGCCTCAGCGTCATCGGCCTGGCCCGGGAGGTGTCCGCCACCTTTGACAAGCCCTGCCGCTTCCATGAGCCTGTGGTGAAGGGCGGGGCGGAGGGCGTCCTGCCGGAGCTGCTGGACGTGGAGACCCCGGACCCGGACCTCTGCCCCCGGTACACCGCCCGGATGGTGCGGAACGTGAAGATTGGCCCTTCCCCCAAGTGGATGCGGGAGCGTCTGCGGAGCATGGGCGTCCGTCCCATCAACAACATTGTGGATATCACCAACTATGTCATGCTGGAATACGGCCAGCCCATGCACGCCTTTGACTACCGCTATGTGAAGGGTGGGAAGATCGTGGTCCGCCGGGCCCGGGACGGCGAGGAGCTGACCACTCTGGACGGCAATGTCTACAAGCTCAACCCCAGCATGCTGGTCATCGCCGACGAGAACCGGGCCGTGGGCCTGGCGGGCATCATGGGCGGATTGAACAGCGAGATTGTGGGGGACACCGTGGACGTGGTGTTCGAGTCCGCCAACTTCGACGGAGCCTGCATCCGCAAGACCGCCCTGGCTCTGGGGAAGCGGACGGAGGCCTCCGCCAAGTTCGAGAAGGGCCTGGATATCCTGAATACGCTTCCCGCCGTCAACCGTGCCTGCGAGCTGGTGGAGCTGCTGGGCGCGGGCGAGGTGGTGGACGGCGTGATCGACATTCTGAACTACGTCCCCGAGCCCCGCGTCCTGCCTGTGGAGCCGGAGAAGATCAACGCCCTGCTGGGCGTCCATGTGGCGGAGAATGTAATGTACACCACCCTCCAGAAGCTGGGCTTCGAGACCGTCCGGGAACGGGGCAAGATGAAGGCGCCCTCCTGGCGGAGCGATGTGGAGGGCATGGCGGACCTGGCCGAGGAGGTAGCCCGTTTCTACGGCTACAACAAGATTCCCGACACCCTCTCCTCCGGCCTGAACGAGCGCCGGGGCTGGAACCCTGTCCAGCAGGCGGAGAACGCCGCCGGGGCCCTCTGCCGGGGGCTGGGCTACAGCGAAATCATCACCTATTCCTTTATCTCCCCCGCCTATTATGACAAAATCAACCTCCCGGCGGACTCCCCTCTCCGGGACTCCATGAAAATCCTGAACCCCCTGGGGGAGGATACCTCCATCATGCGCACCACCACCCTGCCCTCCATGCTGGAGATCCTGGCCCGGAACTGCCACTACCGGAACAAATCCGTCCGGCTTTACGAGCTGGGCCGGACCTACTTCGCCAAAAACGACGGCTCCGGCATGGCCGACGAGCCCAAGGTGCTGTCCCTGGGGGCCTACGGCGGCGGCATGGACTTCTTTGAGCTGAAGGGGGCTGTGGAAGCCGTGCTGGCGGGCCTGCGCATCGGGGACGCCCGCTTTGAGGCGGAGGCCGGGAACCCCTCCTACCATCCGGGCCGCTGCGCCAGAATCTACCGGGGAGAGCGCCTTCTGGGCATTCTGGGCCAGATTCACCCCGCCGTGGCGGAGAACTACGATGTGGACTGCGAGCTCTACGCCGCGGAGCTGGACTTCAGCGCCCTCTTTGAGGGCATGGGCGGCACGCCCGTCTACCAGCCCCTGCCCCGCTTCCCCGCCGTCACCCGGGACATCGCCCTGGTCTGCGACAAGAGCCTCCCGGTGGCCAAGCTGGAGGACTGCATCCGCCGGGGCGCCAAGGGCCTCTTAAAGGCCGTCACCCTCTTCGACGTGTACACCGGCAAGGGCGTGCCCGAGGGGAAAAAGAGCGTGGCTTTCAGCCTGGAGCTCCGCTCCGACGACCGCAGCCTCACCGCCCAGGAGGCCGACGAGGACGTGAAAGGCATCCTGGACCTGCTTGCCAGGGAGCTGGATTCCGTTCTCCGGTAAAGTCCGGCGGGCTTTCCAGTAAAAATCTTTCGTAAAAATCCCGCCGAAACTCTTTACAGTCCGGGAAAAATCGAGTATACTAGGACGTAACCAGAAAGGAAGGTGGTGTACCTATGGACGATTTCACCAGAAAGTTCAGTCTCGCTTTGGAAAAGGATGAGGAGATTCATCAGATCCTCTCCACAGTTTACAAATCCCTGGAGGAGAAGGGCTATAACCCCATCAATCAGATCGTGGGCTATATCCTGTCCGAGGACCCCACCTATATCACCAACCACAACAACGCCCGGACCCTGATCCGCAAGATCGACCGGGACGAGCTGTTGCAGGTGCTGGTGCGGAAGTATCTGGGTCAGTAACAAAAAGAGTTACAAATTGTCATCAATTTCGACGCGCATCCCGTGGAAGACGGCTGTTCGCCCCCAAAGGCGGCGGCTGGATTCCACGGGATTTTTGCGCTTTTTGTCAGAAGTGCCATAATATCTCCTCGTTTTTTCGTCAAAACGCTCAACGCAGAATGTTGACAAAACGGGAAAAAGATGTTACAATTTGGTTACAAAATTCTTGAGGGAGGTTTTTTATGGCTGGGAGCAAGAACAGCAAAACCGAGGGCCTCGTATACAAGGGCCATCCGCTTCGCCGGGCAGGGAACCTGATTTACTACGGCACGATGGCTGAAAAATATATTATCATGATGCAGGTGCTGGAGACGAAGAAGGAGCAGGACCTGGACCTGGCCTCCAAGGTCTCCATCCAGCTCCAGCTCACGGACCCAGATCTGAAATCCCGGGACCGTGTGGTCAAGAAGAGCGAAAAGGACAGCCTCTACGCGGCGATGGACATTGCCACCGTCTGGCTGAACCGGGCTCTGGCGGGCAAGGAGAAATAAAGCCGGCCGCTTACCCCAACCGTTTTACAAAAGATACGAGAAAGGAAGCAACCACTTATGAATCGACTTGCAGGAAAAGCCGCCAAGATTCTGGCGCTCACCCTGATTACCATGCTGTTCCTGGCCATCACGGCCTTCGCCGCCGACGGCGACCCCCTGGTGGTGGGCATCGGCAAGACCACCGGCTCCTCCCTCCGCCTCCGGTCGGAGCCCTCTCTGGACGCCTCCGTCATCACCATGCTGGACAAGGACTGGATCATCGCCGTGCTGAGCGAGGAGAACGGCTGGTACCAGGTGGCTCACAACGGGAAAACCGGCTACGTCTCCGCCGACTTCTTCACCAAGGATGAGGCCACCGAGTTCGAGTACTATGGCCGGATCAACGCCCGGGGCGTCAACGTCCGGGCCGAGGGAAACCTAGACGCCGAAATCGTCAACAACCTGGGCCTGAACAGCGGCGTCACCGTCGTTGGAATCGAAAACGGATGGTATAAGATTACCGGACAATATGGCGACGGCTATGTCCGCAGCGACTACATAAGCCTGACCAATGAGACCCCCCTGACCCCCGGCGCCAGCGTGGGCGACAGCAACATCGTGGACTTCGCCCGGCAGTTCCTGGGCACCCGGTACGCTTACGGCGGCGCGGCCCCCGGCGGCTTCGACTGCTCCGGCTTTACCATGTATGTGTACAAGCAGTTCGGCGTCTCCCTCCCCCACAGCGCTACCAGCCAGTGGCAGAGCGGCCTGGGCACCCGGGTTTACAGCCTGGGCGAGCTCCAGCCCGGCGACCTGGTCTTCTTCAACGACCCGGCCCGCAACGCCGGCAAGGCGTGCTCCCACGCGGGCATCTACGTGGGCGGCGGCCAGATGATTCACTCCTCCTCCTCCCGGAGCGGCGGCGTGATTTACTCCGACCTGACCGACGGCTACTACAATACATACTTCGTGGGCGGCATCCATATCTGATTTTGGGACAAGCTGAGACGGCACGGTTTTCACCGTGCCGTCTTTTTGCGCGTGTGGGTTCAGCAGATGGGGACCTCCACGCCGTTCCAGCGGACGCAGACCGCTTTGCTCAGATCGATGGGGGCCTCGAAGGGGCCATAGGATTCGTACCAGCACTCGTCGTCCCGGCCGCTCCCCACGGTGTTGTCCAGATAAATTTCCTTGCCGTCCGCCATCACCACAGAAATCTCCAAGGGAGGAGAGAGGAGCGTGTTGTCCTCCGCTCCGCGGGCCCAGCTGGAGCGGTAATACAGCCCCAGGGGGGACACGCGCAGGGCGTCCAGTGTCACGGTCCCAAAGCGTTCGTCCTCCACGGTGACGCCGGTGGTATCCAGCGACCGGCTCTCCCCATTGCCGGTCCCGATGTTGAAATCCCAGCTTCCGCTGAGGACGGGGGTATAGATCTTATCCGGGCTTTGGACCCAGAGACCGGGGATGTGGAGTATCTTGTCTGTCCCATCAGAGAAATTCACGCCCTCGGCGGGCCAGAGACGAATGACGGCGGTCAGGACCTGGCTGTCCCCGGCGCGGGGCATCCATTCAAATTCCAAATCCCCCCGGATGTCGTTCCCGGCGCCATCCAGCAGGGTTATGCTCTCCCTGGTGTCGGGATTAAAGAGCTGGTAATAGCCCTCGTCCTCGCCATAATCCGGCAGGACCGTGCCCTCCGGGGCGCGGATCTCCAGCATCAGATAGTAGAAGTCCTGATCCCCAAAGGCCGCCAGGGGGGTCATGGTGGTCCCGTTGGACTCCGCCGCCGGGAGCTCCCGGCTCAGGGTCTCGATGACCTCCTGCTGGTCCTCGTCCAGGCGTCCGAAGTACTGGTCCCACAGGGTCCCCGCCGCCACGGCGGAGCCGATCAGCGCCGCCGCCGCCAGGGCTGCCGCCATGCCGAGCTTGGCCCAGTTCACAGGCCGGCGGACGGGCGGCGCGGCCTCCGCTCTCATCAGGGCGTCCGTCAGGGCCTCCCGGCCCGCGGGGGTGAAGGACACCCGGTCCAATTCAGTCCGAAACGCATTCTTGTCCATAGCTGCCTCCTAACATGATCCTCAGCTTCGCCTTGCCCCGGTAGAGCCAGGTGCTGACCTGGGCGGGCCGGCAGCCCAGCAGGGCGGCGATCTCGTCAACTCCGTATTCCTCGTAATAGCGCAGGTACACCGCCTGGCGGTACTTCTCCGGCAGGGCCAGCACCGCCTCCAGCACCGGGCTCTCCCCCGGCTCCGGCATGGTGACCGCCGCGTCCGCCGCCGCCTCGAGAGAGACCCGCTTCCGGGCCCAGGCGGATTTTTTCAGGTCCTTGCAGCAGTTGATGGTCACCCGCAGAAGAAAAGACCGCTCTCGATCAGGCTCGTCGAAACGCTGGGGATGGGTGAGCATTTTCAGGAGCACGGTCTGGCAGACATCCTGGGCGTCCTGGGGGCTGCCGGTCCAGGTGTACGCCACCCGGAGGATCACGTCCGACCAGCGATTCACCAGCGCCTCCGCCTCCTGACGGGTATAGGTGATTTGTTCCGTAGTATCATCTCCTTTTGAACGGGCCGTTCTGTTGATAAAACGAATCAGGGGCGGAAAATCTCGCAGCATCCGGGAAAATTTTTCGCGCAACCGGGCCGGTTGCGGGGCCGGTTGGTGGACGCAACCGGCGCAACCTGCTATACTGAGGCCATGAAACATGTTTCGGAAACACTGGAAGGAGGATATACCCATGAATATTTCCGACATCATCAAACAGGCCAGGGAGGAACTGGGCATGACCCAGGAGGACCTGGCGGAACGGCTGGAGGTTAGCCGCCAGGCCGTCAGCAAGTGGGAGCTGGGGGCCTCGGTCCCAAGCCCGGAGAATCTGCGGTTGCTGGAGGAGCTCCTGGGGGTCGAGCTTCCCGCGCCGGAGGCGGCGGTCCCTCAGGAGGCGGTCCCCCAGGCCCCGCCCAAGCCGCCCTTCTGGAACTGGAAGCGGGTCGTGCTCCTGGTTTTGGGGGTGCTGGTCGTGTCGGCCCTGTTCTCGGCCGCCCTGTTTACCGCCCTCAGGGCGGAGACGAACGTGGACGCGACCCTCCGGACAGAGCCCCATGTCACCGGCGTCTATTTCTTCGATGAAGACGCCGCGCCCCTCCGGCCAGACCTGGGGGACGGGTGGAACCGCTTCACCGCCGGAGAGCGGGTGCTGATGCTGGTGACATTTGAGGACGGCGCTGAGAACTCCGTCAACGCCGTCTCGCTGTTCCTGACCCCCACGGGGACGGAGACCCTGGACCAGCGGCGGCAGGTCGCCGTCCAGGCGGCGGGAGAGGGCCGGGACTTCGCCCTCTTTGCCTGGGACATTCCACAGGACTTGATGGGGCACCTGGAGGTGGTGCTGGAGTGCGGCGGCGGCCTCCGGGTTACGGAGACGCTGAATGTCACGGCGCCCTCCTCCTACATGGAGGACCAGGGGATTCCCGGAATCCTCAGCCTGAGCGCCAAAGAAATCACCGCCACAGAGGGAGACACCGGCCACTACCTGCTGGAGGCCCTGGGGGCCCCCATGGCCGAGGTGGAGTGGAGCACCTCCGACCCCGAGGTGGCCCGGGTGGCCAACACCGGGACCGTGTTCATTGAGGGAGAGGGGGAGGCCGTCATCACCGCCAGCTGGAAGGACCAGACGGCGGAGTGTTTGGTCCATGTGCTTCCCAAAGCCACAATCGTGGGCACGGAGGGAAACACGGACCTGCCGGAGGGCGAGTCGGGGGGGATTGCAAAGAGTGTACCCGCTCCCCCGACGTATGAATCCCGTAAGGCTGGATAAGACTGGGCAGAAAAAATCAGGGCCTTGACGGCCCTGGTTTTTTGTTGGTCGGATTCTGCCTTGCCGTCGCTTTGACTTGGTTCTCCACCAGACAGCCAGAGCGGACTTAAGGAAGCACTGATTTAATCCCCGCGTACATCTTTACGCCATAAATTTCCGCTGATCTGCGTCAGAAAATCTTGAAATCCGCCAGGATTCCTGCAATTTTCTTCCTTGCCAGCAAAAATTTCTGGTGCAAATCTGCACGCGTTGATTAAATCAGTGCTTCCTTAAAGTTCTTTTGCTCCTTTTCTTTCAAGAAAAGGAGGCCAGCTTCCGCCCCATGAGCACTCCCATGGCGGAAGACATCATCAGCCCTCTCGTCCAGCCGGAGGAATCCCCCAGGCAGTGGAGGCCCTGGAGGCTGGTGTTGAAGTCCGTGTCCATCTTCACCCGGTTGGAGTAGAACTTCAGCTCCGGGGAGTACAGCAGGGTTTCATAGGAGGCAAAGCCGGGGACCACGTAGTCCATGGCCTGGATGAAGTTGATAATGTTCATCATGGCCCGGTAGGGCATGGCGGCGGTAATGTCCCCCGCCACCACGTCCGGCAGGGTGGGCCGGATGTTGGACTGGGCCAGCTCCTTCTGCCACGTCCGCTTGCCGTCCAGAATGTCGCCGAAGCGCTGGACCAGGATCTGTCCGTTGGCCAGCATATTCGTCAGCTCGCCCACCTTCTGGGCGTAGGCGATGGGCTGGTTGAAGGGGACGCTGAAATTGTGGGAGCAGAGAATGGAGAGGTTCGTGTTGTCGCTCTTGAACTCCTTGTAAGAGTGCCCGTTGACCACCGCCAGGTCGTTGTCATAGTTCTCCTGGCTGACAAAGCCGCCGGGGTTCTGGCAGAAGGTCCGCACCTTGTTCTTGAAGGGCTTGGGCCAGCCCACCAGCTTGGACTCGTAAAGGACCCGGTTCACCATCTCCATGACCTCGTTCCGCACCTCCACCCGGACGCCGATGTCCACGGTGCCGGGGGCGTGGGCGATGTTGTGCTCCGCACAGAGCCTCTCCAGCCAGTCCGCCCCCCGGCGGCCGGTGGCCACCACGGTGTGCCTGGCGTGAATCTCCATATCCTGCCGCTGGTCGGAGATAGTCACCCCCTTGCAGACGTCATTCTCCAGAATCAGGTTCCGGCACTCCCAGCCGAAGAGGATTTCCACCCCGTTCTCCTGTAGGTACCGCTCGATCCCCAGGTAAATGTCGTGAGCCTTCTCCGTGCCCATGTGGCGGATGGGGCAGTCCACCAGCTTCAACCCCGCCTGGATGGCCCGCTTGCGGATTTCCTTCCGGTCCTCCGGATACTCCAGGCCCTCGATATGGGTGTCCGCGCCGAAGTCCAGGTAAATCCTGTCGGCGTAATGGATGGTTTCCTGGGCCAGGTCCGGGCCGATAAGGGTGGGCAGGTCCCCGCCCACCTCATAGCTGAGGGACAGCTTCCCGTCGGAGAAGGCCCCCGCGCCGGAAAAGCCGGTGGTGATGTGGCAGTAGGGCTTGCAGTTCACGCATTTATTGGTCTGGCTCTTGGGGCAGCGGCGGTTTTCAATGCTCCGGCCCTTCTCCACCATGACGATCTTCTGTTTACTGCCCTTTTTCAGCATCTCCAGGGCGGTGAAAATACCGGCGGGGCCCGCGCCCACGATCACAACGTCTGCGTTCATAGCGGCTTCTCCTTTATATAGATTCTTTTCAAGCGTAAGTTTATAGTCAGTGCAGTTGAAAAGAATCCAATGGATTCTTTTCAACGAAGCGCTGCTATGCAGCGCTTCGGGCCGCATTTGCGGCTTTCTGCGCTTGACTTCATAGGAAACGCATACGCGCCTTGCGCGCCGGCGGACCTCTGGTCCGCCGGTTGAAAAGGAGCTTTGCTCCTTTTCAACCGCGTTGACTATATCCGTTTCCCCTGGCCGACAGGTCCTTTGCCCGCCGGACGATGGTCCAGGGGGGCACCTGCCGGGGAAGTTTCATGTGAAAGACGCTCTGGGGCGTCCGGGGCTCGAAGAGGGGCAGGCCGTCCGCGTCCGTCATCTCCGGGACCGTCATTTCAAAGGGCCGCAGGGCCGGGCCCACCAGCTCCACCGTGTCCCCGGCCCGGAACTTGTTGCGCAGGGACAGCGCCGCGTTCCCCTCCCCGTCGCAGTCCGTAACGATGGCGGCGATCTGCCACTCCCGGACATACCGGGCGTCGTCGTAGTACTGGCCCGGCGGTCCGTAGAAAAAGCCGGTGGAGTAGGGACGGTGGCTGACGTGCTCCACCTCGTCCCGCCAGACGGGGTCCATGGGCTCCCCCGCCGCCAGGGCGTCCAGGCCGTGGCGGTAGGCGGCGGTGACCACGGCGGCGAAGTAGGCGGACTTGGCCCGGCCCTCGATTTTCAGGCTGTCCAAAAACCGGAGGTCCTCCAGGTGGTCGATCATGCACATGTCCCGGGAGTTCAGGATGTAGGCCCCGCCGCCGTCCTCCTCAATGGGGAAGAACTCGCCGGGGCGCTTCTCCTCCATAAGGGCGTATTTGTACCGGCAGGGCTGGGCGCAGGCCCCCCGGCTGGAGTCCCGGCCCGTCATATAGTTGCTGAGGAGGCACCGCCCGGAATAGCTGACGCACATGGCCCCGTGGACGAAGGCCTCCAGCTCCAGGTCCGGCGGCGTTTTCTCCCGGATGGTCCGAATCTCCTCCAGGCTCAGCTCCCGGGCCAGGATGACCCGGGAGGCCCCGATGCCGTGCCAGGCCCGGGCGGTCTCGTAATTGGTAACCCCGGCCTGGGTGGAGACGTGGCGGGCCGCGTGGGGGGCGTAGCGTCCCGCCAGCTGAAAGGCCCCCAGGTCCGCCAGGATCACCGCGTCCACCCCGGCGGCCTCCAGACACTCCAGATGGGCGGGGAGGCGGTCCATTTCCTCATTCCGGGGCATGGTGTTGACGGTGCAGTGGACCCGCACGCCATGGGCGTGGGCGAAGGCCACTGCCTCCGCCAGGCCCTCGGGGGAGAAGTTCCCCGCGAAGGCCCGCATGCCGAAGTCCGTTCCCGCCAGATACACCGCGTCCGCCCCGTAGAGCACCGCCATGCGCAGGCGCTCCAGGTCCCCCGCCGGGGCCAGCAGCTCCGGCCGTTTACCCGCCATATTCGGCGCTGTTGACGAAGTTGACATGCTCGTTGTAGGTCTCGAAATAGTGGTGCTTGCCGTCCGTGCCCAGTGCGTAGTAATAATAGCTGGTCTCCTCCGGCTGCAGGGCGGCCTCAATGGCGGTCAGGCCGGGGTTGGCGATGGGCGTGGGGGGAAGCCCCGGGTTCTTATAGAGGTTGTAGGGGGTGTCCGCCTCCAGATCCGACTGGGTGATGGCCCCCTCGTGGCCCGGCAGGCCGTAGAGCAGGGCGGCGTCCACCTGGAGCAGGCCGTTGGTCCCCGCCTTATTGCCGGGGCCGTCCAGACGGTTATAGATGACGGAGGCAATGCGGGCCTGGTCCGTGCCGTCGGTCTCCCGCTCGATGAGGGAGGCGATGGTGATGATCTCTTTCAGGCTGTAGCCCTTGGCCTCCCAGGCGCCCAGAAGCTCGTCGTCCAGCTTGCTGTTGAAGTTTTTGATTAGGCGGTTCAGGGCGTTGGCGGGCTTTTCGTTCACGTAGAACTCATAGGTGTCCGGGAAGAGATAGCCCTCCAGGCGGCTGATATCCTCGGACTCGTTGTCGATGAAGTCATAGTCGAAATCGGCCTTCTGGGCCGCTTCCGTCAGGGCCGCCTCGGTGTTGACGCCGTTTTTCGCCAGCACGGCGATGGTCTGGGCCACGGTATAGCCCTCGGGAATGGTGACCTGGACGGTATCCGCCGTCATGTTTCCGGCGGCGCTCCGCATGCCCAGCACCAGGGCATGGTAATCCATGTCGGTGTTCAGGGTGTGGGAACCCATGCCGATTTTTTCCTCCGCGTTGGTGATGTTGGCGTAGAGCTTGAAGAACCAGGGATACTCGATGAGCCCCGCAGCCTTCAGCTTGCCGGCCACGGTGTCCACGGTGTCCTCGGAGGAAACCTCCACCACCATTTCCACCGGCGGCGAGCCCGAACGGTTGAAGGAGCAGAAGTCGCTGAACAGCAGCCAGCCCGCGCAGCCCAAAAGCGCCGAGGCCAGGGCCACGAAAAGCAGGTGCAGCAGCAGGAACAAAAGCGGGTGCATCCGCCGCCGCCTCCTGCGGCGCTTTCGCTGGGGGGGATGCTGGGAAGAGGGGCGGGACGTCTGCTCCCGCCGGACCTGTCCGGCGTCCCAGCTGGCGGTGTCGCTGTTGTGGTATTCGGCCATGTTGAAAAACCTCCTCACGCACGGCGCGGCCCCGGGAAACGCCCTGAAAAAAGGACAGGGCAAATTTTCAGGGGGTCAGGCTCCCGGCGGAAGCCGGAAGCATAGAATATCTCAAATCCAAGGTCCCGACGCCGCCGGCCGCGGCCCCGGGGCCAAAGAAAGGTGACTGACTATGTGCTTTAACAATGGAAACGACAATGGCTGCCTGTGGATCGTCCTGATCATCATTCTGTTCTGCTGCTGCGGCTGCGGCGGCGGAAACAGCTGGGGCGGAAACAACTGGGGCGGAAACAACTGGGGCGGAAACAACTGGAACTGCGGATGCGGATGCGGCTGTGGGAACTGCAGCTGCGGCTGTGGCTGCGGAAACTGCGGCTGCGGCTGTGGAAACTGCAGCTGCGGCTGTGGAAACTGCAGCTGCAACTGCAACTGCGGCTGCAACGATTCCTGCTGCTGAGCAAGGGCTGTGGCGGGACGCTCTGCGTCCCGCTTTCGCCGTCCCTCAGCGGGACAGACACTCGTTTACAATCGAAGCCACTTCCCGGTGGATGTCCTCCGGCGTCCGGGGCGCGCCTCCCTCGGCGCAGTTCACCACGGCCCAGCCCTGGGCCCGGGCGATCTCCCCCGCGCACGCCCGGCAGCGGCGGAGATACTCCCCGTCCTGCTCGTGGATATCGGCGGCGGTGTTGGTCTCCGCCTCCCGGCGGCGCATCAGCTGGTTGGCCGCCTCGGTGGGCATATCCAGATACAGCACCAGGTCCGGCTCGGGAAGCCCTAAACGGCGGTATTCCAGGTCAAACAGCCACTCCAAAAACGCCCGCCGCTCCCCGTCCGGGAGCTTGGACGCCTGATGCACGGCGTTGGACGTGGTGTAGCGGTTGGCCACCACCACGCCGCCGGACTCGTAAAACGCGCCCCAGTCCTCCTGATAGGAGGCGAAGCGGTCCACGGCAAACATGACGGAGGCGGCGCAGGCGTTCACATCCCCGGGCTTTCCCCCCAAGGCTCCGTGGAGGTACAGGTTAGCGGGCTCGGCAAAGGGATTGCCGTACCGGGGAAAGTCGATCTCCCGGCAGGAGATTCCCCGGGCGGTCAGGCTTTGCAGAAGCAGCCCCGCCTGGGTGGCCTTGCCGGAGCCGTCGGTGCCCTCCAGAACAATCAGCTTTCCCCTCATTTCCGTCTCTTCTCCTTCTGCACGTGGACCAGGAACAGCGGCAGCTTCATCATCCGCCCCGCCCGGCGGGGATCCTTGCACAAACGGTAAAACCACTCCAGGCCGTGGTCGGACCAGAATTTCGGAGCCCGTTCCACCACGCCGGCAAACACGTCCAGACTGCCCCCCAGGCCGCAGAGGAGGCGGGCTCCCGTGGCCTCGCCGTGCTTCGCCATCCAGAGCTCCTGCTTCGGGGCCCCCAGGCAGACGAACACGCAGTCCGCCCCGCTCCGCCGGATGTCCTCAATGATGGGACCGTCCTCCTGGAAATAGCCGTCGTGGGTCCCGGCGATTTTTAAGCCCGGGTATTTCTCCGCCAGCCGTTTTCCGGCGGCCTCCGCCACGCCGGGCTTGGCCCCCAGGAGATAGAGGGACAGGCCCTTTTCCGCCATTTCCTTCATCAGATACGCCGCAAACTCAATGCCCGGGTTTCTGGCTTTCAGGGGCGTGCCCAGAATCCGGGCCCCCTTGATGATTCCTATGCCATCCGCAAGCACCAGGTCCGCGCCGTTCACCGCCCGCATGGCCTCCGGATTTTTCCGGCAGATCTCCACGATCTCCGGGTTGGGCGTCACCACATAGTGGGCTCCCGGCTGGCTCAGCATATCTACCCCCCGGGCGACGGCTTCGATCATCAGCACATTGTCAAAGCCAACGCCCAGCACGTTGATCCGCATGCGTTCACCTCATTTGCATAAACTGCCATACCGGCATATTATTACCATTTTATAAGCATTATAGCATAGGTTAGACCTCTTGTCCATCTCCAAATGCCTCGCCGGACTGGACCGCCTTCCGCCCCAGGGGGTAGGGAAGCTGGGCCAGCACCACCGCCGCCAGCATCAGGGCGCAGCCCAGGTACTCCCGCCCGGTCATCCGGGTCCCCAGGATCAGCGCCCCCGCCACGGCGGCAAAGAGGGACTCCATGCTCATCAGCAGGGACACCACCGCCGGGTTGGAATCCTTCTGGGCCAGGATCTGGAGGGTGTAGGCCACGCCGCTGGAGAACACGCCCACATAGAGCACCGGCCACAGATACTCCCCCAGCAGCTCCAGGGGCGGCGGCGTCTCCATCAGCGCCCCGGCGGCGGAGAGGACGGTCATGACCAGAAACTGAACGCAGGACAGCGCCACGCCGTCCACCTTGTTGGTGAAATGGTCCACCACCAGAATCTGAGCGGTGAAGCAGAAGGCGCAGGCCAGGACATAGAGGTCCCCGCCGGTGACGCTCAGCTCCTCGGTGACGCAGAGGCAGTACAGCCCCGCCACCGCCAGGGCCACCCCCAGCCACAGGGCCCGGGGAACCTTCTTCCCCAGGGCCAAGCCCGCCAGGGGCACCAGGACGATGTACAGCGCCGTGATGAACCCCGCCTTGCCGGGGGTGGTGGTCTCCAGGCCCTTCTGCTGGAAGAAGCTGGCCACTGACAGCGCCGCGCCGCAGCAGAGGCCCCCCAGGAGCAAGTCCCGGCGGGACCCGGCGGGAGCGCGTTCCTCCCCCTTCCGCCGCCGCCAGGCGGCCCGGAGGCCGCAGAGGCCCAGCAGGAAGAAAAAGGCGATGACCGCCCGGGCGGTATTGAAGGTGAAGGGGCCCATATACTCCGCGCCCACGCTCTGGGCCACAAAGGCGGTGCCCCAGATCATGGCCGTGACGAGAGGCAGGACGTTTTGACGAACTCGATTGATTTTCATTTTCCTTGCTCCATGTTCTCTTCTGTGATATACTAAAACCGTTATGCGGTCCGAGGCCGCACAAATTAGCATTTTAACACCGAGGTGAGGAAATGGCAAGGCTTTCCCGTGAATTCTATGCCCAGGACACCCTGGAGGCCGCCCGGGCCCTGCTGGGCAAAGTCCTGGTCCGCCGCCTGGACGGCGAAACCCTGGCGGGGCGCGTCGTGGAAACGGAAGCCTACGTGGGCCGCTGCGACAAGGCGTGCCACGCCTACCACTACCGCCGGACGGCCCGGACGGAAACCCTCTTCGCCCCGCCGGGAACGGCCTATATCTACCTCATTTACGGCATGTACCACTGCCTGAACTTCGTCACGGAGCCGGAGGGGGAGCCCGCCGCCGTGCTCCTCCGGGCCCTCCAGCCCGTGGCGGGCATAGAAACCATGGCCCGCCTCCGCTACGGGGACAAGCCCATGACGGACTACCGGAGAAAGAACTTTCTCAACGGCCCCGGAAAGGTCTGCCGGGCCCTGGCCCTGACCCGGGCGGAAAACGGGCTGGACCTGACGGGGGACACGCTGTTTCTCTGCGGCCGCCCGGAGGACGCAGGCCTGCCCTCCTTCCCGGCGGCGGCCCGGGAACGCATCGTCACAGGCCCCCGGATCGGGGTGGACTACGCGGAGGAGGCCCGGGACTTTCCCTGGCGCTTCCGCCTTGTGAGGGAGGAGTGAGAGCATGTTTTTCTTTGATATGGACGGGGTGCTCACGGATTCCAACGGCGTGTGGAAGAAGGTGGACCGGGAATTCCTGGCCCGCCGGGGAATGAAGTACACCCACGCCTATTACGAGGGCGTGGCCCACGTCCCCCTGCCCCTGGCGGCGGTGTTCACCAAGGAGTTCTGCCATCTCCCGGAGTCCTGCGAGGCCATTGTCGCCGAGTGGATGGAGCTGGCGGCGGACTCTTACGCCCACGTGCCGGTAAAGCCCGGCGTCCGGGCCTATTTGAAGCAGTGCAAGGCGGAGGGGCGGCGGATGGCGGTGGTGACCTCCAGCGTGCCGGAGCACTGCCACATGGCCCTGGAATCCCTGGGACTGGAGAAATACTTCGAGCGGGTAACCTTCGCCCAGGAGCTGGGGCTGGAAAAGCGGAAGCCGGACATCTGGCTGGCCGCCGCCAGGGCCGCGGACGTCCGCCCGGAGGACTGCACCGTCTTTGACGACAGCCTGGCCGCCTGCCAGGGGGCCAGGGCGGCCCGGATGCGGGTGATCGGGGTCTATGACGGCCTCTTCGCCCAGGACGAAAAGGAAATGCGTGGCTACTGCGACGTGTATATCAAGAGTTTTGAGGAGTTGCTTTTCTTGAAAGAAAAGTAACCAAAAGAACTTTATCGCGCTCTGATCGTCTGGTGACAGGCCGGGTCTGAGCGGCGGCAACAGAATCTGGTGGTATTATGAACGATTTAACTGCCGCCCTCCTCTCCGCCCGGGAAGAGGGGGAACAGCTGGCCGGGGGAACCTTTGTCCGGGAGACGGCGGAGGGGCTGGACCTCTCGGACCTCACCTTCCGCCGGGTCCGCTTTGACCACTGCCAATTCAAAGGCTGCGCCTTTTCCGCCGCCGCCTTCTATGAATGCGCGTTTGAAGGCTGCGCCTTCACCGGCTGCCGCTTCCACGTGAGCTTTTGGAAAGACACCCTGCTCTCCGGCTGTAAGGCCGAGGGCGGGGACTTCCGCAAGGCCCGCTTCAAGGGCTGTACGCTGGATGGGCTCCGCCTGCGCTACGCCAACTTCACAGGGGCCCTCTGGGAACGCTGCGCCCTGGCGGACTGCGATCTGACAGAAAGCGCCTGCCAGGAGCTTCGAATCGTGAAAACCACTCTGAAACAGGCGGATCTCACCGGAGCGGACCTCTTCCGGGCGGACCTCAAGGGAACGGACCTTTCCGGTTGCACCCTGGACGGCATAACCCTCTCCGCCTCCTGCCAGGAGCTTCGCGGCGCGAAGCTCCACGCCTCCCAAGCGGCGGTAGCAGCCCGCATCCTGGGCATCGAGATCATAGAGTGAGAGCGGGCCATTGATAACATGGCAGCCAAGGGAACCCGACCCGCCCAAAGCGCCCCGCTCACCCCCCTCCAAAAGACTGACAAGCCCGGAGAACATGGCCTGACTAAGGCGTCAGGCCCCACAGCCCCGCGCCAGGCCAGCGGCAGCGAAAAGAGGCGCTGGTCCATTCGATAACCGCCAAAACCCCAGCCCGCACCGCGCTGCGGGCTGGAGACTTTCGTATTGCACAGTCCGCGCCGTGCCGCGCCCCCGTAACGTTCCCCTTCGTCTTTTTCTCTCTTCCACCGTGCACGGCGCATTCTCTCTTTTTTCTTCGCCAAGAAAAAAGGGGGCCCCGCAAAATCAAGGATTTTGTGGGGAGAGGAGGAAGGAACGGAGCAGAACGAAGTCCTCGCCGCCAGGCAGGGACGAAGTGGGCGGAGTTTCTTCCGACGACATGGGGGGTGCAAAGCACCAGCTATCTTCATAGCTGAATCCCCCCTCAGCCGGAACAGGCTGAACATACGTCGCGGGAGAGCCGGACACCCGGCCCTCCCGCACTTTGGTTTTATATGGCGTTTCACCATTCCGGCGGGTAACCCCGCCCTGCCTTCATCTATCTACACCATCCCCGCCCGCCGCATGCCGGCTTTTCTGCCTTGCCGCAGCTCTTGCCGCGAAGCCGTCTCCGGGCGCGGGAGGACGTATCCTGCGGGACCCGGCGGGTCCCTATTTCATCAGCGGTAGAAATAGCGGAACAGATCCTCGAAGGGGCTGCTGTAATATCCGCCGTTTCCGTTGCCGTAGTTTTCATTCCCACTGCCGGGGTACTGCTGGGCCTGCTGCTCCTGGACCTGCTCCTCCTTGGGAGCCGCGCCCCAGGTGATCTCCACGGTGACGCTTCCGTCGGGCCGGTAGACCTCCAGGGTGGCGGTATCCCCGGCGGAGTACTTCTTCTTCGCCAGGTTCAGGTCCTCCACAGACTTGATGTCCGTATCGTCCACCTTGGTGATCACGTCGCCCATTTTCAGTCCCGCCTTGTCGGCGGCGCTGTCCGGTTCCACATAGTTGATGAACACGCCGGAGGTGACGTCATAGTGGAACTGGGCCGCCGTGCCCTCGGTCAGGGTCTGGGGCGTGATGCCCAGATACGCCCGGTTGGAGACATAGCCGTTGGTCATGATGTCCTTCACCATGGAGAACACGTCGTTCATGGGAATCGCAAAGCCCAGGCCCTCCACGGTGGTGCCGTTGGAGGACTGCGAGTACTTGGCGGAGACGATGCCCACCACCTCGCCGTACTGGTTGAAGAGGGGCCCGCCGGAGTTGCCGGGGTTGATGGAGGTGTCGGTCTGAATCATATTAAAGGGGGTCCCGTCCACGTTGATGGCCCGGTCCACGCAGGAGACCATGCCGCCGGTCATGGAGAAGGTCAGCTCGCCCAAGGGGTTGCCGATGGCCAGCACGTGGTCGCCCACGTTCAGCGTGGCGCTGTCCCCCAGGGTGACGGGCTGGAGGTTCTCCGCCTCTACCTTGATGACGGCGATGTCATAGTCCTCCTCCCCGCCGATATACTGGGCGGAGAATTCGTCCCCGTTGTACATGGTGACGGTTACCGTCTCCGCGCCCTTGACCACGTGGTAGTTCGTGAGGATGTAGCCGTCCGCGCTCAGCACGAAGCCGGACCCGGCGGAGGCCGTCTCCACCGGCTGGCCGTAGAAGTTGTACCCGGCGGTGGCGGAGGTGCGGATGGATACCACGCTGTTCACATTGGCGGCGTAGACCTCCGCGTCGCTCAGGGCCGTTTTGCCGTCCACGCTGCGGAGGGACACCTGGGCGGCGGGGCGGCTGGAGACGTTGATCTCGCTTTCGTCCTGACCGGCCTGGGAGGCGGCCCACACGGCCCCGCCCCCCGCCGCGCCGCCCAGCAGCGCACAGCTCAGGGCCAGGGCGGCGATCTTCAGGCCCATGCGGTTCTTCTTCACAGGCTTTACCTCCAATTCGGGCCCCTGGGGGCCGGGCTGTCCGTCGGGACGGACGGTTTCCCGCTGGTGGGAGAGCTCGCTGCCGTCCTTGCGGTAGGTGTAGTTGTACAGATTGTGTTCGTCGTTATACATAATCGGTTCCTCCTTCATTATGTATCCCGTTTCTTCCGTTCTTAGAAGCTAAGATATCAGGGAACTGTGTCGAACGTGTGAACTGGGATTGTCTGGTTTTTAAATTCTGAGGAATCCCGCCGGTTCCGGCTGGGGTCTTCCCCGCTTCGATGGCCTTAGTATAGGCAGAAGAACTTAAAACTTGCTGAAAGAAGTTTGAAGGATTTTTGAACATGAAACCTCTTGCCAGTTGAGGGCGGCTGTGCTATCATATAGACGGCGGATCAAGCGCCGGACAAGAGGAAGACGAGGCCGGCGGCATGGACAAACGCGGAAAGCTGCGGGCCAAAAAATGAAAGGGAGAACGCATCGTGTCTATAGAGCATACGAAGACAGCGGAGAACCTCCGCAAGGCCCTGGCCGGCGAGTCCATCGCCCGCAATAAGTACACCTATTTCGCCCAGGCCGCGCGGGCCTGCGGCGACGAGGAAGTCGCCGCCGCCTTTGAGCAGATGGCGAAAAATGAGATGATGCACGCCAAATTCTGGTTCGAGCAGCTTTACGGCAAGCCCTCCGGCACAAAGGAATGCCTTACCCAAGCCGCGCAGGGCGAGTACAGCGAGTGGCACGATATGTACCCCGACTTTGCCCGGCAGGCCCGGGAGGAGGGGCTGGAGGAGCTGGCGGTGATGTTTGAAAAGGTGGCCGCCATCGAGCGGAGCCATGAAAACCGCTTCCTGACCCTCCTGGCAAGGCTGAACGAAGCCTCCGCTCCGGTGCCCGGGGACAAGGCCCCCGCCCCCGCTCTCAGGCAGAGGAAGGAGGGCTACCGCTGCCAGTTCTGCGGCGCGATTTTCGAGCATAGGCCGGATGTGTGCGGCACCTGCGGGGCGATCGGGTCCTTTGATTACGTGGAATACTACGAATAAGGCGTACACGTTTGGAGGAATGAGGCGTCATGAGAATTGAAAGCGCCCCGCAGGTCCGCCCGGAGGTTCGGGAGTCCGCAGCCTCAGCCGCACCGTCGGAAACCTTTGGACAGGTGCTGGAGGCGAAAACGCAGGACCGTTATGTTCCAAGCCCCCCGCAGCCTCGAACGGAGCCGGAGTTTTCCCTGGCGGAGCGGACTTATTCCAGCGGTACTACCGTCAGCAGCGCGACCCACGCGAAGCTGAAACAGTTAGCGGAACTGAACGCACAAGCCGACTATGCCGGCATGAGCCCGGACGAAATCCACGCGGAAATCTGGAACCGCTATGACGAAGCCTTTGACGGGAATATGATTGCCATTCGAGGCTGTGTCGCCGGGCCCTCGGAACGGGGTGAAATCGGCTATCAGTTTTAGAACCTGTATTCATAATCAGGGATACCGGGTGGACGAGGATTTTTCCCGGCAGACAAGGAGATTTTCCGCAGCCATACTGACGTATGGCAAGGGAAATCGACGCAGTATGGCGGGAAAAAGACCGGCCAGACGGCGTTCAAGGGTTGTGAATACAGGTTCTTACACAGAGGTTACGCGCCATATTTTCAACCCCGCCGTAAACGCCGCCTGGAAAAAGGGCTTGGAACTCGACGGCATGCCATATACGGAATGGAGCTATGAGGAGAAAAACGCTCTGGACAATTCCTGCATGGATACAGCGGCCAAAGTGGTGAATGACGCAATGATGAAAACGCTGGGTTACGATGGGATGAGCTTTGACCAGCGGGAGGCGGCAATCCGGGAGAAATACGCCGACAAAAATACGACGCTGGATTTTTTGAACTTGCAGAGTGAGCTGAGTATGTCCGGCGTCCTGAACCGCAAGATGGGGGCGGACCGGGCGGGCACCTACCTCGCCATGATGAGGGACCGGTTTGAGACAGCCTTTAATCCGAACTGCATTATGACAGTTGGACACGAGAAGGCTTCTTTTATGACGGCGGACCAATGGCATCGCGTGGCGTACCAGCCCTTTGACACGGCCCAATTCGCGGCCTCCATGAAAGAGAATCTGCACCAAGTCAGCGGCCACAACGGCTGGACTGAGGACTACGTAAAGATGATGGAGGGGCTCTTTGACCACTTTGTCACCGGGGCCATTGACGACAGCCTGGACCAGCTGCTTGGTGAGACAAAGCAATAACGCTTGTACAGAAACGAACAGGAACTATTTTTATCTTTAGTTTAGGAGGTAATCTGTCATGAATCTCAAAAAGATGTTTCTCTGTGTCCTGGCCCTGTCGCTGCTGACGCTGCCCGTCTCCGCTCACGGCCGTCACGGAGGCGGCTGCCATGGCCAGCCCGCCCGGCCCTCTCAGCCCGTCAACCCCACGGTCACCGTCTGCAAGGTGGAAGGCTGCGCCATTGCCGGGCGGCACGTTCACAACGGCGTCACCTACTGCGGCTATCCTCACGAAAGCGGCGTCTGCGACAACAACTGCCGGGCGCTCTGCCCGCTGGAGGGCTGCCCCGAAACCGGGCGGCACACCCACAACGGCGTCACCTACTGCGGCTATTCCCATCAAAGCGGGTTTTGCAACGGCGCCTGCCGCACCCTCTGCCCGGTCTACAACTGCCCCATTGACGGACGGCATGTCCATGACGGCGTGACGTACTGCGGCTATCCCCATCAGGACGGCTTCTGTGACGGCCTCTGCCGTTCCCTGTGTACCGTGGACGGCTGCATGATTGCCGGACGCCATGACCACAACGGCCTGCGCACCTGCGGCTACGGGCACCTGAACGGCTTCTGCGACGGCACCTGCCGGGCGCTCTGCCCTGTGGAGGGCTGTACGCTTGAGGGGCAGCACAGCCACCGGGGGACCGCCTACTGCGGGGATTACCACCCCTCCGGCTTCTGCGAGGGCATCTGCCACGCCGTTTAATGGAAATTTCCAGCGTATCCCAGGGACCGCCCGACGGCGGTCCCTTTTTTAATGCCAAATCTTTCAACCGCGCGGGCCGCGCATATTCCGCTCCTCCCGGCGCACACTAGAAAGGCGCTGACGAGGCACAACGAACTCTCTCCTTTCACCGCGGAAACGCGCTGGGGGGACAGACAGGACAGCCCCTCAGCGCTTTGAAAAATCTTCACGCGGGAGGACCAGACTCATGACCAACTGCACCAACGGCGGCTGCGCCTGCACGCCCAACCAAAGCATCAAATGCACGGTAAACAACTGCGCCCACCACTGCCAGGATAGCGGCTACTGCGGCCTGAATACCATCCAGGTGGGCACCCACGAGGCCAATCCCACCATGGTGGAATGCACCGACTGCCAGAGCTTCAAGCTGAAATGAGCTAGAACGAACCGCACTGCGTGATTCCCGCCCCGCAGGCAGGCTTCACGCCGTTCCGCTAGTTCTTCCTCTCCCCGCAAAATCTGCGGATTTTGCGGGGTTACATAGAAAGGAGGCGGCGCTATGAAAGCAGCCTGGACGGCCCGGCTGGCGGGCGGCGCGGCGGGCCTGGCCAACGGCCTGTTCGGCGGCGGCGGGGGCATGGTGTTCCTGCCCATCCAGTCCCGTTGGGGGGACCTGAGCCAGCGGAAGCTGTACGCCACCTGCGTGGGGGTCATCTTCCCAGTGTGCCTGGTGTCGGCGGCGGTGTACCTCTGGAAGGGCGGCGTGTCCCTGACAGAGGCCCTGCCGTATCTGGCGGGGGGGCTTATCGGCGGGTGGCTGGGCGGAAAGCTCTATGGAAACGTCTCCACAAAGTTTTTAAAGTGGCTTTTCGCCGCTTTCCTCTTTTACGCGGGGGTGAAATATCTGCTGTGATGGACTGGATCGTGCCCTTCCTCTGCGGCCTGGGGGCCAGCGTCATCTCCGCCTGGGGCGTGGGCGGCGGAACGCTGCTGCTGCTGGTGATGACCCTCTTTTTTGGGGTGGACCAGCGGACGGCCCAGGGGGTGAACCTGCTGTTCTTCCTCCCCACCGCCGCCAGCGCCCTGGTCTGCCACGCCAGGGGCGGCTACCTGGACAAGCCCACGCTGAAAGCCGCCGTGCCCGTGGCGGTGATTGCCGCCCTCATCGGAGCCTGGATTTCCAACGCCGTGGACGTGGAGGTCCTGCGCAAGCCCTTCGGGGTGTACCTCCTCCTCTCCGGGGCCAGCCTGGTGTGGCCGAAAAAGAAAGAATCGCCGTCTTGAACCCCCGCGCCGCCCTTCTCCAGGGCGGCGCTTTCTCGTATCCGCCCTCTGGACAGCCGCTTTTGAACCTGCTATAATGACCGGGAATCTACCTTGTATGCGGAGGGAACGCCTATGACCGGCAAAACCTTTATCTGGGACCTGGACGGGACCCTGCTGGACTCCTACGGGGTCATTGTCTCCAGCCTTCATCAGACCCTGGAGGACCTGGGCGTCCCCATGGACGAATCCGAGATCCGCCGCCTGGCCACAGAAGGCTCCGTCAGCGACGTGGTGCGCCGCGCGGCGGCGGAGACCGGGCGGACCTTTCAGGAGATCAAGGACCGCTATTCCGCAATCAGCGGCGGGCGGTACCGGGAGATCACCGCCATGCCCCACGCCCGGGAGGCCCTGGAGGAAACCGCCGCCCTGGGGGCGGTCCACTTTGTCTACACCCACCGGGGGACCACCACCGTCCCGGTGCTGGAAAACCTGGGCCTGGACCGCTTTTTCCGGGAGGTGGTCTCCAGCCTGAACGGCTTCCCCCGGAAGCCCGCACCCGACGCCCTGCTCTACCTGCTGGAGAAATACCGCCTGGAAACGGACCGGGTGTACTACGTGGGGGACCGGACCCTGGACGTGGGCTGCGCCAAAAGCGCCGGGGTGCGAAGCGTCCTCTACTCCCCCTCCGGGACCGGGACGGCGGACTATGTGATTCGGGATCTGCTGGACGTCCGGTCCATCGCGGCGGAATGAAACACAGGCGAGCCTCCTCGAAGGTCCGCCATATACGGAATTGAAGAAAGCGGGGAACACAGCATGGAACAGCGGGAACACGCCGTCCGCCTCTGGTTTGACATGTGGCTGAAAAAGGCGGACCTAGGCATTCTCAGCCTCTTTTCAGAGGACGCCGTTTACATTGAGAGCTGGGGGCCGGAGTACCACGGCGCTCAGAAAATCAAGCTCTGGTTCGACGAGTGGAACACCCGGGGGACTGTCCTTCAGTGGGATATCCTCCAGTTTTTCCACCGGGAGGACCAGACCGTGGTGCAATGGTACTTCCGGAACCAAATGAACGGCGGCCGGGCGGAGGCCTTCGACGGGCTGTCCCTAATCCGCTGGGATCCGGCGGGCCGCATCCGCTTCTTACAGGAGTTCGGCTGCAACGAGTCCCGGTACGACCCCTATCAGGACGGCCCCGTCCCGAAATTCCGGGAGGGCTCCATCGCCTGGTTTTAGAGCAAACGCCGCCCGGGCCCTTTGCCCGGACGGCGTTCCTTGCTTTTGCCCGCGGGTCCGCCCTCACAGCCCCAGAATCGCCGAGGCGAAGCGGAAGTAAATCAGCAGGGAAATGGCGTCCACGATGGTGGTAATGAAAGGCGAGGCCATCACCGCCGGGTCAAAACCGATGCGCTTGGCCAGCATGGGCAGGGAACAGCCTACCAGCTTGGCGCAGACAACGGTACATACCAATGTGCCGCAGATGACCGCCGCCACGTGCACGGTTACCATGGGGTTATGGAACAGCATCCGGTCAATGAGCATCAGCTTGGCGAAGTTGGCCGCCGCCAGCGTCACGCCGCAGACCGCCGCCACCCGCAGCTCCTTCCAGAGAACCCGAAAAAAATCGGAGAAGCTGATTTCCCCCAGGGAAAGGCCCCGGATGACGGTAACGCTGGCCTGGGAGCCGCAGTTGCCGCCGCTGTCCATCAGCATGGGAATATAGGCGGTGAGAATGGTCGCCGCCGCCAGGGCCCGCTCAAAACTGGCGATGATCTGCCCGGTGAAGGTGGCGGAAATCATCAGCAGCAGAAGCCAAGGGATACGGGCCTTATAGGTCTCCAGTGTGCTGGTTTTCAGATAGGGCTTGTCGGAGGGGAGGATGGCGGCCATTTTCTCAATGTCCTCCGTGACCTCCTCCTGCAAGACGTCGATGGCGTCGTCCACCGTGACGATGCCCACCAGCCGCTCCTCCTTGTCCACCACAGGCAGGGCCAGGAAGTCGTACTTCCCCAGGGCCCGGGCCACGGCCTCCTGGTCGTCCAGGGTCTGGACGGCGATGAGGTGCCGCTCCATAATGTCGCCGATGACGTCGTCCTCCTCCGCCAGGAGCAGCGTGCGGATGGTCAGGAGGCCGATCAGATGCCGCCGGTCGTCGATGACGTAGCAGATGTTGATGGTCTCCTTGTCCGGCCCCGTCCGGCGGATGCGCTTCAGTGCGTCCTCCACCGTCATGGTGGCCTTCAGGTCCACAAACTCCGTGGTCATGATGCTGCCGGCGGAATCCTCCGGGTATTTCAGCACCTCGTTGATGCTCTTGCGCATCTCCGGGTCGCAGTGGCGCAGGATGCGCTTCACCACTCCGGCGGGCATCTCCTCCACGATATCGGCGGCGTCGTCCAGGTAGAGCTCGTCCAGGACCTCCTTCAGCTCCGTGTTGGAGAAGCTGTGGATCAGCAGCTCCTGGTCGTCGCTGTCCAGCTCCACGAAGACCTCCGCCGCCAGCTCCTTGGGCAGCAGCCGGAACACCACCGGGACCTTCTCGTCCAGGTCCCGGCACAAAGAGGCGATGTCCGCCGCCTCCATGGGCAGCAACAGGTCCCGGAGCTCCGGGTAGCGTTTTCGGCTGAACAGCTCCTCAATTTTTTCCAGCAGCTCCGCCCGTTCCTTTTGCAGTTCAAACATGCCGGGACCTCCTCTCCTTACAGATGTTGAAAAACGCGAAAAATCTCCAATCGTTCCGGGCAGGTACGACTGGAGAATCTCCCTCACTGACAGGCCGGGCGCCCCGCGCCCTGCCCCTACCGTTCGAGCTTTAGCCTCACAAGGCGGTGAAATCGCATTAGATGATACCTTGACGTTCGATATCGCCTGTTCAAACCAACTGATGATGTCTCCATCACTTCGCGGCAGCGACCCATATCCTTGTGGTAGCCTTACCTACCGGACCATATGAAGTTTTTCCGTGCTCGTCTATATTATACCTATTTTCAGTCCCTGTCAAGGGCGGGGCAGCAAAGTACCGTCTGCCGTCCGCGCTGCTGCCTTGAAACTCCGGTTCTTTCGAAAATCACAAATTGAACCTGAAGGCTGGTTGTGGTATCATCAGAAACTCAAAACCGGAATTTGCAGAGTGCCAAGGAGTATCCATATGAAAAACTTTTCTATGCCCGAACACGTGTCTGCAACTTTAGAACTGGATGAACTCACACGATTAAGACGCAGTTTAGAAGCTGCCGTATCAAAAGAAGAAACTGAAGAGATTTTATCGGAGCTTTCCCTGCCTGTAAACTCCACGCCGGAGGTCCGTGCCGAATGGGCAGACAAATTATCGGCACGATTGGAAAGCCGGTTTGATGAGCATACGGTTAAGACGATTCGGAAAAAATGCTATTGCAATGAACTTGGCAGATTAGAAGAAACGGCGGAAATTTTTAAGGAGCTGTATCTGTCCCTTCATAAAGATCTGCACAGTTTTGTGAATGCCCTAAATGAAAAAGGGGCTGGCTGGTATATAGACGGCAATCATCTATATACAAAAATGTTTATATGTGAATGTCCGATGCTGGAAAAGGCAAAAACTACCCATTCATTGACCTGGTGTCATTGCACGGCAGGCTACAGCGAGAAGCTGTTTGAGATTGTTTTCGGGACACCGGTCGATGCGGAAATTATACATAGCATACGGCAGGGGTTTGATGATTGCCTGTTAAGAATCACATTTAAGGAACCACTGATGAAATCCCCGCATGCAGTCATTCCCTCAATTTAAACTGCGGAAGATTCCCCTGCGGGGAGCGGAACATCCGGCCCCGTGAATTTTCCTCGACCTTTCCGGAAATTTGTGGTATACTATCAACCTGTCCGATGTCTTTCTATTTCGACACTGGAACGGACAGAGATTCACCTCCGCCAAGAAAGGACGGCTAAACTATGTGGGCTGACAAAAGCGTATTCTACCAAATCTATCCTCTGGGCTTCTGCGGCGCGCCGAAGGAAAACGACGGCGTCACCGTGAACCGCATCGGCAAGATCGCGGACTGGGCCTCCCATATCCAAAAGCTGGGAGCCGACGCCGTTTACCTCTCCCCCATTTTCGAGAGCGACCGCCACGGCTACGACACCCGGGACTACCGGAAGGTGGACTGCCGCCTGGGAACCAACGAGGACTTCGCCCGGGTGGCGGAGGCCCTCCACGCCCATGGCATCAAGGTGGTGCTGGACGGCGTGTTCAACCATGTAGGCCGGGGCTTCTGGGCCTTCCGGGACGTGCAGGAGAAAAAGTGGGACTCCCCCTACAAGGACTGGTTCCACATCAACTTCGACGGCAACTCCAATTACAACGACGGCTTCTGGTACGAGGGCTGGGAGGGCCACTTCGAGCTGGTGAAGCTGAACCTCCGAAACCCGGCGGTGGTGGACTACCTGCTGGACTGCGTGAAGTTCTGGGCAGAGGAGTTCGGCATCGACGGCCTCCGGCTGGACGTGGCCTACTGCCTGGAGGTGGACTTCCTCCGCCGCCTCCGTTCCTTTACCGAGGGCTTGAAGCCGGAGTTCTTCCTGGTGGGGGAAACCCTCCACGGGGACTACAACCGCTGGGTGGGGGACGGCCTGCTCCACAGCTGCACGAATTACGAGTGCTATAAGGGCCTCTATTCCAGCCTGAACTCCATGAACCTCTTTGAGATCGTCCACAGCCTCAAGCGCCAGTTCGGCCCGGAGCAGTGGACCCTTTACAAGGGCAAGCACCTTCTCTGCTTCGCCGACAACCACGACGTCACCCGGGCCGCCAGCATCCTGACGAACCCCGCCCACCTGCCTCTGATCTACGGCCTGGCCTTCGGCATGCCCGGCATCCCCTGCCTGTACTACGGCAGCGAATGGGGGGCCAAGGGGGAGAAATCCCAGGGGGACGACGCCCTCCGCCCCGCCTTTGACCAGCCGGAGTGGACGGACCTGACGGACCAGATCGCCGCCATGGCCAAGGCCCATAAGGAGAGCGGCGCCCTGTGCTATGGCGACTTCAAGGACCTGGTTCTCACCAACCACCAGACCGTTTTCCAGCGCCGGACAGACTCGGAGCGGGTGCTGGTGGCCATCAACGCCGCAGGTGAGCCCTACACCGCCCACTTTGACGCGGGCTGCGGCCAGGCGGTGGACCTCCTCACCGGGAAGCCCCACGACTTCGGCGGCGGCAGCGAACTGCCCCCCTACAGTGTGGCGTTCTGGAAGTGCGAGAGAGTATAAATATTTTATATAGGCCTTGTTTGAAAATTGGCGGAATGCCCAACGGTGAGAGATTTTTTCGCCAATCAAGGCAAATTTTCGCGGGCGGGCTGACGCCCGGCAAGAAAATTTAAGGAAGCACTGATTAAATCAACGTGTGCAGATTTGCGCCAGAAATTTCTGCTGACAAGGAAGAAAATCGCGGGAATCCTGACGGATTTCAAGATTTTCTAACGCAGTCCAGCGGGAATTTATGGCGTGAAGCTGTGTGCGGGGATTTCATCAGTGGTTCCTTAACGCAGAGTGGCGGAAAAAGATCCGCCGCTTTGGGCGTTTTGCCATTTTTCAAACAAGGCCTAAAGTCAACCACCGCCAAAGCCGGGACTTTGGCGGTGGTTTTTATTCCGCTGTGCTCCAGGTGCTCCGCCCCCTCCCGGCGGAGAGGAGGGTAAACTCGTTCTTCCGGAACCGGATCAGTCCCTCCGCCTCCATCCGGCTCAGCTCGTGGGACAAGGCGCTGCGGTTCACGCAGAGGAACGCCGCCAGCTCCTCCCGGGAGAAGGGAATGCGGAAAGTCTGGGTCCCCCGCCGCTCCGCCTGCATGGTGAGGTAGACCAGCACCCGGTCCCGGAGGCCCCGCTGGGCCAGGATGGCCAGCCGGTAGTGCTTGCGGAGATTGCCGTCAGAGAGGATGGTCAGCAGATTCCGCCAGAGGACCTCCCGCGTCTCCCCGGACAGCTCCCCCGGCTCCAGCAGCAGCGCCGCTGGAAACCGGAGGATTTGGAGCGGCGCGGCGGCTGCGGCGTAATAGGGCGAGCGGCGGCTGCGGGTGCAGATCAGGTCCGTCCCTACGGTATAGCCAGCCCCCAGGAGGTCCATCAGGCTGGTGGTCCCGTCGGAAAAAATCTGCAGAATCTGCGTTTTCCCCCGGAGGACCACGGCAAACCAGTCCACCCGGTCCCCCGGGGCAACGAGGACAGCCTGCCTCTCATAGTCCCGCAGTCTTCCCCAGGGCAGGACTTCCCGCTCCAGGGTCTCCGGGGACAGTCCCTGAAACAGGCGGCATTGCGTCAGCATGGACAGCGGCGTATCCAAAGGCTTCCCTCCCCTCGTGGAAATTATAGCAGAAGAAAGTTGTCAAAACAACATCTTTTTGTCCAGGCCTCCCGTATAATAATGACAATTTACGCCGCCAGGGAAGAGGGGAAAACCGCCATGCAGGACCGCTACGCCAGGAACATCACCTATCTGCGCCTCTCCGTCACGGACCTCTGCTCCCTCCGCTGCCGGTACTGCATGCCCGCGGACGGAATCCCCAAGCGGGACCACCGGGACGTCTGCTCCGTGGAGGAGCTGGTAGAAATCTCCCGGGCCGCCGTGGACTGCGGCGTCCGCAAGGTCCGCCTCACCGGCGGGGAGCCTCTGGTCCGCCGGGGAATTCTGGAGATCTGCCGGGGAATTGCCGCCATCCCGGGGGTGGAGGAGCTCTGCCTCACCACCAATGGCCTTTCCCTCCCCCAGCTGGCGGGCCCTCTCAAGGAGGCGGGAGTCAGCCGCCTGAATATCAGCCTGGATACCCTCCGGCCGGACCGTTACGCCTACATAACCCGGGTGGGCCGCCTGGAAGAGGCGTTCCGGGGACTAAAGGCGGCGGCGGAGGCCGGATTTACCGGGACAAAGCTGAACGTGGTGCTGATGAAGGGCTTTAACGACGACGAGATACCGGATTTTTTGGACCTTTCCTGCCGGTATCCCGTGGAGGTCCGGTTCATCGAGCTCATGCCCATCGGAGAGGGGCGGAACGCCCAATTCCTCCCGGCGGAGGCGGTGCTGGAGTCCCATCCCTATCTCCGTCCCCTGGAGGGCTCCGGCGTGGCCCGGCGGTACCGTTCCCCCGGCGGGCGGGGAACCGTGGGGCTGATCGAGCCCATGAGCCACCGCTTCTGCGGGGAGTGCGACCGCATCCGGGTGACGGCGGACGGAAAATTGAAGCCCTGCCTTCACTCGGACCAGGAGATCCCCCTCCGGGGCCTTCACGGCGAGGAGCTCCGCCAGGCTATGCGGGACGGCGTCGCCGCCAAGCCCCAGCGGCACCACATGAATGAGACCGGCCGCAGCGAGGCGGGCCGGAACATGCACCAGATTGGAGGCTGAACCCCATGGAATTGACCCATATCAATGAACAGGGCCGGGCCCGCATGGTGGACGTGACCCAAAAGGAAATCACGTTCCGGCAGGCTGAGGCCGAGGGCCGGGTCCGTATGAACCCGGAAACCGTGGAACTCATCCGCACCGGCGGGGCCCCCAAGGGGGACGTGCTGGCGGTGGCCCAGGTGGCCGGAATCATGGCCGCCAAGCGTACCCACGAGCTGATTCCCATGTGCCACCCTCTCCGGCTGACGGCGGTGGACATCTCCTTTACCTTGGAGGAAACCGCCGTCCATATCCGCTCCCAGGTGAAGTGCAGGGGGGAGACCGGCGTGGAGATGGAGGCCCTGACGGCGGCCTCCGCCGCGGCGCTGACCATCTACGACATGTGCAAGGCCGTCCAGCGGGACATGGAGATCACGGACGTCCGCCTCTGCCGGAAAAGCGGCGGCAAGACCGGCGATTATGTAAAGGAGTGGTGAGCATGGCTGAGGTGGTATCGGTCAACATCAGCGAGAAAAAGGGCGCCGTCAAGCGGGAGGTCCCGGAAATCCATCTGAAACTCCGCCACGGCATCGTGGGCGACGCCCACGCCGGGGACTGGCGCCGGCAGATTTCCCTTCTGGCGGAGGAGAGCGTGGACAAAATGCGCTCCCTGCTGCCCGGGCTTCAGCCCGGGGCCTTTGCCGAGAACATCAATACCCGGGGGCTGGAGCTGAAAACCCTCCCCATCGGGACCCGGCTCCGCCTGGGGGAGACGGTGGTGGAGGTCACCCAGATCGGCAAGGAGTGCCACAGCGACTGCGAAATCAAACAGCGCACCGGGAAGTGCGTTATGCCCACGGAGGGCATTTTCGCCGTGGTGGTAAAAGAAGGCACAGTCCGCAAGGGCGATGAAATTGAGATCATAAAAGATTCTGTATAAGGAGCGAACGCCATGAAGCGGATACCGACGCAGGAGGCCGTGGGCCACGTCCTCTGTCACGATATGACCCAGATCATCCCCGGGCAGTATAAGGACGCCCGCTTCCGCAAGGGCCACGTGGTCCGGGAGGAGGACGTCCCCGTCCTGCTGTCCATGGGCAAGGAGCACCTCTACGTCTGGGAGATGGTCCCGGGGATGCTCCACGAAAACGACGCGGCGGAGCGCCTCTGCGCCCTCTGCCGGAACGAGGGCATGGACCGGAGCGCCGTCAAGGAGGGCAAGATCGAGCTCACCGCCGCCGCGGACGGTCTGTTCCGGGTGGACAGCGCCCGGCTGAACGCCGTCAACGCCCAGGAGGACGTGATGATCGCCACCCGCCACGGCGGTACGGCGGTCCGCAGGGGGGACAAGCTGGCGGGGATGCGGGTCATCCCCCTGGTGATTGAGGAGGAAAAACTCCGCCGGGCCGAGGAGGCCGCCGGGAAACAGCCGCTGCTGGAGCTGCTGCCCTGGAAGCTGAAAACCGCCGCCATCGTCACCACCGGCAGCGAGGTGGCCAAGGGCCTGATTCAGGATTCCTTCACCCCGGTGGTGGAGAGGAAGCTGGCGGAATTTGGCATCCGTACCGTAGAGCGCCGGACCCCGGGGGACGGCATCGAGGCCGTGAAAAGCGCCATTCTGGAAGTCAAGGCCGCCCGCCCGGACCTGATTCTCTGCACCGGCGGCATGAGCGTGGACCCGGACGACAACACCCCCGGCGCCGTGAAGCGCAGCGGGGCAAGAATCGTTACCTACGGCGCGCCGGTTCTGCCGGGGGCCATGTTCCTGCTGGGGTACTTTGAGGACGGGACCCCCATTCTGGGTCTCCCGGGCTGCGTTATGTATGCCAAGCGAACCATCTTCGACCTGGTCCTCCCCAAGGCCGCCGCCGGAGTTCCCATCACGCGGGCGGACATCGCCGTCCTGGGCGAGGGCGGGCTGTGCCTGGGCTGTCAGGTCTGCACCTACCCCAACTGCGGGTTTGGAAAATAACTACGTGTTCCCAAGGGGCAAGGCCCCTGTACATACCGTAATACCGGAAGGAAAGCAACGATGAAACGAGCCTGGATACTGATTTTGACCCTGGCGCTGGCCCTGTCCCTGGCCGCCTGCGGCGGCTCCAAAGGCAAGGACGTGGAGCTGGCCGTCTTTGCCGCCGCCTCCATGCAGGAGACCCTGACGGAGATCGGCGAGAACTACCAAAGGGAACACCCCGGCGTCACCCTGGTGTTCAACTTCGATTCCTCCGGCACGCTGAAAACACAAATTGAAGAGGGCGCGGACTGCGATATCTTCATCTCCGCCGGGCAGAAGCAGATGGACCAGCTGGACGCCGCCGCCAGCCCCGACGTGATCACGGACGGTCTGGACTTTGTCCTGACGGATACCCGCTTCAACCTGCTGGAAAACAAGGTGGCCCTGGCGGTCCCCGATGGAAACCCGGCGGGAATCAACAGTTATGACGACCTGAAGGCCGCCCTGGAAGCCGGGGACGTCCTCCTGGCCATGGGGAACGAGGACGTGCCCGTGGGACAGTACACCCAGAAGATTTTCGCCTATTTCGGGCTGAATGAGGCGGCCCTCAACGCCGCCGGGGTCCTGACCTACGGCTCCAACGTCAAGGAGGTCACCACCCAGGTGTCCGAGAGGACGGTGGACTGCGGGATCATCTACGCCACGGACGCGTTTTCCGCCGGGCTCACGGTGGCGGACACCGCCACGGCGGAGATGTGCGGGCAGGTCATCTACCCCGCCGCCGCGCTGAACATCTCGAAGCACCAGGAAGAGGCCCAGGCCTTCCTGGACTACCTCCGCACCCCTGCCGCCGGGTCCGTGCTGGAGGCCGTGGGCTTCACGCCCCTGGGATAACCGGAACGGGAGGACCGCCATGGACTGGTTTCCCCTGTACAACTCCATCCGCATTGCCGCGGTCTCCACGGTGCTGGTCTTCTTCCTGGGGATCTTCGCCGCCCATTGGATTGCCAAGGCCCCCCGGCTGGTGAAGGGCGTTTTGGACGTGGCGCTGACCCTGCCCCTGGTCCTGCCGCCCACGGTGGTGGGCTGGCTGCTGCTGCTGGTACTGGGGCCCCGGCGGCCTTTGGGGGCATGGTTTCAGGCCGTCTTCGGCCTCCGGCTGACCATGACCTGGCAGTCCGCCATTTTCGCCGCCGTGGCGGTGAGCTTTCCCCTGATGTACCGCACCGCCCGGGGGGCCTTCGAGTCCTTCGACCAGACCCTGGCCCAGGCGGGCCGGACCCTGGGCCTCAGCAATTTCTATATCTTTTGGCGGGTCCAGATGCCCGTCTGCCGCCAGGGCATCCTGGCGGGAACGGTGCTGGCCTTCGCCCGGGCCCTGGGGGAGTACGGGGCCACGTCCATGCTGGCGGGCTACACCCCCGGCCGCACCGCCACCGTCTCCACCACGGTCTACCAGCTCTGGCGCACCGGGCAGGACGCCCTGGCCCTCCGCTGGGTGCTGGTGAACCTGGGAATCTCCGCCGTGGTGCTGCTGGCGGTGAACCTGCTGGAGCGAAAGGAGGGGCGCTCATGGCCCTGACAGCCCGGATTGAAAAGCGCTTTGGAGCGTTTCAGCTGGCCGTGGACCTCATGGCGGAGACGGGCCAGCCCCTGGCCCTGCTGGGGGCCTCCGGCTGCGGAAAGAGCGTGACCTTAAAATGTATCGCCGGCATCGAACGGCCGGACCGGGGCCGCATCGAGCTGGACGGCCGGGTCCTCTTCGACAGCGAAGCGGGCATCGACCTCCCGCCCCAGCGGCGCCGGGTGGGCTTCCTCTTTCAAAGCTACGCCCTGTTTCCCCACATGACGGTGGAGCGGAACGTGGCCGTCTGCCTGGGCCGCATGGACAAGCGGCGGCGCCGTGAGCGGACGGCGGAGCTGCTGGCCCTGCTCCACCTGGAGGACCAGGCGGCCCTATACCCCCGCCAGCTCTCCGGGGGACAGCGGCAGCGGGCGGCTCTGGCCCGCATTCTGGCGGCGGAGCCTGGGGTTTTGCTGCTGGACGAGCCCTTTTCCGCCCTGGACAGCTTTTTGAAATGGCAGCTGGAGCAGGAGCTCCGGGAGGTTCTGGAGCGCTTCCCGGGCCCCGCCGTCTGGGTCAGCCACGACCGGGGGGAGGTTTACCGGAACTGCTCCCGGGTCTGCGTGCTGGAGGACGGGAAGTCCGCTCCGGCGGCGTCCATGGCGGAGCTGATGGCAAACCCCGGCACCGTCGCCGCCGCGCGGCTCTCCGGGTGCAAAAACTTCGCCCCTGTCCGCCCCGGCCCCGCCCCGGGGCTGGTGGAGGTTCCGGCCTGGGGGCTGGTCCTTCGCGCCCCCTGGCGGGAGGGCGCCGCAGCCTTAGGCCTCCGGGCAGACCGCGTCCGCCCGGAGGAGGCGGGGGCGGTCAACGCCTTCCCCTGTCAAGTCGTCCGGGTAACGGAGGACGTATCTTCCGTGTTCGCCGCCCTCCGCCCGGAGGCGGCTTCCCCCGGGGCCCCGCCCCTCTGGATGGAGCTGGCAAAAGACGCCTGGGCCGCCCTGCCGGACCGGGAGCGCCTTTGGGCGGCGGTCCGCCCGGAGGACCTGATGTTATTGAAATAGGAGGAGATTTCATTTGTATACCGCCGCCGTCCTCACCGTCAGCGACCGGAGCTTCCGGGGCCAGCGCCCCGACGAAGCGGGCCCGCTGGTATGCTCCCTGCTGGAGGAGGCAGGGTATTCCATTCTGGAAACCGGCGTCGTCCCCGACGAACAGCCGGACATTGAAGCCGCCCTCGTCCGCCTGGCGGACCAAACCGGGGCCGCCCTGGTGGTGACCACCGGGGGCACCGGCTTCTCCCCCCGGGACGTGACCCCGGAGGCCACCTTGGCCGTCTGCAATCGCCTGACCCCCGGCATCCCGGAGGCCATGCGGGCCGCGTCCCTGGCCATCACCCCCCGGGCGATGCTCTCCCGGGCGGCGGCGGGCATCCGGGGCGGGACCCTTATCATCAATCTTCCCGGCAGCCCCAAGGCGGCCCGGGAGAACCTGGAGGCGGTGCTGCCCGCCTTGGAGCACGGCTTGAAGATGCTTCTGGGCGGACCCGCCGATTGTACCTCCGCCTTTTCGTGAAAAGAATCCTCCCGCCCAAGGGGCGGGAGGATTCTTTCTATACTTTATAAATGTGATGGGCAGCTATGCCCCGCCTCCCCGGCGGCTTCCCTCCGGAGGGCCCGCTCATAGATCAGCTCCCCGGTGATGCTGACGGCGATTTCCTCCGGGGTCACGGCTTTGATGGCGGTGCCGATAGGCGTGTGAACCCGCCGGAGAGCCTCCTCCGAGATTCCCGCCTCCCGGAGCTTTCCGTTGACATATGCGGTTTTCGTCCGGGAACCCATGACCCCTATATAAGCCAAGGGCCGGCGGAGGAGCTGCTCCTCCACCTCGAAGTCGTGGCTGTGGCCGCTGGTCATGACCACGGCGTAGTCCTCCGCCGTCAGCTCCAATCCTCCGGCGAGATCGGTATACGCGCGGCACACCACCGCCTCCGCCTCCGGGAAGCGCTCTTTACTGGCAAACTCCGGGCGGTCGTCAAACACCGCCACCCGGAAGCCCACGCTCCGCAGAACCGGAACCAGGGCCAAGGCACAGTGCCCGCCGCCAAAGACCACCACCCGTTCCCCCACCGGCAGAGGGAAGGTTAACCGTTCCCCGTCCCAGACGGGACCTGCGGGGCCCGCCTCCAGCAGGGCTGGGTCCTCCCCGGCCTCCAGGGCCAGCCAACCGCTCCGGTGGGCCTCCAGCCGCTTCAGGACCTCTCGGGCCAGGCCCCGCCAGCTCCCGCTGTCACGGGGGATGCGCTGGAAAAGCACGGTCTGCTCTCCGCCGCAGACGGAATCCAATTCCCCGCCGTGGCGGAGCTCCAGGCGGCGGACGGCGGACCTCCCCTCACGCAGCAGCTCCGCCGCGAAAGCCAGGGCCTGGGCCTCCCCCGGCCCGCCGCCGATGGTCCCGGCGATCAGGCCCTCCCGGCCCGCCAAAAGCTGGGACCCGGCCCCCCGGGGGGTGGACCCCTGAGCCAAGACCACCGTCACCAGCACGGCGTCCTCCCCCCGGTCCAGCAGGGCCAGCAGATTTTCAAAGATCATGCGCATAAGGGCGCTCCTTTCTTATGAGAGGGAAATCCGGGGCCTAACGGCTTTCCAGGTTCCCGGAAAGCACCATCTCCCGGGTCAGCGGCGTACCATCCGGCAGCTCCACCGTAATGGAGCGCCACAGAGATCCGCCGCGTTCGTCCTCCTGCGCCTCATGGCTGTAGTGCACGGAGACGCTGTGAACCGGGGTCCTGGGGGATAAGTCCTCATAAAGTTCCATAGCCCGGTCCGCCATGGCCTCCCGCATGGCCGCTTCCTCCGGGACCGGGGCGCTGTTCCTGTCCCCGAAGCCGATGCGGATCTCCACCACCGGCGTGTCCGGCTCGCTGGGGTCCCACCGGGCGTCCCAGCAGGCTCTTTGCCCGTTGACCTGCGGATGCTCCGCGATGCCAAGCTCCTTCCGCAGTACGGTTCTCCGCCGTTCGTCTGCAACCAGCTTGGAACCCAAGTCATAGCACAAGCTGCGCCGTCCCCCTCCGTCCTTCAGGGTAAAGGCCAGAAAGTAGCCGCCGTCCTCCGGGTCGTACCGGGCCCAGGGGCTCTCCGGCTTCAGCTCCGGATAAACCTGGGCGGCATAGCTTCGCATCCGCGCGGCGGAAACCAGGTTCCCCAGCACCGGGAACCAGCCGGTGCTCCCATCCAGCAGAACACAGGATGCGAAAAAAACCAGCAGAAGCGCCGCCGCTCCTCCCAGCAGCTTGGTCCGTTTCGCCCGCATCGGCGCGGCCTCCTTTCCCCTCTCCCGTCAGCCTCCCGCCAAAAGCGGATACGCCGCCCAGGACAGCGCGTATAAGATGTAGACATGGGCGGGGTAGAAGGCGTAAAAGAAAGCCTTCGGTCCCCGGCCCCGTTCCCCATTGTAACACAGCATCAAAGCCACCGCAAGGGCCCCGTACCACTCGTAGGCGGTGGTAAACATCATGGTCCAGTGAAACTCCGGGGATTGGAACAGTAAAAGCAGGGGAAGCAGGAAGGAAAACACCATGGTTCCCGCCACGAAAGCGCCGGCCTGGACCCTCCGGTTCCGGCGGAACGCATAGAGAAGCACGCCTGTCGCAATGACGGAAATGCTGGCGTCCGGGTTGCTGTTCCACATGGGCAGAAGGGTATAGCCCAGGGCGAGCAGGGGCATTTGCAGGGCGGGCACGCCCCGCATCAGCAGTCCCGCCAGAATGGGCCACGCCAGGGGCAGGACCACTGCCGCCAGCCCCGGGAGCCAGCGCTTTTCCCCCAGCCAGTCGATCCCCTGAAAGACCACCATCAAAATGACAAAGGAGGTCATCATGCCGTTCATGGGATAAAACCCGTCGGGACGAACCGGCAGAACGCCGCACATCATCAAAAACAGCAGGCCGGACATCAGGAGATGAATCCCATATACTTTTGCAAAGTATCTTCTCCTGTCATGGGTATGGCGGAATCCCTCCGCCAGGCAGAAGAGGAACAGCGGTGCGGACAGCCGCCCCAGCATGCTGAACCATTCGGGGACCCAGCCCGTAAAGCCGAAGATGTAATGGATATGGTCTAAAACCATCAGCCCCAGGGCAATCCATTTCAGGTCTGAGGAGGTCACTCCCCGTGCTTTCGCTTGTTCCATAATGAGGCTCCTTTCCCCCGCTGTTTCCGGCGGACTTGACAAAAATATTTGTATTGTGACTTTAGTACAATAATATAATAATACAATTATGGGCTTCTGTCAAGCCCTCCCGGAAAAAATAGCGCCCGGTCCGAAGACCGGGCGCTGCAAAGAACGCAAAGAGGGTGGAGCTCCCTGCTGTCTTCGCCGGATTTAAATTCAGGCAGCCTGAGCGCTTCTGGAGCGGATGACGAAGAGGGCGCCGAGCATCAGCACGATGCCGATAGGCAGGCCCAGCAGGCCGGGCGCACCCAGGCTCACCAGGATGCCCGCGATGAGATAGGTCACGCCGGACACCACTGCGCAGGTGATGGCGTAGGGCAATTGGGTGGAAACATGGTTCACGTGGTCGCACTGGGCGCCGGCGGAGGCCATGATGGTGGTATCGGAGATGGGGGAGCAGTGATCGCCGCAGACCGCGCCGGCCATGCAGGCGGAGATGCAGACGATGGCCATGGGGTTGTCCATGGAGAACACATTCTGCACAATGGGAATCAGGATGCCGAAGGTGCCCCAGGAGGTGCCGGTGGCGAAGGCCAGCAGGCAGCCGATGACGAACACGATCAGGGGCAGGATCATCTGGAGGCCGGAGGCGGAGGAGCGGACGAAATCCCGCACGAAGAACTTCGCGCCCAGGGAGTCGGTCATGTTCTTCAGGCTCCAGGCGAAGGTCAGAATCATGATGGCGGGAACCATGGCCTTGAAGCCCTCGGGGATGCAGCCCATCATTTCCTTAAAGCTCATGGCCCGGCGGATGAGGTAATAGACCAGGGTGAACACCAGGGCGAAGGCGGAGCCCAGCATCAGGCCCACGGAGGCGTCGGAGTTGGAGAAGGCGGTGATGAAGCCCTCGCCCTCGAAGAAGCCGCCGGAATAGATCATGCCGATGACGCAGCAGATAATCAGCATAACCACGGGCAGGACCAGGTCCAGCACGGCGCCCTTGTCCTCGGGGGAATCGTCGGAGGCGTTGGCGTAGGGGTTGGAACCGGAGAAGAGGTCGCCCTTTTCAATGGCGTTTTTCTCATACTTCGCCATGGGGCCGAATTCCGCCTTCATGATAATCATGCCCACCATCATGACGATGGTCAGCAGGGCGTAATAGTTGTAGGGGATGGCCCGGAGGAACAGGTTGAAGCCCTGCCCGTCCTCGGCAAAACCCGCCACAGCGGCGGCCCAGGAGCTGATGGGGGCGATGATGCACACCGGGGCGGCGGTGGCGTCGATGATATAGGCCAGCTTGGTCCGGGAGATGTTGTGCTTGTCCGTGATGGGGCGCATGACACTGCCCACGGTGAGGCAGTTGAAGTAGTCGTCAATGAAGATCAGCACGCCCAGGAGCACGGAGGCCAGCTGGGCCCCCACCCGGGACTTGATATGGTCCTTGGCCCAGCGGCCGAAAGCGGCGGAGCCGCCCGCCTTGTTCATCAGGCACACCATGGAGCCCAGGATAATCAGGAAGATCAGGATGCCCATGTTGTAGCTGTCGGTGACGGAGGACACGATGCCGTCGTTGAACACATGGAGGATGGTGGCCTCAAAGGCAAAGTTGGAGTACAGCAGGCCGCCCACCAGGATGCCCAGGAACAGCGAGGAATAGACCTCCTTGGTGATTAGGGCCAGGGCGATGGCGATGATGGGGGGCAGCAGGGCCCAGAAGGTGTTGTAGAAGCTGCTGGGGGAGTTGACATAGCCCACGCCTTCGCAGGCCTCGCAGGTGACGGCCTCCAGGTCTTCAGACAGGACGACGCCCGCCGTGCCGCAGTCCGGGCACTCAATGTACTTGGTGCCGGCGGCCTCGGTGAGGTCCTCTCCGGATGCCAGGGCGGGGACGGTCATGGCTGCGCACAGCAGCAGCATGACCGCCAGCAGGGGCAGAAACCGTCTTTTCAGGTTCTTCATAACGCTCTCTCCTAAATGAAAAATGAAGTCATGACAGCTTGTCATGACTTCATACCGAACACACGAAACGGATGAATCCACGACAGCGCTCCACTCCCAAGGGAGTGACAGTCCGCAGGATGTTATCCTGCGGCCCGGCTTCGCGTCCCTCTCAGGCTGGAACGGGCGAAACCTCGGCGGAAGCCCCTTTCCCCCTCCCCGGCTCCTGAACCCTTGGGGAGGCGTACTCTTGACGTCCGCGCCTCTATCATGCTGGCACCTATTATAATAAGCAATTTTAAAATGTCAACTACCTTTCGGAAATTTTTTCCCTCGTGTTTCCCAAAATCCCCTTAAAACTGGAAGCATCTGGGTGCGGCGGGCCCGTTTCTCTCCGGAATGCCCTCCGCCTTTGCGCAGTTTGCCCAGCCTCCGCCCCGGCCTCCCGGCTCCTGTCGGGTAAAACGACGATTTTGGAAAAAGCGTTTGACATGGGCCGCGGAGATGCTACAATAAGAAAATACGCAGTCTGCGCCAATATAAATATACAGAGCCCCAAGGAGGCGAAAAGGATGAAGTTTTCCAGCAAATGCGAGGCGTGCAGCCTCTCCCCCATTCGGAAATTCCACCCCTATGTGGTGGCGGCGGAGGCAGCCGGGCGGCGCGTCCTCCATCTGAACATCGGACAGCCCGACGTGGAGACCCCCCAGGCATTCTTTGACGCCGTGCGGGGCTTCCAGGATTCCGTCCTGGCCTACGCCCCCGCCGGCGGCGTGGACGTCTACCTGGAGGCCGTGCGGGACTATTATAAGAGCTTCGGCGTCTCCCTGGCGCTGGAGGAGATTCTGGCTACTTACGGCGGCAGCGAAGCCCTCCAGCTCACCGCCGCCTGCATCCTGGACGACGGGGACGAGGTTTTGATTCCCGAGCCCTTCTACCCCAACTACGACACCTTTATCGGCGTCACTGGCGGAAAAATCGTCCCCATCCCCACTACGGCGGAGGAGGGCTACCGCTTCGCCCGCCGGGAGAAGATCGAGCCCCTCATCAACCAGCGCACCAAGGCCATTATGATTACGAACCCCGGCAATCCCACCGGCGCGGTCCTCACCCACGAGGAGCAGCGCCTCCTGCTGGACATCTGCAAGGAGCACGGCCTCTTCCTGGTCAGCGACGAGGTTTACCGGGAGATCATCTACTCCGGGAAAAAGCTCAGCTCCCTGCTGGAGTACGAGGACGGGGCGGAACACGTCATCGTCACCGACTCCATCTCCAAGCGCTTCTCCTCCTGCGGCGCGCGGGTGGGCGCGCTGATCTCCCGGAACAAGCACTTCATGGAGCTGGCCATGAAAATCTGCCAGGGCCGCCTCTGCGCCGCCACGCTGGACCAGATCGGCGCCGCCGCCCTCTATCGCACCATGACGCCGGACTACCTGGCTTCCGTTCGGGACGAGTACGGCCGGAGGAAGGACGCGCTGGTCTCCGCCCTGTCCAAGCTTCCCGGCGTGACCCACAGCTCCCCGGAGGGCGCGTTCTACGTCATGGCCACCCTTCCCGTGGACGACGCGGAGAAGCTCCAGTACTTCCTGCTCCAGGAGTTCGAGGACCACGGCGAAACCGTTATGTACGCCCCCGGCGAGGGCTTTTACGGCACCCCGGGCAAGGGCCGGAACGAGATCCGCATCGCCTACGTCACCCAGCCCCAGGAGCTGACCCGGGCCATTGAGCTGCTGGGCCTTGGCATCGAGGCGTACAACCGGAAGAACGGCAAGTAACAAGGAGGGCCTTCTATGATCCGCCATATCGTCATGTGGAAATTCCGCCCCGGCACCGAGGCGGAGCAGGAGCAGTTCCTCAGCGGCCTCCGGGCCTTACAGGGCGTGATTCCCCAGTTATTGAGCAGCGAGGCGGCCCGGAACGTCGGAGCCGGGAACTACGACGCGGTGCTGGTCAGCGAGTTCCGGAGCCTCGAGGACCTGGAAGCCTATAAGAACGATCCCCGGCACAAGGCGGTCTCCGCCCTGTGCAAGTCCATCCGGGAGGACCGGGTGGCGGTGGACTATGAGGTTTAGTATAAATACCGCAAATGAGCAAAAGGCCGCGCTGTGAACACACAGCGCGGCCCTTGTTATGGGTCCGAACGGATTCAGCGCTCTTTCCGCAGGGCTTCCAGGTCTCCCGCCTGGATGGCCCGGAGGCTGCCCGAGAGCCTTTCCAGGGGCCAGTCCCACCAGCGCAGCTCCAAAAGCGCGTCGATGGTCTCCTGATCGAACCGCCGCCGGATGGGCTTCGCCGGAACGCCGCCCACAATGGTGTAGGGCGGCACGTCCTTCGTCACCACGGACCGGGCGGCCACGATGGCCCCGTCTCCGATGGTGACGCCGGACAGAATCACCGCCTCATAGCCAATCCACACGTCGTTCCCGACAACGATATCCCCCCGGTTGTCCCAAGCCTCCGTCACCTTCATCCCATGGTCCCACTCCTCGTAAAAAATGGGGAACACATAGGTGGACAGGGAGCCCAGGGCGTGGTTGGCGCTGTTCATTATAAACCGCGCCCCGCAGGCGATGGAGCAGAACTTCCCAATCACCAGCTTATCGCCGTTGACGGGGTAATGGTAAAGCACATTATTCCTCTGAAAGTCCCTGGGGTCATGGACAAAATCGTTGTAGATGGTAAAGCCGCCCACCTCAATACGGGGGTTCTCAATGGCGTTTTTTAGGTAAATAGTCTGGCGGTCCCCCGATCTGGGGTACAGCTTTGTTGGAGCCGGAATCGTCATGAAATCTTCTCCTTTTTGATTTGACAGTGATTTGACAGTAGTTTAGACGATTCCGGCGCAGGCAATGCAGCGCCTCACCCTTTTCTCTCTCCCTTCATATGGAAAGCGCGTTTATAAATATGCCGCAAAACCGCCCGTTCAGTCTCGCAGCAGCGCCGTCCGCGCGTCCAGCTTCTCGTCCTCCAGGGTCACAATGCCATACGTGGGCCGGGCGTAGTCCCCGATGCTGCCGGGGTTCAGAAACAGCGTTTTTCCCCGTTTGTCCACCAGGGGCTTGTGGGTGTGGCCGAAGAGAAAGAGGTCCAGATCCTGTTCCTCCGCCGCCAGTCCCGCCGTCAGCAGAGACTGCTTTACGCCGTAGGTGTGCCCGTGGCATAGCAGCACCCGCTTGTCCCCTAGGTACAGCAGCTTCTCCGCGTCCCGGGAGCCCCGGAAATAATCGCAGTTGCCATATACCTGCTCCAGGGGAAGCTCCGGGAATCGGTCGCGGAGCCGTTCCGCGTCCCGCCAGCAGTCCCCCAGGTGGATGATCATCCGGGGCGCCTCCCGCTCCACGGCCTGGATCATATTGTCGATGTTTCCGTGGGAATCCGACAGGACCAGTACCTTCATCGCGGTGCTCCTCTCTCCCGCGCCGGTGCGCGGCGGCGCGTTCTCCTCGCTTTATAGTAAACATCAGTATAGGGAACTCCCTCTCGTTTTGCAAGAATCCGCAGGATAAATTTATATTTTATTAAAAATTTTTACCAGCGCCGCCGAAAGCCTCCCTTTTTGCCCAGGGCCTGCCGAATATGCCGCACAGGCTCTCAGGAAAAAATTTGCGTTTTTTCAAAAAACCTCTTGACAGAAGGAGTTAGTCATGATAAACTACGAAACCGTAAGGAGAGTTAGATGTCTCTAACTGACAATCATTCACTGACAGGAGGCCTATCATGATGCCGCTTTCCATGGCAAAGACCGGCGAGACCGTCACGATACGCAAGATCACCGGGAAGGATGAGGTGCGCCAGCATCTGGCGGAGCTGGGCTTTGTGGTGGACGCCGCCGTCACCGTGGTCAATGAGATCGCGGGAAATCTGATCCTGCAGGTGAAGGACAGCCGCGTGGCCCTGGACCGGGGGCTGGCGAACCGCATTATGATTTGAGGAGGAATTGGGATGAAGACACTGAAGGACGCCAAGGTGGGCGAAACCGTCACCGTGGCAAAGCTCCACGGCGAGGGCCCGGTGAAGCGGCGGATCATGGACATGGGCATCACCAAGGGCGTGGAGATTTTCGTGCGGAAGGTGGCTCCTCTAGGGGACCCCATGGAATTGAATGTGCGGGGGTATGAATTGTCCCTGCGAAAGGCCGATGCGGAAAGCATCGAGGTCCTTTGATTCGAAAAGGCGGCGGGCTGTCCGCTGTTTTTTCGGGGTCGAAGTTAGTCTATAATAACCATCTGGAAGGGAGAATCAGCCATCATGGATATCAAAATTGCCCTGGCGGGCAATCCGAACTGCGGAAAAACCACCCTGTTCAACCAGCTCACCGGGTCGAACCAATATGTGGGCAACTGGCCCGGGGTCACGGTGGAGAAAAAAGAGGGCAGACTGAAGGGCCACAAGGATGTGGTCATCCAGGACCTGCCCGGCATCTATTCCCTCTCCCCCTACACCCTGGAGGAGGTCGTGAGCCGGTCGTATCTGGTGAACGAAAAGCCGGACGCCATCCTGAACATTGTGGACGGGACCAACATCGAGCGGAATCTCTACCTCACCACGCAGCTCATCGAGCTGGGCCTCCCCGTCGTGGTGGCGGTGAACATGATCGACCTGGTGCGGAAAAACGGGGACCAGATTGACCTTGCCAAGCTGGGGCAGGCCCTGGGCTGCGAAGTCGTCGAAATGAGCGCCCTCAAGGGCGAGGGCGGCCTGGAGGCCGCTCAGCGGACCGTCTCCGCCGCCCAGGCCGGGAGGAACGGGGAGCTGCCCCACGTGTTCACCGGCAGCGTGGAGCACGCCCTGGCCCACATTGAGGAGTCCATCCAGGGCAGGGTGGCGGAGGGCTACCTGCGCTGGTACGCCATCAAGCTCTTCGAGCGGGACGAGAAGGTCCTGGAGGAGCTGGCCCTGGACGCCGGGCTGGTCTCCCATTTGGAAGAGCACATTGCCGACTGCGAGCGGGAGCTGGACGACGATGCGGAGAGCATCATCACGAACCAGCGGTACGCCTACATCAGCGGCGTCGTGGGCCGGGCCGTGAAAAAGAAAGCGGCGAAGCACAGCCTCTCCGTCTCCGACAAAATCGACCAAATTGTCACCAACCGCGTCCTGGCCCTGCCTATTTTCGCGGTGATCATGTTCTGCATCTACGCCATCGCCATGGGCGGCTGGGCCGTCTCCATCGGCACCGTGGGCACCGACTGGGCCAACGACGTGCTCTTCGGCGAGTGGGTCCCCGGCCTGTTTGACTCCATTTTGACCTCCCTGAGCGTCTCCCCGGACGGCTGGCTCTATGGCCTGATTCAGGACGGCATCGTCGCCGGCGTGGGCGCGGTGCTGGGCTTCGTGCCCCAGATGCTGGTGCTGTTTTTGCTGCTGGCCGTCCTGGAGGACGTGGGCTACATGGCCCGTGTCGCCTTCATCATGGACCGCATCTTCCGCCGCTTCGGACTCTCCGGCAAGAGCTTCATCCCCATGCTGGTGGCCACCGGCTGCGGCGTTCCCGGCATCATGGCCTCCCGGACCATCGAGCAGGACCGGGACCGGAAGATGACCATCATGACCACCGGCTTCATTCCCTGCGGGGCCAAGCTGCCCATCATCGGCCTCTTCGCCGGGGCGGTGTTCGGCGGCTCCGCCTGGGTGGCGGTATCCGCGTTCTTCATCGGCATCGCCGCCGTGGTCGTCTCCGGCATCATGCTGAAGAAGTTCAAGGCGTTCGCCGGGGAGCCCGCGCCCTTCGTTATGGAGCTGCCCGCTTACCACGCGCCCTCCGCCGGAAACGTCCTGCGGGCCACCTGGGAGCGGGGCTGGAGCTTCATCAAGCGGGCGGGGACCGTCATCCTGATCTCCACCATCATCCTCTGGTTCCTCCAGGGCTACGGCTTCGAAGGCGGCGCCTTCGGGCCTGTGGAGGACAATAACAGCTCCCTGCTGGCCGCCATCGGCAGCGGCATCGCCTGGATCTTCGCGCCTCTGGGCTGGGTGGGCGATATGGCTTGGAAGGCCACCGTCGCCACCTTCACCGGCCTCATTGCCAAGGAGGAGGTCGTCTCCACCATGGGCGTGCTGTACAACTTCGCCGGCGAGGAGCTGGGCGACAACGGCGAGGCCATCTGGGCCCTGGTCCAGGCGGATTTCGGCGCCATGACGGCTTACAGCTTCATGATCTTCAACCTTCTCTGCGCCCCCTGCTTCGCCGCCATGGGCGCCATCAAGCGGGAGATGAACAACGCCAAGTGGACGGCGGCGGCCATCGGCTACATGTGCGGCTTTGCCTACGTGGTGAGCCTGATCGTCTTCCAGCTGGGCGGACTGGTCACCGGCGAGGCCAGCTTCGGCCCGGGCACCGCAGCGGCCTTGGTCCTGCTGGCGGGAATCATCTTCCTGCTGGTCCGCAAGGGCCGCCGCCCCGAGGAGGAGCAGCGCCGGGTCATGTCCGTCTCCGGCGCGAAGATCTGACCCAGTTCTTCCTTTTAAGGAGTTGATCGTATGTCCCCGGTTTTGGGAAATCTTATTGTTCTCCTGGTCCTGGCCGCAGTCGTGGCCCTGGCCGTCCGGTCCCTGTGGCGGAGCCATAAGCGGGGCGGGCACTGCAATGGAGACTGCGCCTCCTGCGGCTGCTGCCATGGGCACGAGCGCGCGGAGGCCCGCAAATAACGCTTGCCAGAGACACCTCTTTAGAATATGGAAAGGCCCCGGGGAACAGGCAGCCCCGGGGCCTTTTCGCATTAGAGCAATTCCCAGAAATAATGAGAAAAAAGGAAGCGAGGACGGGAATTGCAGGGCAAGGCGGAGGACGCAGGCGGGCTGGCGCCCGTCAAGGACGACAACGCAGCCATGCTATCCCCGGACCGCTGAACTTTTCTCAGTATTTTTGGGAATTGCTCTAGAATTTGTATTCATAACCGAGGGATAGCGGACGGACGAGGATGCTTCCCGTCAGACAAGGGAAACCGACGCAGTATGGTGGGAAAAAGACCGGCCGGACGGCGTTCAACGGTTGCGAAGGCTGCTCTAGTTTACATGCCGGCGGTACAGGACCTCCCGGAGGGGCTTTCCGCCGATTACGTCCTCCATCGCGTCCCCGTGAAAGGCAAACCCGGCCCTCTCGTAAAAGCGCCGGGCCCGGCGGTTGTCCTCCAGCACCCAGAGGAGCACGTCCCGGAAGCCCTGCCCGGCCAGCGTCTCCACCGCCGCCTCCAGCAGGGCCCTTCCATACCCCCGGCCCATGTATTCCGGCAGCAGGTAGAGGGACGCAACCTCCCCGAAGCCCGGCCAGCCCGGCCAGCGGGAGGGGCAGACGCTGGAAGTCCCGGCCAGCTTTCCCCCTTCGGTCAGGACGAGGGTATCCCAGCCCGCCCGGTCCAGGACGTCCGCCCAGCGCCCGGCGGGAATGCCGTCCAGATAGCTCTGCGGGACAATGCCCTGATAGGCAAATTTCCAGCTCTCCTCATAGATCCGGCTGACCTCCAGCCGGCTGTCCGTCTCCCTCAGTGGGCGGATCTCCATGCGCGCCCACCTCCGTTTCCGCAACCAGCGCCAGCTTTTCCCGGCGGTCCAGGCGCTTGATGGCCGCCTCCCGCCGGAGGGCGGCGGACTTGTCCGCGGTCTCCTCCCGGTAGGCCAGGGCCACGGGGAGGCGGCTCCGGGTGTACTTGGCTCCTTTGCCCTTCCGGTGGGCCGCCAGCCGCCGGGACAGGTCGTTGGTACAGCCGGTGTAGAGGCTCCCGTCCCCGCAGCGGAGGATGTAAACCGTCCAGCCCATTCCGCCGCCTCCTTTCGCCTTTTGGGACCAGTATACCACGCCTGTCCGGCAAATGCAAAGGCCGCATAGGGACTTCCCCGGATTTCATAGACTACAGGCAGAGGGCGCTCCGCCCCGAAATTCGGTCCGCCGCCAGCCGGGAAAGCGGCAGCCGGAGCTTCGTGCTCCGGCAAGGAGGTCTTATGCTGTCTGCCGCGCTGCTGCTGTTCGCCAATATGCTGCTGTTTTCCCTGCGCATCTCCGGCGGCGGGTCCTTTCCCAAGCCCCTGACCGCCGCAGAGGAGCGGGAGTGGCTGGAGAAGTACGCCCAGGGGGACCCGGAGGCAAGGCAGGTGCTCATCGAGCGGAATTTGAGGCTGGTGGCGCATATTATTAAGAAGGGGTGAAGCGAAAGGAAAGATTTTGTACGAAAAGGGACAAGCCGTGGAAGCGCATTGACGGCAGGGCAAGTCTATCGGCGCTTGCGGTTTTCGCGCCGCGAAGACCTTGCCGGGGTTTCCCAAAATCCAATGGCGCGTTGAGACGCTCCCCAGAAGTACATGCAGTTGACAATACAGCCCTTTGCGGGTAAAATCAGGTATACATATGATTATGCCCATGATTATGCCCAAGCTGACAACCTCTGCGATTTAAGAGGTCTTACGGCCGGTTTTGGAGCAGCATCCCCGGCAGGATTGCGGCATCATTGCCGGCTTCGCTGAGCCGTGTGCGCTCAAGCATGAGAAAAAGTTGGAAAAATGGAGGAACCGTCATGAACAAACCGCGCAAGATATGTATAGGTTTCCTGGTCCTGTCGCTGGTCCTGCTGTGCGGCTGCGGCGGGAACAGCGGCGAACCGCCAGCCGGGACCGCTCCTGAAACGGAACCGGCAGACGCACCCCAGGAAGCTCCCTCTTCGGAAGAACCGTCTTCAGAGGAGGAAGCCGGCCCTATCTACATTGCCTTTGAGGGGACCGACCTGGAGGGAAATCCGGTTTCCCAGGACATCTTCTCCCAGTCCAGACTCACCATGGTCAACGTTTGGGCCACCTATTGCAATCCCTGCCTGAACGAGATGCCGGGGCTTGGCGAGCTGGCGGCGGAGTATGACGCGGAAGAATTCCAGCTCATCGGCATCGTCAGCGATGTGCGGGAGGGCGCGGACCAGACGCTTGTGGAAAGCCTGGTCCAGGAGACCGGAGCGAATTACACGCACTTGCTTGCGAACGACTCCATCGGCCAAGCCCTCCTTTCGGGCGTGAGCGCCGTACCCACCACCTTCTTTTTTGACCAGGAGGGGGCCTACCTGGGCGGCGTGGTCGGCTCCGCGGAAAAATCGGATTGGGAGGAACTCATCCATGAGCTTCTGGAAGAATCGTAAAACCTGCGCCTGGGCATTGGGCGTTTTGGCCGGGGTAGTCTTCCTAGCCGTCGGAGCCCTTCAGGGACAGCTTGCCGTGATCTGGCAAAAGGCGGTGATGATCTGCCTTGAGTGCATCGGGATTGGGTGAGCGATGAAGAGATTACGGTTAACTGTGCAGCTGCTGTTTACCATTGTGACGAACGGGTACATGTACGGGTTTCTGGGCGGGAAGATTTATCAGGGCAGTCTGAAATACATCTGTGTTCCGGGACTGAACTGCTACTCCTGCCCTGGCGCTGTGGCCGCGTGCCCTATCGGGGCCTTGCAGGCGCTGCTGAATCAGCGGGGCTTTCAGGTCCCCTTTGCCGCCCTAGGCTTTTTCTTTATCTTCGGGAGCGTGCTGGGACGCTTTGTCTGCGGCTGGCTGTGCCCATTTGGACTGGTGCAGGACCTTTTGCATAAGATTCCGCTTTTCAAAAAGAAAAAGCGTCTCCCCGGTCACTGCGTCCTGAAATACGGAAAGTATGTGGTGCTGGTCCTCTTGGTGTGCGTTGGCTCCATGTTTTTGTTCGGGGGCTTTGCCAAGGTCCCGGCCTTCTGCAAGTATCTCTGTCCCTCCGGAACTTTGCTGGGCGCGCTTCCCCTGCTCAGCGCCAACGAAGCTCTGAGAAGCCAGGCCGGCGGGCTGTTTCTCTGGAAGCTGGGCGTCCTGCTTGGAATCGTGCTGCTCTCCGTGAAGGTGTTCCGGCCCTTCTGCCAGTACCTGTGCCCCCTGGGGGCCATTTACGGCTGGTTTAACCATTTCAGCCTCGTGCAGATTCACTGGGAGCAGGAGCGGTGCGTCTCCTGCGGGGCCTGTGAGAAAGCCTGCCCGGCGGCGCTGTCCTTACAGGAAATTTCCCGTTCTCCGGAGTGCATCCGGTGCGGGAAGTGCGCGGATGCCTGTCCGCAGGGATGTTTGCATTTCACAGGCCGCCCCGGGTATAATTCCACAGAATCACAGTCATCCTAACCGCAATAAGGATGTGATACTGTGCCGAACCATTTGAAACACGAGACCAGCCCCTACCTCCTCCAGCACGCGGAAAATCCGGTGGACTGGCACCCCTGGGGCGAAGAGGCGTTCCGCCGGGCCCGTGAAGAGGACAAGCCGGTCTTCCTCAGCATTGGCTACAGCACCTGCCACTGGTGCCACGTCATGGCCCATGAGAGCTTCGAGGACCCAGAGACGGCGGAGCTGCTGAACCGCTGGTTTGTCTCCATCAAGGTGGACCGGGAGGAACGGCCCGACCTAGACAGCGTCTATATGGCCGTCTGCCAGGCGTTCACCGGCAGCGGCGGCTGGCCTGCCAGCATTTTTCTGACGCCGGAGAAGCGGCCCTTTTTCGCCGGGACGTACTTCCCCAAACGCCGCCAGGGCGGACAGGCGGGCTTCGGGGAGCTGCTGGCGCTGATTCATGAGAGGTGGGAACGGGACCGCTCCGCCCTGCTGGGTCCGGCGGAGCAAATCGTGAACCTTCTGACCCACGCAAAAACAGGGGAAGACAAGGCGGAACCGGAATTACTGGAAGCCGCCGTTCAGCAGTACAAGCGGCTGTTTGATCCAGAACACGGCGGCTTCGGCGGCGCGCCGAAATTTCCCTCGCCTCATAACCTTTTGTTCCTCCTGGCGTACCACCGGCGGCGGGGAGGCCGGGAGTGCCTGGAGATGGCGGAGCGGACGCTGATGCAGATGCTTCGGGGCGGGCTGTTCGACCACATCGGCGGGGGATTCTGCCGCTATTCCACCGACGAGCGGTTTTTGGTCCCCCACTTTGAGAAAATGCTGTATGACAACGCCCTGCTGATCTTGGCTTACTGCGAAGTGTATGAAACAACCCGAAAGGACCTGTACCTCCTGGCGGCGGAGCGGACGGCGGATTTTATCCTCCGGGAGATGGCCGCGCCGGAGGGCGGCTTTGCCAGTGCCCAGGACGCCGACAGCGGCGGCGTGGAGGGAAAGTACTATCTCTTTACGCCGGAGGAGCTGGTCCGCCTTCTCGGCCCGGAGCAGGGCGCGGCGTTCAACCGGCACTTCGGCATCACGGACGCCGGGAACTTTGAAGGGAAGAACATCCCTAATCTGCTCCGCAGCGACCCGGCGGACCGCTCCTTTGACGGCCTGCTGGAGCGGGTCTGCGAATACCGCAAAAGCCGTTGCGCCCTCCGTCTGGACGATAAGATTCTGACCGCCTGGAACAGCCTGATGATCGCGGCGCTTTGCCGGCTGTATCAGGTCAGTAAAGAACAAAAATACCTGGACGCTGCGAAACGGGCGGACCAGTTCCTCTGGGAACATCTCTGGGACGGCGGCGCGCTCTATGTCAGCTTCCGGGCCGGGCGGCGGGGTGAAAAGGGGTTCCTGGATGATTACGCCGCCTGCATCTTCGCCCAGCTGGCGCTGTACGGGGCCACGCTGGAGCAAGCGTATCTAACCCGGGCGGAGCAGCTTTGCCGGGACACCCTCTCTCGGTTCCAGGATGCCGAAAACGGCGGGTTCTATCTCTACGGAGAGGACCACGAAGCCCTGATTCTCCGGCCCAAGGAGACCTACGATGGGGCCATGCCAAGCGGGAACTCCCTGATGGCCTGGAATCTGGTGCGGCTCAGCCAGCTTGTCTCGGAGGAGCGCTATGGGCCGCTGTCAGAGCGGCAGCTGGATTTTCTGGCGGCGGACGCGAGACAGTATCCCGCCGGTTACGCCATGTTCCTGCTGGCGCTTCTGGACAACCGCGACCCGCCGCCCAAGGTGACGGTTGTACTGCCGGAAAAATCGGAGGCGGAGCGCCTCCCCCTGGAGCTTCCGGCGGAAACGGCTGTGATTCTGCGGAAGCCGGGAGGAGAGTACCCGCTGAAAAACGGAAAGACGACCTTCTATGTCTGCCGGGGACACAGCTGTTTGCCTCCGGTCAATGAACTGCCTGCTTTGTAATATTTCAGCAAATGCCGGACGGAATTTATCCGCCCGGCATTTTTTTGTTCTCACAACATATCCATAAATTGAGGTGATGCAATTTGGAAGGCGCACAGCGAGAATTAATCAGCGTCCTGCTGGACCATATCCGTTCTCTTGGCCTGATATCGGATTTCACCTATTCCAAGGCCGTTGATTTGGTACATTCCACAACAGATTTCCCGGAGTTTTTCCAGTATCCTGTATGCTTGAACCAAGAGTTCGGTGAACGTATTTAGAATGCGCCGTAAGCTCCGGATGAGAAATGAGCCCGGATGTTTCCATTACAAGCACATGCCGCAAGTCACATGAATCCAAGTCCTTCGCAAAAGCAGGGATCTGGGAACACTATGGTTTCCAGATCTCCGCTTTTTCTTATACAAGCCAGAACAAAGGCGAGAAACGTTACAAAATGTCGCAAAAATGTGACCAACCGTCGCCTCTTTACTGATATAATCTTTTATATTCAGTAGGGTGGTGCAAATTGTGATGTATTGTCTTCCCGAAAGGCTCAAGAAGCTCCGGCAGTCCATGCACCTTTCGCAAGTGCAGCTGGCGCGCCTGCTAGGGGTAGACAGAAGCACCATTTCCTCTTATGAAAGCAATGTCCGGCAGCCGCCGCTGGATACGCTTTCCCGAATTGCCGATGTATTCGGCGTAAGCACAGACTATCTCTTGGGAAGAACAAACGATCTTTCCTTTGATATATTTGAGCTCACCGGAGAGGATAGGGCCCAGCTTTATAAGATGGCTTCGGCGTTCAGTGAAAAAAACAGAAGAATCCGCCAATTGCAGGAACGGTAAACTTAAGGAACCACTGATGAAATCCCCGCACACAGCTTCACGCCATAAATTCCCGCTGGACTGCGTTAGAAAATCTTAAAATCCGTCAGGATTCCTGCGGTTTTCTTCCTTGTCAGCAGAAATTTCTGGCGCAAATCTGCACACGTTGATTTAATCAGTGCTTCCTTAACCCGCCAAGGATCTGAAAAAGGAGGTTGTCCGATGTCCCTTGATGACAGTGAAAAACTGGAAAAGCCGTGTCAAAGCGAAGCCGGCAGCGGCAAAGTGTTCATCCCCGCCAAACCAAAGGTCCATTTTGACGACCCGGCTCAAATCTTCAGAGTATGCGCCTACTGCCGTGTCTCAACAGACAGCGAGGAACAGCTTTCCTCCTTTGAACTCCAGCAGGCACATTACCGTCAACTGGCGAAGGAACGGCCCAATTGGGATTTAAGGCGCGTGTACGCGGACGAGGGCATCTCTGGCACGTCCCTGAAAAACCGCACGGAATTCAACGCCATGATTGCCGCCTGCGAGAACGGCGAATACGACCTGATCGTGACAAAAAGCGTCTCCCGTTTTGCGAGGAACCTGGTGGACTGTATCTCCCTGATTCGGAAGCTCAAAAATCTCTCTCCTCCGGTGGGCGTGTTTTTTGAGACAGATCATCTGAACACTCTGGGGAAGGATTCGGAATTGATGCTCACATTTCTCGCCTCGATTGCCCAGGAGGAATCCATTAAAAAGCGGGAGGCTATGGTCTGGTCGCTGGCCCAGCGGTTTAAGGACCGCAAGCTGCTGACCCCTCCTTTGCTGGGCTATGACAGGCAGAAGGACTCCGCCGGCGGCTATATCAAATACGCTCCGCTTGTCGTCAACGAAGGGGAGGCTAAGGTGGTCCGCTTCATTTTCGACGCATATCTCCATGGATGGTCCCAGGCGCATATCGCGGATTTCCTGACGGATATCGGCTGCCGGACAAAAACCGGAAACACCGAGTGGAACAGCGGCTCCATCGGCTATATCCTCACAAATGAGCGGTACTGCGGCGACGTCCTGACCTGGAAAACCTTCACATCGGATTTGTTTGAGCATAAGCGCAGGAAAAACCGGCAGGACCTGGATCAATACCAGTACATGGGACAGCATAAAGCCATTATTCCAAGGGAGACGTTCGAGATGGCGCAGACGCTTCTCCAAAATCGAAAGCACCACATACGGGGCGGTCTGCCCGTTCTTCAAGTGATAGATGGCGGAGTTTTTCGTGGGTTTGTTCCCATCAACCATCACTGGGTCAATGATGATCCCGGGCTTTACTACGATACATCCAACAGTGTGAAAGGGCCGGACCGAAAAACCAAAATTCAAAGAAGCACATTCTCCGCGTTTAATCTGGAGGGATATCAGGTTGTCAGAAGCCAGTTTCTACAGTCCCGGTATGAAGGACCGGCAATCACAATCTCCAGAGATCGGATTACCTTTAATCTTTTTTGCGTGAGAAAGTTCGCGGATATCGGTCACATTCAATTGCTTCTCCATCCTTCCGAGCGTAAAATCGCCATCAGGCCCTGTGAGGAAAACGCAACGCATAGTATCAAATGGCGTTCTGACGCCGCCAAGCCGCTGTACGCAAAGGCGCTGTGCTGCCGGCACTTTGGCTCCGCGCTCTTTCGCATTATGGAGTGGAACCCGGATTTTATCTACAGAGTCAGAGGAACCTGGGTGCGGTGTAATGACGGCCAAATCATCATTTTCAACCTGGAACAGGCCGTATCTGTGCTGCTGGCCCCGGCAGATGAAACCTCTTTAAAAAAGAAGCGCGTGGAACTGTTTCAGGAACAATGGGAGGATCGCTTTGGCGAGGAGTTTTACGACCACATTGTGGAAAACGAGATTTTCTACATGGCGGGGAGCACGGCCTGGCAGACCCGCAGGCCCAGTATCCCGGCTCCCGGCATGGCACAGTACAGAGCGCCAACGGAAGAAGAACTCCAAATCATGATGGAAAAACTTACAAGAGAGGCGGCCGCCGGTCATGTTGGATCATAGTCAATTGGATGATATATTTTTGAATGCAAGGCCGGCCGATGATGAGGAGCCGGAAGCCGTGGCGGATTTAGCGGGATATCAAGTCACCAGGGCGGAGCTTTTCTCACACACGTATGAACCGGCGATCACCATCTGGCCAACCCGAATCAAGTTCAACATGGCCTGTCTGCGGAAATTCCCGGGCGTGACGCACATTCAAATTCTGATTCACCCGGAGCAGCGGCGCCTGATCATTCGGCCATGCCATCCCGACGCGCCGGATTCTCTGCGGTGGGCGAAAGGCGGGGGAGAAAAGGAGTTATCCAACCGGGATATGCTGTGCAGAATCTTCGCGGGGAAGGTCTTTGACCTGATGAAATGGGATTTGGAATACCGTTACAAAATGCTGGGAAAGCCGGCCGTCTATCAGAAGGAAATGCTGTTTCTATTCAAACTTACGGATTTTGAATTGTTTATGGGCGGGAAAAAGCGGCGGTCCTGCCTTCCGGGAGAATGGAGGGACTATTTCGGAGCGCCGGTGGAATCTCACGAGGAGCAGTACAAAATTGATCTTGCGGACGGTTATATTACAACCGACAGAGTATAGGAGGGCTACAAATGGCGGCGGTTCCTTTCAGCAGTGAGATTGAGGAAATTTCCATGGACGGTTTTCAGGTAGTCAGCGGAGATCTCTTTGCACGCAGATCCGGCTACTATTCCCCGACATGCACGATATGGAGCGGCGGGATCACCTTTAACAAGGTAGCTTTGACGGCCCTGAACAACTGTGAACGGGTGCGGATTGAAATTCATCCTCAGAAAAAAAGCGTCTTGCTTGTTCCGGTGACCATGAAAGATAAGGACGGCATTCCCTGGAGAAAAAACATCAAAGATTACGCCCCCCGGCGCATGGAATGCGTCAGATTTTCTTCGAAGCTTTACGAAATGTGGAACTGGGATACCGGCTGCGTTTGCAGGGCGGTGGGGCGCGTTGTGACAGTAGACAGCAAGGTCATGCTCCTTTTCGATTTCAGCTCTCCGGAGCAGTGGAAAGGCAAAGAGAGAGCATCGGAGAAATGAATGATATTCACATTTCCTTTTACTTAAGGGTTGGCCGGATTCACATTTTTACAGAAACGCTTCGGCTCATCGGCCAGCCAAAGCGGATATGCTTTTTGATTTCCTCGGATGGGCAGTCGCTACTGATGCGCGCGTATGAAACCAGAGACCTCAAATCCCACAAGGTCCCGCCGAATGTGTACAACGGCAGGCGCTCGTTTGAAGTATCCAGCTGTAAGCTGTGCGAAATTCTGGCTGATCTCCACAGCTGGGATTTGAAACACTCTTATCGTATTCCCGGCGTACTGATGCAGGATCGGCGCTCGGTACGGTTTTCTTTGGCAGAGGCGGAGGTGATTGGTAAGGAATCATCTTGAGAACGCGCTATATTATTACGCCGGGCGGAGTAAATCCGCCCGGCATTTTTTTGTTCTCTCAACATATCCATGAACTGAGGTGATGCAATTTGGAAAGCGCACAGCGAGAACCAGCCGGCGTTCTGCCGGGCCATATTCATTCCCTTGTCTTGATATCGAATTTCACCTATTCCAAGGCCATGGATTTAGTACATTCTGTGATCGGCTTCCCGGAGCTTTTCCAGTATCCAGTGTGCCTGACAAAGGAGGCGAGGATTCGTGAATATACTCAGGATACGGAATGAAATGCGAAATGGAAAAACCATCTTCGACCTGTCCCTGCGGGTGACGTTCTACGCCAGAGTTTCCACCGACAAGGATGAACAGCTCAACAGCCTGGAAAACCAAGTACAGTATTACACACAATTCATACAGGAAAAGCGGAACTGGACCTATGTCCAAGGCTATGTGGACGAGGGCATTTCCGGCACCAGCACGAAAAAGCGGGACAGCTTCAACCGGATGATAGCGGACGCCAAAGCGGGGCGGTTTGATTTCATCATCACGAAGGAGATCTCCCGCTTTTCCCGTTCCACCCTGGACAGCATCCAGTACACCCAGGAGCTGCTGGAGCACGATGTGGGGGTACTGTTCCAAAACGACAGCATCAACACCCTGGACAGCGACAGCGAGTTCCGGCTGGTGGTCATGGCCGGGGTGGCCCAGGACGAGGTTCGGAAGCTGTCGGAGCGGCTGAAATTCGGCTTCCGGCAGGCCATCAAGAACGGCCATGTGCTGGGAAACGACAAGCTGTGGGGGTATGACAAAAAGGACTGTATCCTTACCATCAATGAGGCGGAGGCACAGGTAGTACGGCGGATTTTCGACCTCTACGCCAACCAGCAAATGGGCATCCGCCGCATTTCACAGGTGCTGTACGGCGAGGGTTTCACCAGCCGCAAGGGCAATGCCTTCAACGTCCTGACCATTCGACACATCCTCTGCAACCCCAAGTACAAGGGCTGGTACTGCGCGAATAAATCCCAGACGGTGGACTACCGCAGCAAGCGGAAAGTCTTCCTGGAGGAGGACGAGTGGGTTATGTATCCGGACCCATCCATCCCAGCTATCGTGTCGGAGGAGCTGTGGGACCGGGCGAATGCCCTGTACAAGCGCCGCAGCCAGCAGATGAGACAGCATCAGAGCGGAGCGGTGTTCCACAACCGTTATCCCTACAGCGGCAAGATCATCTGTGAGAAACACGGCGCCAGCTTCCACCGTCAGCTATTGAAAAGCGCCAAGGGTGAAAAGGAAGTCTGGCAGTGCCGAATTTACCGGGACAAGGGCCGGGCGGCCTGCTCCGCGCCCCAGCTCAGGACAACGGAGCTGAATCAAATCATGGCCGATATCTTCAACAAGCTGGCGCAGAGCAAACAGGCCATCATCGACGCGGTGGTAACCGTTCTCCAGTCCGTCCCCGACGAACATGACTACATACAGGATATCCGGCGCATGGAGGAGGACCTGTCTGCCATCCAGGCAAAAAAGGACCGCTTGCTGGAGATGAGCATCGAGGGCGTCATCTCCATGGCGGAGTTCAAGCAGCGCAACAATGGCTTCAACCAACAGGCCCAGGCCCTGGAGGAACGGCTGGAAGCCCTCCGGGCGGAAGCGGAAAAAGGACAGCGGACGGCGGCACGGCTGGAGGAAATCAGAGCCGCTTTGAAACGGGAGCTCTCCTTCCAAAACGGCGTCCATTCCTCTCTGGTGACCACCATTTTGGACCACATTGTGGTCCAAAAGAACAGCACCAAAGAGGAAATACGCCTGGACATCCACCTGAAATTCGGCGGCCCATGGGAGTCCGCTTTTAATCGGGCCGATTCCTCCCTTTGCTTCACCCGTCCAAGAAGGGGTGAAGCGAGAGGAGAGAAAATTTGGAAGGATATGGGACAGGCTGTGTTCAGGCGGTGCAGCGGCAATATAGTATATCATTATAATAAGCCCAATACTTTGACTCACCCTGTTCATCTGCTTGGAAATCATTTTAAATGTTTTTGGATCTCTGCTGTCTCCTCGGAGGACAAACCCTCCACCAATAGAATCTTCATTGGCAAAGTATCGGTGTGCCCGGGCGGAAATGATACTGAGCATATCTACTTGCGGAGGGGACATATGGTGTTCTTTCCAAAACTTCACCGCATTTTGAAAACGTGCGGTAAGAACCGGCGAGCGCGTTGCTGGTCTGTATTCATTCTCTTGGCCTGATATCGGATTCCACTTGTTTTTACAAACACAGATGCAAGGAGGGAGGCCCAGGTGCGCCGGATGGCACGCCTAGGCCTTTTCATGAAGATGATTTATGGTGGAAAAGCCGCTCTGGAGGCTCAGGAACCGGAAAGGGACGGGAGGAACAAAGACAGCTGGGGGAATGCGATAATGAAGATCAAGACCAAAACCATAATGCCGCATACAACGAAAATATCAGGGAAGGTGTCCTCAACCTTGATTTTCAGGATCCGGGTAGACGTGAACAGACAGACGGCCATGGGCGGTGTGCATCCACCGATGGCAAAGGCCACGCAGAGGATGATGCCGAAGTGGACGACGTCATATCCGATGGACTCCATCACAGGCCAGAGGATAGGCGTCAATAAAATAAGAAGGGAATTGGTTTCCATAAAGGTACCGAGGATGATGAGCAGCGTTACCACGAGGGCGGTGATTACGAGCTTGCTTCCGCTGATGGATAAAATGGCGTTCGCCATCAGCATGGGAATGTTGTTCTTGGACAGAACCCACCCGAAAGGAGCGGAGGCGGAGACGATGATGAGAATAAAGGCTGTCCCCATTGCGCTTTGCTTCGTGATTGCGATAAAAGTTTTAAGGTCCATCTCCCGGTACACGAAGGCGGAGAGGAAAAGCGCATAAACAACGGAGATTGACGCCGCTTCCGTAGGCGTGGCAATCCCCGTCATGATACTGCCCAGCACAAAGACCGGCATGGCAAGGGTGGGGACAGCCTGAAGGGTAGTGCTCACGGCCTCTTGCAAAGTATAGCGGTGGTCGTTTCGACCGTAGCCGCAGAGGGCGGACACGACACAGTTAAACAGGAGAATGGCGAAGACGATCAGGATTCCCGGGATTACACCGGCGGAGAGCATTTTTGTGACAGACGCGCCTGTGGCGCTGGCGTAGACCACAAAGCAGATGCTGGGGGGGATGATGGCCCCCATAGCGCCGGCTCCGGCGAGGATGGCGGCGGTGTATCCAGGCTTATAGCCCTTTTTCACCATATCCGGGCCCATCATCGTTCCGATGGCGGCGGTGGTGGCGATGCCGCTGCCTGAAACAGCGCCAAAGAAAGCTGCGCCGCCGCAGGCAGCGGTGCCGAGGCCGCCCGGAATTTTTCCAAGCAGCATGTCCGCAAACCGCATCAGACGCTGTGTGCAGCCACAAGACATCAGGTTCCCCGAGTAGATGAACATCGGGAGGGCCAACAGGGTGGCGGACACGGTCCCGTCCACCATTTTTTGAGAGATGATTGATAAAGAGTTGCTGCCTGATGCGGCAACGAAGGATGCGGCGGAGATGGCCACTGCATAAAAAATCGGCGCGCCCAGAAGAAGCAGCAGAACAAATACGATCAATAGAACCGCCATATCATCCCTCCTTTGCGGGGCTGCTTTCGCCGCCGGACATCCAGAGCCGTACGTCTTCTGCCAGGTTCAGAGCTAAAAACAAAAGCATGCACGCCATGCTGACCGGCAGCGCCAGATAGACAAAGCCCATGGGCAGGCCCAGGCCAGGAGAAGCCGACTTCATGCCTAAGCGAATATTGGCCAGGCTGTAGTAGCACATGGCGACGGAAAAAATCATGTAAACGACGTCCAGAAGCACGGCAACGGCTTGCCGCGCCTTGGGGGGAAGCATCCGGACGGCAAAATCCAGGGCCGTGTGGGACCGCTCCGAGACACCGACGGCAGCGCATAAGAGCGCGCCCCAGATCATGGAAAACCTGGCCAGCTCATCCGCCCAATAGAACGAATAGTGGAAACAGTATCTTGCGACTGTCTGTGCGAACAAGACGGCAGCCACAAGGATCAGGCTGAATCCCCCTATCCATGTGAGCGCAGTCTTCAGCGCGTCTCTGAGTTTCAGCATAGGCAAGCTCCTTTCGTCCTTTTTAGAGGGGACGGAGCGCCCGGAGGCGTTCCGTCCCGAAAAAGGCGATTACTTTGTGAACTGGAGGGCTAGGTCAATCAGAGCCTCGCCGTCCGCGCCGTATTCGGCCTTGTAGTAATCCCAAACCGGAGAGAGGGCGTCGACCCAGTCGTTGAAATTGCCGACCTCATCGACCTGCATCCCTTTTTCCCGCAGTTCCTCTACGGCGCTGGAGGTCATTTCCCGGGAATAGGCACGCTGGTCGTCCCGGCCCTGGGTAAAGGCTTTGGTCAGCAGCTCCTGCACGTCTGCCGGATAACCGGCCCACAGGTCCGCATTGAAGACCACGGGGCAGCTGAGATAAATGTGGTTCGTAAGCGTGCAGTATTTCTGGACCTCATAGTAGCTGCTGGCAAGAATCATGGTAAGGGGGTTTTCCTGCCCGTCTACCATACCCTGCTGCATGGCGGAAAAGAGCTCCGTCTGGTCGATCATGGTGACAGTGCAGTCCAGGCACTCGAAGAATTTGATAAAGAGCGTGGCGTTGGCCGCCCGCATTTTCAATCCCGACATGTCGGAGGGAGAAATGACGGGCCGCACATTATTGCTGACCTGCCGGAATCCGTTCTCCCAGAAACAGACGGTGTGACAACCCTGTTCATCGATGAGTCCTTTGAGCGCGTCGCCGTAAGCGCCGTCGTAGGCGGCATAGGCGGTTTCGTAATCGCTGAAGAGGAAGGGAAGGTCTTCCACGTAAATCAAGGGATTAAAGGAGGCGTAGTTGTCGCAAGCGCCGGAGATGACGGCGTCGATTTCACCGGAAATCATTTGCTGGGCGATCTCACTGTTGGAACCTAGGGCGCCCGCACCGTAGACGTCCAGCGTTACCGCACCGCCGGAGTCCTCGTTGACCTGCTGGGCGACCTGCTCCAGGATGACGGAGACGGGATGGGTGGGCGCAAAGCTGTGGGCCAGCTTGATGGTGAGGGGCTCGGCGCCGTCGGAGGACACTGAGCCGTTGGAGAGGGACGCACTATCGGAGGGGGCGTCCGCCGGTGGTTTGGAGGCGCAGCCGGCTAGCAGGGAGAGACAAAGCAACGAGCATAGGATGCGGACGATGTATTTTTTCATGGAGAGCGCTCCTTCCTAAGTTCAGGTCGTTTCTTTTGTGATAGCCTTAAAGGCGGCGGCCTGTGCGGTCATACCCCGTTCGGAGGCCAGACGTTCGATGGACGAGGCCCCGAAGAAGCCGTCAATTTCAGGGACATTCTGGATGATGTAAGCCGCATCCTCCGGATCGGCGATGGGCCCGCCGTGACAGATAACCATGATGTCGGGATTGACGGTCCGGCCGGCTTGGATGATCTCCCGGATGAGAGGAATGCAGTCGTCCAGAGTCTTGGCGGTCTCGGCGCCGATGGAACCCTTGGTCGTCAGTCCCATGTGGGCTACCAGGCAGTCCGCGCCGGCTTCCGCCATGGCGGCGGCCTGCTTTGCGTCGAAGACGTAAGGGCAGGTGACCAGATCCAGTTCATGGGCCTTGTGGATCATCTCCACCTCCAGGCCATAGCCCATGTCGGTCTCCTCCAGGTTTTGACGGAAGACGCCGTCGATCAGACCCACGGTGGGGAAGTTCTGCACACCGTTAAAGCCCTGATCCTTCAGTTCTTTGAGGTAGATGTCCATTACCCGGAAGGGATCCGTGCCGCACACGCCCGCAAGGACCGGAGTCTTTTTTACCACCGGCAGCACTTCATAGCCCATTTCCACCACAATCTTATTTGCGTCGCCATAGGCCAGCAGACCGGAGAGGGAACCCCGGCCCGCCATGCGGAACCGGCCGGAATTGTAGATGATGAGCATATCAACGCCCGCTTTTTCGGAACATTTCGCAGTGATGCCGGTGCCTGCGCCGACTCCCACCAGAATCTTTCCGGCGGCGATCTGAGCTCTGAAGTCGTCCAGGATTTCTTTCCGAGATTTGAATAACATGCTTGTTTCCTCCTCATTATATTTTGTGTTCCATTCGTGTTTTCGTTTTCACCGGGGGACTTTACAAGGACCTCAGGGGGCCTGTAGCAGGTCGGTCAACTTCTGCGCGGCGGCAAGGGCGAAAGCTTCGTCATTGATGTGGAGGTCCAGCTCCACTAGTTCCACTTGGGAGCCGATGGTTTCCCGCAGCGTGCGGAACAGGGCCCGGTCCTCTTTAGGACCGTAAAAGGGCTGTCCTTCCGTGTCAATGGCCGACACGCCTTTCAGGGGCAGGAGCAGCGCGGTTTTTCCTTTCGCCATGTTCAGCTTCTCTGCCAGGATCTGGCCCAGACCTACGTTTTCCTCCTCGGTTGTGCGCATTAAAGTGACAGTGGGGTTGTGGCGATAGAGGTTGCGGCCCTTATAGCGCTCCGGCACGGATTCCCAGGGGCCAAAGTTCACCATATCCATGGCGCCGACGGAGACGACCTGAGGAATTCCCTTCCTCCCGGCGGCCTCCAGGCGGTGAGGACCGGCATTCAGTACGCCGCCGTAAAGTTCGTCGCACCATTCCGTGGTGGTGAGGTCCAGTACGCCGCGAATAAAACCGCCCTCAATCAGCGCCTCCATAGACCGGCCGCCGGTCCCTGTGGCGTGAAAGACCAGCACGTCGTAGCCCTGCTGTTCCAAATAGTCCTTGGCCGCTTTGACACAGGGCGTTGTAACGCCGAACATGGTGGCTGCCAGCAAGGGCCGTCCGCTCTTTGGAATCTCCCTATAGCGGGAGACCATTCCGGCGATGGCGTTGGCCGCGTTGGAGAAGATACGCATAGAGATCTCATTTAGTCCCTCGGCATCTACGACGGAAGGGATCATGATGATATCGCTGGTGCCCACATAGGGAGAGACGTCGCCGGAGGCCATTGTGGACACCATAACCTTGGGGACGCCTACCGGCAAGGCGCGCATAGCGGGTGTGGCGAGAGAGGTGCCGCCGCTGCCCCCAACGGAGATCACGCCGCTGAACCGCTCCTGGTCAAAGAGCTGGGGCAACAGAATCTCCAGCCCGCGAGCCAGGACCTCCGTGGCCCTGGCCCGGTCCTTTCGGACCACGATCTCCTGAATATCGGCTCCTGCGGCGGCGGCAATCTCCTCGTTGGAAACATCCGGCTTGAACAGCGGTTTAAAGACTCCTGTGTGGATGCAGAACGTCCGGAATCCCTGCTCCTCAATGAGCGTTTTGATGTATTTGAATTCCGCGCCCTTGGTGTCGAAGGTGCCGATGATTGCGATAGTCTGCATGGGATTTGCCTCCTTTCGGTCGTTCCTGAGCTTGGCTTTCGTGGGATGTATACAAATGTTCCACAAAAACAGGACTGTATGCGGTGCACCTTATGTATAAAGTGTACAGCAAGGCGGATCCCTTGTCTATGTGTTCAATTGGTTGCTTTTTGTAGTTTGTCGTGGGAGTTTCCTGGAAGTGAAAGGAAAGGGTTGTGCTTTTTTTAACTTTTGCAAATTTTGCCTGTGAAAAATAAGAGACTCTTTTTGTCTGTTTTGATAGGCGGGTAGTGTAGGCGTTGCAGGAAAAATAAGTTGAACAATTCAATAGTAGATAAAATTACTTGAACCGGGAGGAAGAAGCCACTATAATAAAAAGAGGATTGGGAAAGGTGCCGCTGCGGACGCGCAGACGAAGGGAGAGCGGATATGGATCTGGCATATCAAAAAAATATGGAATACCTGCGTGAGAGAATGCGGGAGGACGGGTACTTGCTTGGCGTCGCAGCGGGGAGCGGAATTACCGCTCGCTATGCGGAGGCGGCAGGGTGCCACATGCTGCTGGCCCTCAACTCCGGAAAATTTCGCCAGATGGGGCAGGGGTCCCTGGCGGGTTTTCTCTGCTACGCAAACAGCAATGAGATGGTTATGGAATTCGCTCGGAAGGAGCTGCTGCCCACCGTGCGGAAAATCCCCATTATTTTTGGGCTGAACGGGACGGATCCGACCATCTCCCTGTACGACTACATTAGAGCGATTAAGCGTCTGGGGTTTGCGGGCGTCAACAATTACCCGACTGTTGGGATGCTGAACGGGCAGTTCCGGGAGGCTCTGGAGGAGGAGGGCATCTCCTATGAAGCCGAGATAGAGACCATTCGCTTTGCCCACTACTGCGGATTGATTACCGTCGCCTTTGCCTTTGATGCGCACCAGGCCGCTCAAATGGCCGAAGCCGGGGCGGATATCATCTGCGCGCACTTCGGATTGACCAGCGGCGGAAATCTAGGGGCAAAACGTGTGCTTTCCCTGGAAAAAGCCAAAAATACGGCCATGGAGATTTTCCGGGCGGCGGAGGAGATTCGGCCTGAAATCATAAAAATAGTATATGGAGGTCCAGTTAAAACGCCGGTGGATGCGCAGTATATGTACTATAACAGCGGCTGCCAGGGATTTATCGGCGGCTCCGTGTTTGAACGGATTCCCGTGGAAAAGGCGATTTTTGAGACGGCCTGTGCATTTCGCAATGCGCAGAACGCAAAACCGCAGACCCAGATGGACAGGCTCCTCTTTCATAACGGCGGTACGGGCTATACGGATTTTGTAAAAGAGTATATCAACGAACACTACATGGAGGAGATCAAGCTGAATGAGCTGGCCCGGGTGGCCCATTTGACGCCGACCTATTTGTCGGCGCTGTTTACGAAGGAGGTGGGCTGCGGCTTCCGGAAATATCTGATCCAATTCCGCATGAAAAAGGCAAGGCGTCTTATTACGGAGGAAAAAGTGCCCCTGGCGCGGGCCGCACAGATGGTGGGCTACCAGGATTATGCGCAGTTCAGCAAAATGTATAAGAAATATAACGGAGAACTGCCAAGCGCCGGAGGCCGGAAGTGAGGGTGGGCGCTGAGCCAGGGAGACGATAAATTCACCAAAAAAAGCGGGGAATCTCCAGGCAAAAGGTAGAAAACGGAGAAGGGACTTGAAAAAGGGGAAGTCTCATGGTATAGTATAGCCAAATTGATTGATTTGTTCAACAAATCAATCAATAATCGAAGCCAGAAAATTTTGTTGTAAAGGAGATTGTCAGCATGAAGAAGTTTATTTCGTTGGTCCTTGTACTTTTAATGGTATTGGCGCTGACGGCCTGCGGCGGCGGGCGGAGCGCCCCTTCCGGCGGAAATAGCGGGGGAGGCGGTGAAAACAGCGGAAACAGAGAAAGCAGCCCCCCGGCCGAACCCACCAAGGTGAGAATCACCAGTCAGTTTGGCGATGAACATCCCCAGAGCGTTGCACTGTATAAATTTAAGGAACTGCTGGAAGAGCGCAGCAACGGCGGATTCGTAGTGGAGCTGTACACGAATAATCAGCTGGGCAGCGCGGAAGTCTGGCAGGACATGATGATCGAGGGTTCGGTTGAGATGAGCTTCCCCGGCGGGAATATGGCCAGCTATTACAACCTGACCAGCGTCACGGAGTGCCCCTTCCTGTTTACCACGTGGGACGAGGCTCGCTACATCTTTATGGAAACGGACCTGTGCGAACAGATGAACGCTGCGATGCCGGAGCAGGTAGGCGTGCGCAGCATCGGCTCCATCCCCATTGGCTTCCGTGTGACTACCAGCAATAAGGAGATTACCCAAGTAAAGGATTACAACGGTCTTCGTCTGCGGGTGCCCAACGTGAATTACTGCGTGTGGCTGTTTGAGAGCCTGAAGGCGTCTGTGATTTCCATGAACTTCTCCGAGATGTTCACCGCCCTGGAGCAGGGCACCGTGGACGCCCAGGAAAATCCATATTCCACGATTCTTGCCAATTCTCTCTACGAGGTGCAGGATTACCTCTTTGACAGCAAGCATATGTTCACAGCGCATTTCTGGTATGTCAACGAGGCGTGGTGGCAGGGTCTGACCGAGGAACAGCGGGAGCTGGTGCAGCAGTGTGTGGATGAGACCTGTGCCTACGGCTGGGACCTGGCGATTGCGGAAGAGGAGAGCATCATTACCCAGCTGGAGGAGCACGGCATCAAAATCACGTACCCCAGCGATGAGCAACGGGCGGAGCTCAAGCAGATCGTACAGGAGAATGTGTGGCCGAAGTTCTTTGAGGCATATCCGGGCAGCGAGGAATATGTGACGATGATTGCGGAGGCCTTGTCCGCCAGGTGACCGGTTTCCCCGCAGTTTCGGCTGCGGGGAGCCTTCATAAGGAGGAAGTTGTATGAAGCGCAAAAAACTTTCGTTTCGGACGGTATTAAGCCCGGTTGTCATTGTGCTGATGGCGGCGATTGTGGTGATGACCTTTGTAAATGCGGCCCTCCGTTATACGGTCGGGAAAAATGTTCTCAGCTTTGAGGAATACTCCCGGTTCTGCTTTGTCTGGATCTGCTATCTGGGAACGATTATTGCGTTTGAGGAAAAGCGCCATATCTGTGTGACCATCGTCTCGGACCTGCTGAAGGGCACAGTGAAGCGAGCGGTAGTGTTTGTAGGCCGGCTGATTATCTTAGCGGCCAGCGGCGTGGTCTTTTACGCAGGATTACTCTATTTGCGGCGGGCGGTTACCTACCATACGGCGGCGACCAACACCAATATGGGCGTGGTTGTGGTAGGGCTGCCTCTGACAGCCCTGTGCCTGATCGTGATTCAGGCAGTGGACCTGTACAAAGCATGCGCCGGGCGGCGCAAAAAGGAGGGCTGAGGGAGATGACGACGTTTCTGGTGTTCCTGGGGACCCTGTTTGGCTTTATGGCCCTGGGCCTTCCCCTGGCGTTCGTGCTGCTGATCTGCGCCATTTTTATGATGCTCTCCCTGGGGCAGAGCGACATCATGGTGATTGCGCAGAACATGGTAAGCGGGATGAACAACTTTACCCTGATGGCCATTCCCTTTTTCATGCTGGCCGGGGAGATCATGGACCGGGGCGGCCTCTCCCTGCGGATTGTCCGGTTCGCGAAGGTGGTGGTGGGACGCATCCGGGGAGGACTGGGCTATACGGCAATCTTAGCGACGATCGTATTCTCCGGCCTGTCCGGCAGCGCGGTGGCGGACGCTGCGGCGCTGGGCGCAATTTTGATTCCCTTGATGATCAAGAGCGGCTACCGCAAGAGCCGGTCCATCGCCTTTATTGCGGCGGGAGCGATCGTAGCCCCCATGATCCCGCCCAGCATCCCCATGATCGTCATGGGGACCTCCACGGGACTATCGGTTACAAAGCTGTTCATGTCCGGCCTGATCCCGGGACTGATCGTATGCCTGGGGCTGATGGCGGCGTGGTTTTTTGTGGTGCGGATAGATGGCTACGACGACTGCGAGACCTTTACCTGGGAAGAGAGCGTCGCGATTATGAAGGACTCTTTTCCAGCGCTGATGATGCCAATTCTGATTGTAGGCGGAATCCGGTTCGGGATTTTTACCGCGACGGAGGCTGGGGCGTTTGCGGTGGTGTATGCTCTGCTGGTGTGCATGTTCTACTATAAAGAGTTTTCTTATAAAGATGTGGGACAGGTGCTGATTTCTGCGGCCATCAGCACGTCGACCACGATGTTTATCGTGGCGGGCGCTACGGCGGCCAGTATTTACTTTACCCTGGCCCAGGTCCCTGCGGCGATTGCCGGAGCGCTGGGTGGCTTGATTGGACAGCCCATTCTGCTGCTGCTGCTCATCAATGTCTTCCTTCTGTGCATGGGAATGGTGATGGACTGCACGCCCAATATTCTGGTCTTTGCGCCTGTGCTGTTCCCGGTTATTCAAAAGGCGGGGATCGACCCGTACTACTTTGCCTGCCTGATGAATTTCAACCTTTGCCTGGGACTGATTACGCCGCCAGTGGGCGTTGTACTCTACGTGGCGATGGACGCCAGCAGAGAGGGAGAACCGGCGCGCCTGGGAGCGGTCATCCGGGATTTGGCCCCATTCATTGGCGTGGAGATCGTCTGTCTGTTCCTGATGATCTTTGTGCCGCAGCTGATTCAGGTGCCGCTGAAGTGGCTCACTTGACGGAACTCTGCAAAAAGGAGAGAAAAACGTGAAAATCACGAACGTGGAAACTGTAGGATTGGCATATCCGACAAAAAAGCCGTTCTACAATGCGTTAGGAAGATCGGCGCAGCGGGCCTGCCTGCTGGTGCGGATCTATACGGACGAAGGGATCGTGGGGGTCGGAGAGGCGGCTCCTTATGGGGGCCCCTTGATTAGCACAGAAACGGTGATACGCAGGGAACTGGCGCCGAAACTGATTGGCCTGGATCCGATGGATGTGGAGTACATTTGGCACAGGCTTTTTTTCGAGGGCTATCAGCATTCCCGGAACGGGATATTTGTCTGCGCCCTGAGCGGCGTCGATATGGCGCTGTGGGATATCATGGGAAAAGCGCTGAAGCAGCCAATCTATAAGCTGCTGGGGGGATACCGGAGCCGCGTGAAAGTTTACGCCAGCGGCGGTTTTTACGGACAGGGGAAAAGCCGGGAGGAGCTGGCGGCAGAGCTGAAGAGCTATGTCCAGCAAGGTTTTGACGCTGTCAAAATGAAGGTCGGCAGGACCTTTACCCCCCTGACACCTCGGGAGCTCTCGGACGGTGCGGAGGAGTGCGCACTGACATTCGCGGAGGATCTGGAACGTGTGCGGGTGGCCAGAGAGGCTGTGGGAGATCGTATCGCCCTGATGGTGGACGCAAACGCGGCGTGGACCTACCCGGATGCGCTACAGGCGGGACGGGTATTTGACGAGCTGAATGTCTATCTCTTTGAAGAACCCCTGCGCACGGATGATTACGAGGGGAGCGCACAGCTGGCCAGCCATTTGAGGACCCGGGTCGCAGGGTATGAGACGGAGTGCCTTTTGACGAATTTCACCCGTCTGATCGAAGGACGCTGCGTAGATCTGGTGCAGCCGGATATTTCCTGGGCGGGCGGCTTTACAGAGTGCCGGAAAATCGCGGCGGTAGCGGAAGCCCACTGCATGGAGGTGGCGCCCCACGCATTTTCCTCTGGCATTTTACTGGCGGCGTCGCTGCAGTTTTCCGCCGGCTTGTCCAACGGGGCGATGGTGGAGTTCGACATGACGGAAAACGGACTGCGCACAGGCCTCTTGAAAGAGCCCTTTATACCCAAGGAGGGCTATATTGAGCTGGACGAAAAAAAGTATGGTCTGGGTATCGAGCTGAATGAGAACGTAATTGAACAATACCGAGTGGGGAAATAGAGGCGGAACGGGATGACGATATCGGAAAAACTCGCGGGATTCGCAGTATCGCTGAGAGAGGAAGACCTCCCTGCCGGCGTGTGGGAACGGGCCAGGACTCACTTTGTGGATACGCTTGCCTGTATGTTCCTGGGGACGGACAGCCAGTCCGTGAAGCGGGCGCTTCCCTATGTAAAGACATATGGAGGAAGCGCACAGGCCGCTTTTCCGGGGGGGCTTTGGACGGACGCGGCGCACTGCGCCATGCTGGGTGCCATAGCGGCCCACAGCAACGACTTCGACGACATGAGCTCGAATTTGAACGGGCATCCCAGTGCGCTATTGGTCCCGGTGGTATTGGCCCTGGGACAAAAAGAAAACGTCACCGGACGGGAGATGCTGATGGCTTATATCGCCGGGGTCGAGATAGATGCGATTTTGGGCCGAATGGTGCAGGAGGCGGGATATCCAAAGGGCTGGAACCCGACAACGGCTATTGGAATCTTCGGCGGAGTGGCGGCGGCGGGGCGGCTCTTAGGACTGGACCGGAAGGAAATGACGCACGCCTTCGGAATGGCGGTGAACGAGTCCGCTGGATTCAAGGCGAATTACGGCACGTTCGCGAAGGACCTTGCCATAGGAACCGTGGCCGCCAAAGCGGTCCTTCTGGCGGAAAGCGCCAAAAGTGGATTCGACGCCAGCCGCGACGCATTTGAAGGGCCCTTTGGCTTCTTCCGGAATGTAACCGGAGCCGCAGAGGGGAACCCCCTGGCGGAGCCGCCGGAGAAGTACCGGTCGGATTTCCTCTTCCCGGGCCTGATCATGAAGCCCTATCCCTCCTGCCGGGGAAACCACAGCGGAATCGACTGTATCACCAGGATCGTTCGCCGTCACGCCTTCCGGCCTGAGGATGTAAGGCAGATTGTCTGCAAGGTGGACCAGGCCGCCTGGGATACGGACCGCTATGAGCGGCCCGAAACGCCGAGCCAGGCGAAATTCAGTCTGGCCTTTTGCGTCGCCAAGGTGGTCTGCGGCGGGCAGATCGAGATCCAAGACTTCTTGGGGGAGGAGATCCGTGACCGGGCACCCCTGGCGCTTCTCCCGAAGATCCGGATTGTCTGCGCCCCGGAGGAATTCCCGGAGAGCCGCTTCGGCACAGAGGTGCGAGTCGATCTGACGGATGGCGGCGTTTATACGGAAAAGGCGTGCTATGCAAAAGGAGACCCTGCCTGCCCGATGACCCAGGAGGAGATCGACTGTAAGCTGCGAGCCTGCCTGGAGATTGCGCTGGGAGCAGGAGAGGCGGAGAAGATGATGGCGCGCCTACTGAAATTTGACAGGTTGCCGCAGGTGCGGGAGATATTTTCCCTGTGATAACGAAAAAGAGGTGAAACAATGAAAACCAGCATGAGGAACATGATACATAAGGAGAGAAAGATCGGGACTATTTTGCAGATTCCCAGCGAGGAAGTAGCGGAGATGCTGGGCCACGCGGGTCTGGAATTCATCGTCCTGGACATGGAACATTGCCCGATGTCCCATAGAAAGATCGTGTCCATGATCCGCGCCTGTGAGGCGGCGGATACGATCCCCTTCGTACGCGTGCCCGATGTGACGGATGAGGACTCCATCAAAAAGGCTTTGGATGCGGGAGCGTCGGGGATCCTAGTGCCGAACGTTGAGACGGTGGAACAGGCGGAACTGGCGGTGCACTATGGGAAGTATGCCCCAATGGGAAAACGGGGGGCCTGCCCTTATGTCCGGGCCAATTGGTTCGGCGGCGAGGATTGCGGAGCCTATTTCGAGAAGGCGAATCAGGAAACAATGATTATGCTGCTGGTGGAGGGGCCCGAGGGCGTGAAAAATCTTCCGGAAATCATGAGGGTGGAAGGTGTCGACGTGATCCAGATCGGAACAGTGGATCTGGCGGTGGCCCTGGGGATTCCTGGACAGACGAATCATCCGTCGGTCAGAAGGGTCCTGCGGCAGGCGGCGGAGCTGGCCGCAGAAAACGGAAAACAATTGAGCTATTATTGCGGCACGCCGGAGGAGGTAAAAGAGGTCAGGGATTGGCCGGGAATTGGATTGTATCTCTGCCCCATTCCCGAGACCATTCTCCATGGAACTTATCAGAAAATGGTGACGCAGATGCAGGAATGGGGGTGAACCCGGAGGGAGGAGCGGAATTCAAAGAATAACATTGAAATAAAAGATGAAGTCTGTTACAATAAAACCAGCATATCAAGAAAGGGAGAATCCTAAATGCTGGAGAGAGTGGAGCGCGTTACGACGGATGTGATCGTAGCGGAGCGGTTAAAAACCTGGATCATTGACAATCAATTGCAGCCCGGGGACCGTCTGCCCACAGAGCAGCAGCTCTGCGGGGAACTGGGGGTCGCGCGGCATACGCTGCGGGAAGGGATCAAACGCCTCGCGCAGCTCGGGATCGTGGAAAGCCGAACGGGTTCCGGGATGTACATTAGCAATATGTCTTTTGACAATATGGCGGAATATATGCTGTTTTTAAAACAGCGGGGGGATATCTCCGTGGACGACATCTGTAATGTGCGTTCCGTGCTGGAGTGCTACGTGGCGCGCACGGTGGCGCTTGTAGTGGACGACGCTCACATCCGCCAGCTCCACGTTCATCTGGAGAACATGAAAGCCCGGTGTGATGAAAACGACTGGGAAAATTATGTGCAGGAGGACATTACCTTCCATCTGTGCCTGGCGGACGCCTCGGATAACCAGCTTTTGAGCGGGGTCATCTGCGCCCTCCGGCGTATTATCCGGGCGCATATGAGCTCTCTGGACCGCAAGACCGCATTGAACAGCTATAAACAGCACTGCCTGATCGTGGACGCCATTGAGCGTCATAATCCCGATCTGGCGGCGGAGCGAATGCGGGAACATTTGGCGGGAATACAGGGGTCCTATATTTCGTGAAAACGCAGATTGGGAACTTCTTTTGAATTCCCAATCTGTTTTTTGCTGCGGCGGGGCAGGAGGGAAAATCCCTCCTCAAACGGCTTGCCGGAAAGGACATTGCGATAAGCGGGACCCCGCCGGCTTCAGCTGGCGGGGTCCTGCATTTCCAGGTTGAACGGCGGACCGCTTAAGGGGCCACTACGGGGTTTTTCAAAATACCGATACCGGGGATCTCGACCTCAATTACATCTCCCACCTTGACCGGAGCGACGCCGGCGGGAGTGCCCGTGGCAATCACATCGCCGGGTTCCAGCGTGATCCACTCGGAGATATAGACGATGAGGGCGGGGACGTCGAAGATCAGATCGTCCGTGTTGCCGTCCTGCAGCGTCTGACCGTTTACGCGGGTGCGGAGAGGCGTGTGGAACGGATCAATCTGGTCGGTGATAATGGGGCCGATAGGGCAGAAAGTATCCAGGCCCTTTCCGCGTGTCCACTGCCCGTCGTTCCACTGCATGGTTCTGGCGGACATATCGTTGACGCAGGTATAGCCGAGGACAAAGTCCAAGGCGTTCTCTCTGGACGCCTTTTTGCAGCGCTTGCCAATGACAACACCCAGCTCGCCTTCAAAGTCGACGCGCTCTACGCCGGTGGGGTAAAGGATGCCCTGGTTGGGATCGGCAACGGTGTTGGGGGCCTTGCTGAAAATCAGGGGATGCTCTGGAACAGAGACATTCAAATGCATGACCTCGTTGCATTCCTGAACGTGTGAAAGGTAATTCGTACCGGCGCACATAATCTTGCTGGGTTGACAAGGAGCCAGCAGAGTGACGTCGGAAAGAAGATGGCTGACATCGGTTTTCCGGAAGCTGCCAAAAATGGAGCCCTCCACTTGAGTGACACGCTTCCCGTCTAAAACGCCGTAAAAAATGCCGCCTTGGATATCCTGAAACCGCACGAATTCCATATGGTTTTCCTCCTGTAGATTTGTTGGACATTTGCATAAATTATATTACTGAAAACAAACGGGAATGTCAAGGAAAAAAACAAAATTTCGTGAAAATACAGCAAGAGCTCAGGCTGGGTTTATAGAAAATGTGAAAGCCCCTGGAAGCTGTTTTGAAACTGTCACTAAAAGCCAAAATCTTGGTGCGCAAAAGGCGGGGCTTTATATCGCCAGCGTCAAAAAGGACAGAAAAAGCGGACAAGAAATCCATGGAATGACTTGACAAGCGGCAATTCTTGTCTATAATAAAATAAGGTAAGATTTATTGAAATGTTCAACAAATATTGAGGATGATTGAAATAGATGCAGGAGGTGCGCAGCCGGTATGAGCGCTTGTCTAATTGGTTGTATTGCAGATGACTTCACAGGCGGTTCTGACGCAGCGTCTTTTTTGAAAAAGGGCGGTCTGCGTACGCTGCTCATCAATGGGAACGGATATGAAGGCTATCGGCTCAAAGAGGGGGACGAGGCGGCGGTGATTGCCCTGAAGACCAGGTCCGTTTTCCCGGAAAAAGCCGTGTCCGAGACAGTAGCCGCAGCCAGATGGTTCCTGAATCAGGGCGTGGAGCAGATTTACTTCAAGTATTGCTCAACCTTTGATTCTACGGACCGGGGCAACATCGGACCGGTGACGGACGCTTTGATGGAGCTGCTTCATGCGCCCTATACGATTCTCTGTCCGGCGCTGCCGGTCAATGGGCGCACGGTCACGGACGGAGTACTGTACATCAACGGGGTCCCTCTGGCAGAAAGCCCTATGCGCTTCCACCCGCTCAATCCTATGCTGCGCTCCGCAGTTGCGGAGCTGATGGCCCCGCAGAGCAAGTATCCCTGCGCCGCATTGCCCCGGGAGCTCCTGAACAGGGGGGAAGAGGAAGTGGCGGCATATTTGCGGGACAGGCTTGGCGGAGCGGAGCACGGGACCCTGGTTGTGGACTATGACGCGGAGGAACAGGGGGAACGGCTGGCGGCGCTGTTTGGCGGTCTGCCGCTTCTGACGGGCGGGTCGGGACTGCTGCGGTATTTGGCGGAACGCTGCTCGGCGGGAAAGGTCCGGGAACGAGAAAGCAGGCAAGCGCCCAGCCGGAGGCCGCGGCTTTTGCTGGCAGGCAGCTGTTCGGAGATGACCCGTAAGCAGATCAGCGCCTATTTGACGGCAGGGAAAAGGGCGATCCGTATTTTCCCGGAGAAGCTTCTGTCCGGAGAGCAGAGCGAAGAAGAGCTGAAGGACGCCGTCCGAAACACGGAGGAGGATTTGCTGCTGTACAGCACGGCACCGCAGGAGGAGCGGTCCCTGCGGCTGGAGGGGCGCGATGTGCCTGCGATGCTGGAGGCGCTTATGGGTACATTGGCTCTCTGCGGACAGGAGGCGGGATATGAGCGGATTGTGGTCGCCGGCGGTGAAACATCTGGGGCGGCGGTACAGAGTCTGGGAGACACGGTTTTTGAAATTGGAAGGGATGTGGCGCCGGGCGTTCCGGAGCTAAGACCTGTGAACCGTCCCACGTTGCGGTTGGTACTGAAGTCAGGGAACTTTGGGGACGAGGAATTTTTCTTAAAGGCGCTTGCGGAGGACACGGAGTAAAGGCGGGAACCGTCAGGGTCCAAGAGGAGGGCGCTACAAAAACAGAGAGGCGGCAGATATGAGGATTGGAAACTGTATCCGAAATGTGGAGGAAATCTCCGGAGTAAAGGCGGCGGGATTTGACTTTTATGAGTTTTCCGGCAAAGAGATTGCGGCCATGGACGAGACGGCTTTTTCTGAGCTGGTCCGGGAGTCGGAGACCGTCGGTCTCCCCTGTATCGGCTTCAACAGCTATTGCGGAGGTCGGCCAGCCATTGTCGGCGAGGACGTATCCCTTAAGGAAACGGAGGACTACGCGCGGTTGCTCTGTCGGCGGGGACATCGGCTGGGAATTCGTTCGATTGGAATCGGAGCCCCGGCGGCGCGGCGGCTCCCGCAGGACTACCCGGTGGAGAAGGCGGACCGGCAATGCCGCTCGTTTTTGCAGATAACGGCGGAGGAGTGCCGCCGGTGGGGGATTCTTCTTTTGTTTGAGGCCGTTCATGAAAAAGCGTGCAGCTATGCGGTCCGCACGGCGGACGCCGTTCGGGTCGTGGAACAGGCAGGAGTCCCGGACTTGGGAATCGTTCTGGATTTTTACCACATGCACGTGATGGGAGAGTCGTTTTCCGACGCAGAAGGGGCGTTTCCCTATTTGAGGCATGTGCACGTCAGCACTTGCGAAGAGAACCTTTGGCGGGGCTATCCTTTGTGGCCCGACAGGGAAGAATACAGGCGGATTTTTGCCAGGCTCAAGAGGCATGGATACCGGCAGGGGACCGTCAGTGTGGAGAACACGTCCTTTGACCTTGAGACGGCAAAGTCATCTTTGGAGATGCTGAGGGAACTGGACCGGGAGACGGAGGGATAAGCATGGATACAGAGAAAAAGGTCGTGATTGCGGGGGCGGGAACCATGGGCGCTTCTCTGGCGCAGGTCTACGTACAGGGGGGGTGGAAGACGGTCCTCTATAATCGTAGCGCCGCCGGGCTGGAGCGCGCGGAGGAGCTGATCGCGCTGAATCAGGAGACGCTGGTGAGGGAAGGGCTTCTTACGCAGGCAAAGTCGAATGACGCGCGGCGCGGGATACGCATGACGACGGAAAAGGACTGCTTTGCGGACGCCTGCCTGGTGGTGGAGAGCATCGCGGAGGATCTGGAGGTCAAAGGGACCTTTTGGGCGGAAATTTCCGCCATTGTGCCGGAGACGGCGCTGCTGGCTACGAACACGTCCAGTCTGCGGGTCTCCGCCATTGCGGAACGGGTTCATCTGCCGGAGCGTTTCATGGGGCAACACTGGCTGAATCCGCCTCATTTATTGCCGCTGTGCGAAATCGTTGCCGGAGAGAAGACGTCAGAGAGGAATGCCCGGCAAATGCGGGAGTGGATTACAGCGCTGGGGAAACGCCCCGTGATGGTAAAGGATATTCCAGGCTTTATTATCAATCGCATCCAATTTGCTGTGCTGCGGGAAGCGCTGCACATCGTGGAGACCGGAAGCGCCACTGTGGAGGACGTGGATACGGTCCTGAAAGCGGGGATGGGGGTCCGGTATACTGCGCTGGGTCCCTTCGGAATAGCGGACTTCGGCGGGCTGGACGTATTTGACCGAATCAGCGGGGAGCTGAATAAATCTCTGAGCAACTCCAAGAGGCAGGACCCTCTCCTGCACGAGCTGGTAAAGCAGGGGAAATGGGGCGTTAAAAGCGGCGCGGGATTTTACGACTATTCTGAAGAGCGCGCAGAGGAGGCGATCCGAGAACGGGACCGTCTTTATATTGAACTGGCGAAGGTAGTCTTGTTCCCCAAATAATGAATGAGCCTCGTTTTTCGAACTACTTCATTGAAAAGTGGGGTCCTTCTTTTCTCTAATCCATTCCTATACATCCTAATCCTGAATCAGCTCCAACAGCGCCTGCGCCATACAGATATCATTCCGATTTCCACTGGAGAGCAACCGTCTTCACCATGGCAAAAATACTGCAAGCATTCCCAAACATTAGACGAGAGGCCCCTGCTGCAAGCCCTAATCACACAATCAATCATCAGCTCTATCATCCGGAATACCTGCTCACTCCCTTCAACAGGGCTTCGCTTGAATCGTCCTTTGCCGAATCTATTCCGCTTGCAAAGCACTTATTGATTACTTTCAAGAGCGGCACTGAAGTGGAGCAGAAAATCGAATTGTGAGCATAGGCGCAATGCTGGTCGGGATTCTCTGGCCAGCATTTATTTCTCCCCATGCTCTGGGCCTTGTTTGAAAATTGGCAGAATGCCCAAACGGCGGAGGAACCGCTTCCACCGGCTCAAGGACCTGCAAGTTCGTGGTGCGGGAGGAGCCCAGGATGAAGGGGCCATACTTCCGGCAGTTTACATACACCAATATTGCCTTTCTGGCGGTTCTGCTGGTGTTCGCATTGATTTTGGGATAATCCCCCTCCTATTGAATCAGGTATCATTCCACCAGATTTCAGCCATCCTAAGCGGGTAAGGATGTGATAGGATGCCCAACCATTTGAAAAGCGAAACCAGCCCCTACCTTCTCCAGCACGCGGAGAACCCGGTGGACTGGTACCCCTGGGGCGAGGAGGCGTTCTGCCGGGCCAGGGAGGAGGACAAGCCCGTCTTCCTCAGCATCGGCTACAGCGCCTGTCACTGGTGCCATGTCATGGCCCACGAGAGCTTCGAGGACCAGGAGACGGCGGAATTGCTGAACCGCTGGTTCGTCTCTATCAAGGTGGACCGGGAGGAGCGGCCCGACGTGGACAGCGTGTATATGGCCGTCTGCCAGGCCTTCACAGGCAGCGGTGGCTGGCCAATGAGCATCTTTCTGACGCCGGAGAAACAGCCCTTTTTTGCGGGGACCTACTTCCCCAAACGCCGTCAGGGCGGGATGGTGAGCTTTGGGGAGCTGCTGACGCTGATTCACAAGAAGTGGGAGAGGGACCGCTCTGCCCTGCTGAGCCCAGCTGAGGAAATCGTGGCTTTGCTCAACCAGCCGAAGGCAGAGAATGGCAAGGCGGAGCCGGAGCTTTTGGAGGAGGCCGTGGGGCTTTACAAGCGGCTGTTCGACCGGGAAAACAGCGGCTTTGGCAGTGCGCCGAAATTTCCCTCTCCCCACAATCTTCTGTTCCTCCTGGCGTATTACGGTCGGCGGGGAAACCGGGACTGCCTGGAGATGGTGGAACGGACGCTGACGCAGATGGTCCGGGGCGGGCTGTTCGACCACATCGGCGGGGGCTTCTGCCGGTACTCCACCGATGAGCGGTTTTTGGTTCCCCATTTTGAAAAGATGCTGTATGACAACGCCCTGCTGATTTTGGCCTATTGTGAGGCACACAGCACTACGAGGAAGAAACTGTACCTGCTGGCGGCAAAGCAAACGGCGGACTTTGTTCTTCGGGAAATGGCCGCCCCAGAGGGCGGCTTCTACAGCGCCCAGGACGCCGACAGCGACGGTGAGGAGGGAAAGTATTACCCGTTCACGCCGGAGGAGATCACCCGCCTCCTAGGCTCGGAACGGGGTGAAGCCTTCAATCGGCATTTCGACGTCACGGAGGCGGGGAATTTTGAGGGGAAGAACATCCCCAATCTGCTTCAGAGCGACCCGGAGGGCCGAACCTTGGATGGCCTGTTAGAGACGGTTTATCAATATCACAGAGACCGCTGTGCCCTCCATCTGGACGACAAGATTTTGACCGCCTGGAACGGCCTGATGATTGCGGCGCTGTGCCATCTGTATCAGGCCAATGGAGAGGGGAAATATTTGGACGCCGCGAAACGGGCGGACCATTTCCTCTGGGAAACCCTCTGGGACGGCGAAAGCCTCCATGTCAGCTTCCGGGCCGGGCGGCGGGGCGAAAGGGGCTTTCTGGACGACTACGCCGCCTGTCTCTTTGCCCAGCTGGCGCTGTACGGGGCCACGCTGGACGGTGCGTATCTGGAGCGGGCGGAACAGCTTTGCCGGGATGCCTGTGCCCGATTCCAAGACCGGGAAAACGGCGGTTTTTACCTCTACGGAGAAGAACACGAGGCGCTCGTCCTCCGGCCCAAGGAGACCTATGACGGAGCAATGCCCAGCGGGAACTCCCTGATGGCCTGGAATCTGGCGCGGCTGAGCCAGCTGGCCTCCGAGGAGTGTTATGGTCCCCTGGCGGAGCGGCAGCTGGACTTCCTGGCGGCGGACGCAGCGCAGTATCCCGCTGGGTACGCCATGTTCCTGCTGGCACTCTTGGATTACCGGGACCCGCCGCCCAAGGTGACGGTGGTCTGTTCGGACAAGGCCGAGGCGTCCCGCCTGCCTCTGGAGCTTCCGGCGGAGGCTGCTGTGATTCTGCGGGAACCGGGAGGGGATTACCCGCTGAAAAACGGAAGGACCACCTTCTACGTCTGCCGAGGGCACAGCTGTCTGCCTCCGGTCAACGGCCTGTCCAACGATTTTTCACCTTGCCGATCCACCCAAAATCCTATATAATACGGCAAAAGCACGGATAGGGGTGGGGAGCGTATGAGGAGTGAAACAGCCGTCATAGGGGGCCGGGAGTATCGCCTGGTGAAGCTGCTTCCGTCTGTGGAGGACGGGCGAAAATATGTCCTCTGCGAGGACGGGGAGGGCGGCCAACATGTCTGCCCGGAGGACCTCTGGCCCCGGCGGGAGACCCACCCCGCTCAAGGCGGCGGGGTCTGCGCGGCCAGCTCCGCCCAGGAGAAAATCGCCCTGTTCCTCTCCCTGTTCCGGGGCCGGGAGGACGTGTGCGCCAGGCGCTACTACAGCCTCAGGACCGGGAAGAGCGGCTACGTGCCCTTGTGCAAAAACGAGTGGGAGCCGGGCCTGTGCGACAAAAAGGCCCACCGCTGTCCCGAGTGTCCCAACCGGGCATTCGTACCGCTGACGGCCCAGATTGTCAAGGCGCACCTCATGGGGCAGGACGGCTATGGCCGGGACGTGGCGGGCGTCTACCCCATGCTGGAGGATGACCGCACCCGGCTCCTGGCGGCGGACTTTGACGAGACGTCGTGGCGGGAGGATGTCTCCGCCTTCCGGGAGACCTGCGCCGCCCTCGGCCTCACGCCCGCCGTGGAGCGCTCCCGCTCCGGGAACGGGGCCCACGTCTGGTTTTTCTTCTCGGAGCCTGTGTCCGCCGCCGAGGCCCGCAAGCTTGGCAGCGCCCTGCTGACCCGGACCATGGAACGGCGCCACGAGCTCTGTTTCCAGTCCTATGACCGCCTGTTCCCCTCCCAGGACACCGTGCCCAAGGGGGGCTTTGGGAATCTCATCGCCCTGCCCTTTCAGGGACAGGCCCAGAGGGACGGGAATACCCTCTTTGTGGACGAGCGCCTTGTTCCCTATCCGGACCAATGGGCCTATCTGGCGTCCCTGCCCAAAATCACGCCGGAGGAGCTGGCGGCGTATCTCGGAAAGCTGTGCGCAGGCGGGGAGCTGGGAATCCTGCTGGAAACAGGGGAGCCCAAGCCCTGGCCGGAGAAGCGGAAGCGGCGGGCCCTGGCCCGCGGGGATTTCCCGGCCCAGGCCAGGCTGATGATTTCGGATTTGCTCTATGTGGACAAGGCTGGGTTCTCCCAAAAGGCGCTGAACGCCGTCAAGCGTCTGGCGGCCTTCCGGAACCCGGAGTTCTACAAAAAGCAGGCCATGCGGCTGCGCGTCTACGACACCCCCAGGGTCTTTGACTGCGGCTGGGAGGATGAGGGCTTCCTGGGAATCCCCAGGGGCTGCATGGACCGTTTGACGGAGCTGCTGGAGTCCTGCGGCGTTCCTTACGCCCTGGAGGACCGGCGGGAGGCGGGGCGGCCCATCGCCGTGTCCTTCCGGGGAGAACTCCGGCCGGAGCAGCTATCGGCGGCGGAGGCGCTGCTGGCCCGCGACACGGGCGTGCTGTCCGCCACCACCGCCTTCGGCAAGACCGTGGTGGGCGCTTATTTGATTGGACAGCGTAAGGTCAGCGCCCTGATCCTGGTTCACTCCAGCGCTCTTCTGGAGCAGTGGAAGGAGGCCCTGGAGCGGTTTTTGGACATTCAGGAGCCCCTGCCGGAGCAGCCCAAAAAGCGGGGCCGGAAGAAACGCCTGGAGCGCGTCGGGCAGATCGGGGCGGGGAAGCGCACCCGGAGCGGAATCATCGACGTCGCCATCATGCAGTCTTTATTCGAGGGGAAGGAAAAAGAGGTCAAGCCCTTCGTGGCCGAGTACGGCATGGTTTTGTGCGACGAGTGCCACCACGTGGCCGCCTTCACCTTTGAAAAAATCCTGCGGGCGGCCAAGGCGAAGTATGTATACGGCCTCTCCGCTACCCCGGTCCGCCAGGACGGGCACCAGCCCATCATCTTCATGCAGTGCGGCCCGGTCCGCTATCTGGTGGACGCCAAGAGTCAGGCGGACAAACGCGCTTTTGACCACTACGTCATCCCCCGCTTCACCCGGACCCGGCTGCCCGCCGCCCGGAAAATCCAGGACGCCTACGCGGGCATCGTGCAGAACGACGCCAGGAACGCTCTTCTCGTCTCCGACACGACTGAACTTCTCCGGGAGGGCCGGACGCCCCTGATCCTGACGGAGCGCCGGGACCACGCCGAGCGGCTGGCCGGGCTGCTCCGGGGCATGGCGGAGCACATTTTCCTCCTGGTGGGCGCCGGGAGCCAGAAGGAGAAGCGGGAGAAGCTGGCCGCCCTCCGGGAGGCGCCGCCGGAGGAGTCCCTGGTGGTCATCGCCACCGGGAAATACGTGGGCGAGGGCTTTGACGAGCCCCGGCTGGACACCATCCTCCTCTCCATGCCCATCTCCTGGAAGGGCACCCTGGCCCAATACGCCGGACGGCTACACCGGAGCTATGCGGGAAAACAGGAGGTGCGGATCTACGATTATGTGGACCTCCACGTCCCCGTCTTAGAGCCTGTTTAAAATCTTCTAATGAGGATGGCAATGAGGGCAAACGTG
>CAJTVF010000003.1 GCA_910579435.1 uncultured Oscillibacter sp.
CGAAAATTTCTGGCGCAAATCTGCACGCGTTGATTAAATCAGTGCTTCCTTAAAATGCCCATCCCGGTATCGCCGAGCGTGAAGCGGTCGATGCCCAAGGCGCCAAGAAAAATGGAGACTAGAAGCAGCGTAGAGGGGTCCTTGAACTCCATGGCAGACACCATGGTGAACTTGGATTCGTCAATTTTTTTCAGCGTCTCCTTTAGAAAGACGGCCTTGTCTGCGGGGAGATACTTTTGATTGGTCATCAAATACATATCGAGTTTTTCCTGGGTCATAATTTCGCTCTTCTTCTGTCTGATTATGCTGAGGGCCATATCCGCCAAAGCGGATAAACTGCCAGCAGAACCGCAAAACCCCATAGAGAAAAATCGAAAAGCTGCTTTTTCGGAAACGCTTCCCTATGGGCAAAGAGAAAAATAAAAAGAGGGGCTGGAAGAAAAAGCAGGTGATACTGGAGCGCATGGCACAAATCTCCCCGTAAAAACGAGAGCCATGCCCGTGTCAGGCCGCATCCGGGACCGGAGACGCCGAGTAAATGATAAATTGGACACCCGAATGCGCAATACAGAGCCAAAAGGCCAAAGATGAGCAAATGCGCTCCAAGAACGCGAAGCGGCCGCTGCTGGAAGTTTCTCTTTATGATGGACACTCCTCTCTGAATACAAAATTACAATACCATAGTATTTTATTTAGTCAAGTAAAAAGGTACAATAGTATTGTAATTTTAGATTCGAGGTTTGCCTATGCTCCATCAAAGAATCCGGCTGCTGCGGCAGGCGAGAAATATGAGTCAGGTAGAGCTGGCGGCCATCTTTTCCGTATCCACCGACTATATGCTGGGCCTTGAGTCCGGCGAGTATTTGGACGTAAGCGGTTTGCCGAGGGAAGTCATTGCCCATATCCGGCAGCTTGTGGACGATCTGCGGGCCAAATAAATGCGCGGCGTCGGAGAGCGTTGGAACGGGAAAAAGGGACCTCCAACAGGAAGTCCCTTTTTGTGGGCAAACGGAAAAGAAATTCCCTTCACGATCCAATAATCGTGAAGGGAATTTACTTTGGAGGTGACACCCGGATTTGAATCGCCTCGGAGTAATTGCAGACGGAATTTTTATAGGCTGAAACGCTTGCAAATTCTAGGAAAGTTTGCCGAAGAATCAATTTTTTTGTCATCTGTGATTTAGTTTAAAACGGTGCCTTAAGGGAAACTAAAGGGAAAACTTTGGGCCTAGAAAAAAGCGCCAAATTGTCCTGATGCCCACCCAGGACACGGAGAACTTTCACGCGGCGGGTCCTCAGCAGCCTGTTAGGGAAAGCCCCCAGTGTTCAAGGACTATTGGAAAACATATTGATGGTGTCGGTGAGCGTGAGGCCATTCTTTGCATAGAGTGCCTCCAGTTCCTTTCGGATAGTAAAATTGACCTGGAGACGAAAAACGTGAATTTTGGGAAGTGAAATCATAGGTTCCATAGGCCCTGCTGTCTTTAGGAATAGTATGACATTTTAGAGGAGAAAATGTAATGGTGTATCGATATTGATGCTACACTATTGTTTTACTGGTAAGAGGTTGGAATGGGGTAAACCATCAGTTGTCAGTGAGAGCTGATTCTTTTGAAAAATGCTTTTTCGTATAATATAAAACTATCATAAATGATATCCATTGTGAAGTTGAAAGCCCAAAGAAAATGCCTCTAATTTCATCTCCACGGAAAAATTCTATAACGAATCGGAAGCAAGCATCATCTATTGTCAATTCTTTGTTAAATAACTCGAATTTACTTGCCATAACTGTTCTCCCCCTTATCTTGAACTTTGAAATTTTTACTTTTCCAAAATCGTTTTTATTATAGCAATTGGAATAAGTAGCCAACCAAGGAAGAAAGCTACCATAAATTTCTGCAAAAATATGGCGTTCCATGTACCAAATGTAATTTTGTTAGCATAGATTGTCCGGTTTGCTGCCCACCAACCTAATGCAATATAGACTAAAAATAAAATTGACATGTATAAACCTCCTGTAGATTTTAGAGTCCATAACTCAGATTAATGACATTATAGCAGGATATTGTCGAATTATCAAGCCTATAGATACTTTTAATCTCTATATCAATTTGAACTATGCTTAAGAACTGCTTATTCTGTTCACAATAATGCTTATAGGCGGTGATTAACCATAGACAGTCAAAAGCAGGAAATCACAAAAGCGGTAGCGGCACGCATTAAATTCCTTCGCCGTATCCGCTCCATGAGCCAAGAGGACTTGGCTCTTCGGGCCGAAATCAATCCCGCTTACTTCGGGCAGGTGGAACGCGGCCTGAAATGTCCTACGATTGACACCTTATATAAAATCTCCAAAGCTCTGGATGTCTCCCTGGCCGAGCTCTTCCAGCAAGACACCTTCCCCATCAGCACTGTCCCCAAAGACCGCCGCCTCCAGGAGCTGATGTCCAGAATCCCCGAAAACAAGCGGGAGCAGGTCCTGAAAATCCTGGAGGACCTGATTCCTCTGCTTTAATCCGTCAAAGCTGTGCATTTCAATGATATATTATCCCTATGAACCAGCCTGGAGCATCTGCTCCAGGCAATTTTGCTGTATGGAGGTATATCATGAAAGCCCACGAAACCTGTGAATCCTGCGGCCAGCCGTTCCCTCTTGCCCAGCTGACTGGCTTCGACGGCTCCCAGCTTTGCCCGGACTGCCTGGAAAGCGGGACCCTCTTCTGTGCCCGCTGCGGTACTCGTATCTGGAGAGAGGACAACGCTGGAAACCCGGAGGCACCTCTCTGCCAGTCCTGCTATGACCGCTTCTACATCAATTGTTCGAACTGCGGTCGAGTCCTTCACCAGGACGAAGCCTGTTTCGACAGAAGCGACAACGCCTATTGCAGCTCCTGTTACCATCGGGTTCAAAGGTACCACAGCATCAACGATTACTATTACAAACCCGTCCCCATTTTCTGCGGCAAGGGTACCCGCTTCTTCGGCGTAGAGCTGGAGATTGACGAGGGCGGAGAGGACAGCGAAAATGCCTCAGAGCTGATGGAGATTGCAAACCGGGATGCCGAAATTGCCTATTGCAAGCACGACGGCTCCCTCCACGACGGCTTTGAGATTGTTACGCATCCCATGACCTTAGACTTCCACCGGAACGAAATGCCCTGGGAAGCCCTGCTCCAAAGGGCGGTTTCCTTGGGTTATCTAAGCCATCAGGCCGGGACCTGTGGGCTTCATGTCCATGTGAACCGGACCGCCTTTGGCTCGACAGAGGTCCGGCAGGATGCCGCGATTGCCCGCATCCTGTATTTCTTCGAGAAGCAATGGGACGAGCTGCTGAAATTCAGCCGAAGGACCTCCCAGCAACTGAATGAATGGGCAATGCGGTATGGGTATAAAGAGCAGCCCTGTGAAATCCTGGACCATGCCAAGAAAGGTTGCCACAACGGGCGCTACTCCTGTGTGAACCTGCAAAACCGGGACACCATTGAGTTCCGTATCTTCCGGGGGACCTTGAAATGGAATACGCTGATTGCCACCTTGCAGCTGGTCAACTGGATATGCGACGTGGCAATTTCCTTTTCTGACGAGGAGATCAAGGCCATGCCGTGGACGACCTTCGTCACAGGCTGTCAGTCCCCGGAGCTGGTGCAATACCTAAAGGAGCGGCGTCTTTATGTCAATGACCCGGTGACAAGAGAAGAGGAGGTGTAAGGATGTGCTGCCTCTTTGGTTTGATGGATACCCGGAACCGCTTGACCGTCCGGCAGAAGAACCGGCTCTTGTTGGCTTTGGCGATTGCCAGCGAGGAGCGGGGAACCGACGCCACAGGCATTGCGTACAACCTCTGTGGAAAGCTCCTCATTTACAAGCGTCCCTGGCCTGGGCGCTGTATGCGTTTCCGCGTCCCGGAGAATGTGCGGACGGTGATGGGACATACGAGAATGGCGACCCAGGGCAATTGCCGTAAAAACTACAATAATCACCCGTTCCCCGGAAGAGCCGGAGAGCGGCCCTTTGCCCTGGCCCATAACGGCGTGCTGTACAACGATGGGCTGCTGCGGCGGAAACTGGCGTTACCGGAAACCAGGATTGAGACGGACAGCTATATTGCCGTTCAGCTGATCGAGCAGAAGAAAACCCTCACACTGGACAGCCTCCAATTCATGGCTGAACAAGTGCGAGGGTCTTTTGCGTTTACCGTCCTGGATGAAGCCGGCAGTTTGTATATCGTCAAGGGAGACAGTCCCTTTTGCCTGTACCACTATCCTGGGCAGGGACTGTATCTCTACTGCTCCACGGAGGAGATTTTGCAGACGGCTTTGGCCGCTGCCGGACTGAGGCTGGAGCGGCCTGAGAGGATTCCTCTGCGCTATGGCGACATTTTGGAGATTGACCCGGCTGGGGGCTTGCAGTGGGGGGAGTTCCAACATTTCGGAAAACCCTACGATTGGCAGGGGAGCATATTTCCGCCCTTTGAGGAGACGCCCTATCTGGAGGCGCTGAGGTCCGTGGCCGGGGCCTTTGGCGTATTTCCCGAAGAGATTGACCAGCTTCACAGAAGCGGGTTCACACCGGAGGAGATCGAGGACGCCTTGTACAATCGGGAGCTTTGAAGCAGTTCAACGGCCTGGAAGGGCTTTTGAAAAAACAGGGGGAAGGAGGCGGAGCGTATGGGCTGGGAAACCCTTGGGTTTGTGGTGACGCTGGCGGTTTTATGTCTGACGGAAGAGCGGGACTTTGCGTAAGAAGGGAGGGAGCGCGTATGTCGGTTTTGCTGACAGCGGCGGTGTCGGCCCCGCTGATGAAGTTTGCCGAGGGGGCTGTGCTGGCGGCCTCTGTTTACTTGGTCAGCAGGGGGGTAAAGAAGTGACACAGTGAATGTGTCACTGTGTCAGGGAACTTAGAGAGCTATTGTTCCGGGATTTCGTGGGGGCGGAGATTGCGGGAGCGTACCGGCATCGCTGTGCGCGAGCCGGTCCACTCCTCCCCGCCCCCACACCCCCACCCGTCGCTAAGGAGTGGAGGATTTGCAGGTGTTTTGATAAGACTTGAAAACAAAATAGACGTATCAACCTTGCGATTGAAAGGAGCGCTTATAATTCGAGTTTGAGGAAAGCGTGTTCCGCTGTTCCACCGTTCCAAGAGGGCCCATTCTCTTTTTTACTAAGAAAAAGAGAGAATAAGAGGGCTCAGAACGGCGGAACATGGCACAAAGCAGCCCAGAGGATCATTTGCGCAATGAAAAAAACTCGCAAATCTGAGGATCGAATTTTGCGATAAATTCTTCTCGTCAATTTCACCAACCAGCGTAGTTATGGGGGAAAGTCCAGAAATCCATTAGAAACTAATTGCACAAGAATGCGGGAATAATGCTTCCTTTTTGTACAAGCGATGGACATATATGCGTTCATTAGTTCGGGGTCCTTTTTTTCTAACTCGCACAGAGCGGCAAAACAAGTTCCACGATCTAGGTATCGCATATAATCATGATATGTAAAATTCGTTTGTAAACAACCAGAATTGTCACGTTTATCTTCAAGCCTCTTTTGAATTCGCTGGGCAATTTGTCCGTTGCTAAGAAATTTTATATCCAAATTTGAACGAATAAATTTGACTAATTGTGTTCTTCTTTGGGGAGATAATTCGGACATCACTAAAAATGTGTGAAGCAACGTCGGTGCGTCGCCGTATAATCTTTCCAAAATGAGGTTGGCTTTCTCTGATTCATTTTCCGCAAAAAAATCAAGCGGGTCTTTCGCGAAGGGTTCCATTCCCAATAAGACCTCGGGACATTTGTGATAAATCCCGCACAATAAAAGAAGGAGATCCCTATCTATTTCTTTCCGTTTTCCATCTTCAATCTCAGCCAGGTTCTGACCGCAAATCTTCAGTTTTGATACAACGTCTTTTCGTGTAAACCCCTTGTCTTCTCGTGCTTTGCGCAAGTTTTTTCCATACTCCTTTATGGTAACAGGATCACGAAATTTTTCCTCTGGGATGCAAAAGGACAACTTCTCAAAAATCTCCATTTGTGTATCAAAATCCGGTATGATTCTGCGCATTACTTCTGGGCGGCCAGCATAGCACCAACTTTGAAATTCATTTTTGCGTTGCTCCAGAATAGGGAATAAATCCCCCGAAGCCCTGCGCCTGTTCTTTCTTCCGGTTGCTCGCATTTTGCCAAGTTCCTCCTGATTTCGTCTTTCCAAAAAATTTCATTAAAAGTCCCGAAAATTTTTATTATGGATGTTGGCAATTGCCAAGCACTGCCTTTTGTGCGATGATGGTGTTGCGATCGCAAAAAAATTTAAAGGAGGGCAATGTGGACAAAAAACCTAAGATCATACCCGTTTCTCAAGAAGAAGCTCCCTTGATTTATGCCGCTAAAGGAATCGAGAACAAGCTCTATGCGGAGTCTCGTGCTCGTGAAGAAGAGGCATCAAGAGAGGCAGGAAAGACACTGCGCGACCCCTTGCTTTTATACAACACACCGGAGGAGGCGAAGATTCTTAGTGAAAGGGATAGCCTCGTTCGGAAATATAAGGAAACGCTAGATTTAGACGTTGACCCAATTTTGACTTTGCCAATGCCGCCCGGACAGGAATTTTTGCCTAGGAAATGGGGGTGGGCCAGTGGACAGTTCCATCAGTACCAGCGAAAAGATGGAGGACAACTTTCTCAAATAGAGATGGTGGAGCTCTTCCTGGAAAAAGTCCCCGTACGCAGACAGGACGGGATTCTGTACGTATGGACGGGGAACCACTTCCGCAGAGCCAGCGATGGAGACCTGAGGGGACTGATTGGTGAAGTGCTCCGGGAGGAGCTGCGGTACACGAACGCGTCCAGTACGATTGGCAGTATTTTGTCACTTTTACAGTCCGAACGTCGGATTCGGGTAGAACCCAATCTGCGCTCCACCAGAATCGCCCTTCATAATGGCGTGCTGGACCTTTTGTCGCTGAATTTCCGGAAAGCCAGTCCCAATGTGTTCAACACCTATTTTCTGGACTCATGCTGGCATGATAGCGTACCCTGCCCCGTGTTTCAATCGTTTCTTTGGACGATTTCTGGCGGGAGTCCCCTTCTCGTCCAACGTATCCTGGAGGCAATCGGGTTTCTCCTCGCCCCCGGGAATGAAGCGAAACGGTTCGTATTGCTCCAGGGGGTTCCAAACTCGGGTAAATCCGTCATTGGGAATTTAGTCCAGACATTTTTCCTCCCTGGAGACGTTGCCGGACTTCCGCTGCACCAGTTCGGGGACCGGTTTGCCATGAGCGCCATCGCGGGACGGCATCTCAATGTCTCCATGGACCTGCCGTCAGGCGTAATTGATGGAAAGGCGGCAGCCACTATCAAGCAAATTACCGGCGGTGATTTGGTCTATGTCGAAAGCAAAGGAAAGGAGGGGTACGGGAGACACATTCAATGTAAATTTTTGTTCGGGTCGAACCACCCGGTCGAACTGAAAAGCCGGGATCAAGCATTCGCCGAACGAATCCTGCTGATACCGTTCCGTATCTCCATCCCAGAGGGTCAAAGGGATACGGGCTTAATAGACAAACTCTGCCAGGAAAAACCCGGAATACTCTATCAATCTCTCAAAGCCTACCGAGAGGTTATCAGGCGGAATTACCAATTTGCCGGAGAGAATGAGTTTGGTTTCCGGCTGGAAGAAATTGCGATTCCAGAACAGCCTGCAAACCACATCGCCTCGTTTGTTTCTCGGCACTGCCAACTGTTTCCAGAGGCGTTCACGTCGACAGAGGCTCTGCATTTGGCCTTCATGGACTTCTGCCGGGAGGCTGGATGTCCAACGATTTTGGACCGGGCGGCCTTCTCGCGGACGTTGAGACTCCAATTAGCTGGACAAATCGAACCATTGAAACGGCGGGTAAATGGAACCCCCATGAATGGTTATACGGGGATTCAGCTAAACCCTTAGTTCGCCCAATTTTATAGTTTCGGGAGGTTTTCATGGAAAAGCCGACAAAAGCGATACCACTGGTCTACACGGTGAAAGAAGTAAGCCAGACGCTTCAAATCGGGAAAACGCTTGTTTATCGACTGATTCGGTCGAAAAAGTTGAGGAGTATTCGTGTGGGGAACAAATACCTTGTGCCCCGCGATGCCCTTGTCGATTTTCTAAACCGTTCGACTTGAACCGTCAACTAAACTGGAGGGGTGTACACCCCTCCAGGGGGCTCTATGCAATATAACACATCAAGGAGGAAAATCATGTCGAAAAAAAGCGGCAGCCGCGCAGCTCAGGGATCGGGGACAATTCGCAAAAAGACCATTATGAAAAAGGGGCGGCCCTACACCTATTGGGAGGCTCGTATCACTACCGGCTATGACCAAGGCACCGGCAAGCAGATTCAGCGTTCTTTTTCCGGCAAGACCCAGAAGGAGGTCCGGGAGAAGATGCAAGCGGTTGCGGTTGAGTTAAATAACGGCACCTATAAGGAACCGTCTAAAATGACCGTGGGGGAGTGGCTGGATATTTGGCACGATACCTATTTAAATAATATCAAGCCCCGAACGGTCAAAATTTACGAGAACGATATCCGGCTCCACATTAAACCGGCCTTGGGAGCGATCCGGTTGGAGAGCTTGAAAACGCACACGATCCAGAAGTTTTACAACGAATTGACGCACGGGACAAAGGGGAAACATCCCCTCTCGCCTAAAACTGTGAAGAACATCCATGGCGTTTTACATCATGCCTTAAATCAGGCGGTGGCGAATGAGATGCTGCGCTTCAATCCTGCCAATGCCTGTACACTCCCGCGCATTGAAAAAAAGGAGCTGAAGCCCTTGGACGAGGAGAACATCAAGGAATTTCTGAAAGTCATTCAAGGGACCCGCTACGAGGACATTTTTCTGGTCACGCTGTTTACGGGTATGAGAGAAGGGGAAGTCCTGGGCCTCACCTGGGACTGTGTGGACTTTGAGAAGGGAATCCTTCTCATCAACAAGCAGATTCAGCTCCACCAGGAAAAGGAACTCAAAGGCGCCTATACGCTGACCTCTCCGAAGAACGGCAAGAGCCGCACGATTGCCGCCGCTCCGTTTGTCATGAAATGCCTGAAGCGGCAGAAGGTGAAACAGACGGAATGGCGCTTGAAGGCTGGGGAGGCCTGGGGAAATCCAGACGGCTTGGTATTCACAGACGAGATTGGCGGCCACCTGACAAAATCCTCAGTCTACCGTGAATATAAGGCCATGGTCAAACGTGTTGGCCGTCCAGATGCCCGGTTCCATGATCTGAGACATTCCTACGCCGTAGCCGCGATCAGCTCCGGGGACGACATCAAGACCGTACAGGGGAACCTGGGCCATGCCACCGCCGCCTTTACCTTGGATGTCTACGGCCATGTGACGAATAAAATGAAGCGGGAAAGCGCCTCCCGCATGGAGAAATTTATTCAAGGTGTTTCTGGCATATGAGGAGGTCAAAACCGGCAAAATCCGGGACCCAAAGGGAAACTTAAAGGGAAAACACCCCTCCAAAGGGCAAAGCAAAACCCTGTAGCCATTGCGGCTACAGGGTTTCTTTCTGGAGGTGACACCCGGATTTGAACCGGGGAATCAGGGTTTTGCAGACCCTTGCCTTACCACTTGGCTATGTCACCATCTACACTATATTATATGCGAACTCTCCGAAAAAGTCCACACCTTTTTTAAAAAAACTCAAAAATTTTTCCCGCCCTCCGAAACCCCGCCGCGAGCGAAGCGATGCGGCGTAAAAACCGGGGGCCCCGCCGGAACCCAGCGAAGCATCCGCAAGGGATGCGCAGCGGTTCCGGTGGGGAAGCGAAGGAATTCCCATCATAGCGGAGTTTTCGCCGCAAGGCGGAAACGGAGCGGTGATGGGAATTCCTGAGCTGGAGCGGGCAACGAGGCTCGAACTCGCTACCTCCACCTTGGCAAGGTGGCGCTCTACCAGATGAGCTATGCCCGCATGTGGGACACCCGCATCCGTAAGACGGCAAGCCGTCAGCGGCTGTGCAGTGCCCGCAAATGGTGCCCAGAGCCGGAATCGAACCAGCGACACGTGGATTTTCAGTCCACTGCTCTACCAACTGAGCTATCTGGGCAAGTGGCGACCCGGAACGGGCTCGAACCGTCGACCTCTAGCGTGACAGGCTAGCGTTCTAACCAACTGAACTACCGGGCCGTAACCTCACGTGGAAGGGGCTCAAGAGAGAACGGGCTGGTGGGAACAACTGGACTCGAACCAGTGACCCCCTGCTTGTAAGGCAGATGCTCTAACCAGCTGAGCTATGCTCCCAAGTCACCGCCCACGTCAAACGGCATTAACTAGTATACGAAAAGAACTCGGTTTTGTCAAGGCATATTTCAAAATTTTTTGGTTTTTTCTGAAAATAGCGGAAAATCTTCGCCGGGGACCTCAGGCCCGGGCGGCCAGCCGCCGGAGCTGGGCCTGAAATTCCTCCGGCAGGGGGCAGCGGAGCTCCACGGCCTCCCCGGTGCGGGGATGGGCGAACCGCAGGCCTGCGGCGTGGAGGCATTGGCCCTGGAGGCCGGGGGCGGGCTTGCCGTAAACCGCGTCTCCCAGGATGGGGCGGCCCAGGTAGGCCAGGTGGACCCGGATCTGGTGGGTCCGGCCGGTCTCCAGGCGGCAGCGGAGATGGGTGAAGCCGGGGTAGCGGGCCAGCGCTTCCCAATGGGTGACGGCGGGACGGCCGCCGGGGACCACCGCCATCTTCTTCCGGTCCGCCGGATGCCGCCCGATGGGGGCGTCCACCGTCCCCCGGTCCTCCCGGAAGCCCCCCACGGCGATGCACTCGTAGGTCCGGGCCAGGCTGTGGTCCTGGAGCTGGGCGGCGAGAGCCTGATGGGCAAAGTCGTTTTTGGCGGCGATGATCAGGCCGGAGGTGTCCCGGTCAATGCGGTGGACGATGCCGGGGCGGAGGGCCCCGCCCACGCCGGAGAGGCTTCCTCCGCAGTGGTACAGCAGGGCGTTGACCAGGGTGCCGTCCGGGTGGCCCGGGGCAGGGTGGACCACCAGCCCCTTGGGCTTGTTCACCACGATGACGTCCGCGTCCTCGTAAACCACATCCAGGGGAATGTCCTGGGGCACGGCGTCCAGGGGCTCCGGGTCCGGCAGGGAGACCGTCAGGGCCTCCTTCCCGGTGAGCCTGTAGTTTTTCGCCAGGGGCTTTCCATCCAGGACGACCCGGCCGTCCTCCAGGAGGCGCTGGGCGGCGGAACGGGTGAGACCGTCCATTTGGCCCGCCAGCCAGGCGTCCACGCGCTTCCCGGCGTCAGGCTCCGCGGGCTGGAGCGTCAGCGTTTCCATCGGCGTTCTTCCTCTTCTTGTCGTATTTCTCGTAGAACCACTGGTAGTAAATCAGCCCCAGGACGCAGCCGGAGACGATGCACATGTCCGCCACGTTGAAGACAGGGTAGTCGATAAACTGGAAGTTGAACATGTCCACCACGTAGCCCAGGCGCGCACGGTCCAGAATGTTCCCCAGGCCGCCGGAGACGATGAGGCAGCAGGCCAGCACGCCCAGGGGATGCCGGACCACCCGCCGGACCAGGAGGGCCAGGATGAGAAGGACAATCAGGCTGGTGGAGACCACCAGCAGCCACCGCATCCCCGAGAAGCTGGACCAGGCCGCGCCGTAGTTGTGGATGGTTTTCAGCTCCACAAAGCCCGGCAGGAGGGGGCGGGTTTCTCCCAGGGGGAGCGTCAGGGTGATATAGCGCTTGACCCACTGGTCCAGGGCCAGCAGGGCCAGGGCCAGCAGGGCGGAAAGGGCGGTGAACGGCATAACGGGTCCTCCTTTTGGGTGTTCCCTGACAGTTTACACGCTTTTGGCGGAAAAGGCAAGGGCGGCGTTTCGGGGGGGATGTCCAATCCCGAGATTTTATCTTGCGGGGGCAGGCGCGGGGGACTGCCCCTGCGCTCCCTCCGCTTTCAAAAATGCGCGTTGGGATACGCCCTTCCGGGGAATTCTCTTGCAAGACCGGGGAAGTTATGGTATGATAATCCCTGCGAAAAAGAGACGCCAGCTACGGGTGAGGAGAGGAGAACCTTAATCATGACTGAAGAAACCACCAACCCTGCGCAGACCGCCCCGGCCGAGGCGGCGGAGCCCGCGGCGGCGGAACAGGCGGCGGCTCCGGAGCCTGCGGCGGCCTCCGCCCCGGCCCGGAAGGGCAGCTCCCTGATGATATTCCTGACGGTGCTTTTGATTCTTGTGGGCATCACCGATTTGGTTTTGTGGGGCGTCGCGGGTTACTACTTCCTGCGGAGTTTCTAGGGAAGCGCTGATGAAATCCCCGCGCGCAGCTTCACGCCATAAATTCCCGCTGGGCGGCGTCCGGCAGATTCAACAACAGAAACAGAAGAGGAGGCGAGCACATGGCGAAAACAGCATGGATCTTTTCCTACAAGCTCAAAAAGAGCGTGACCCCGGAGGAGTTTATGGAGCGGACCCAGGCGCTCCACGACGCGGTGATTTCCAAGGCCAAGGGCTTCCTCTCCTGGGAGCACTACGTGCAGGACGAGACCTGGACGGACTTCGTTCTCTGGGAGACGGAGGAGGACGCCCAAAACGCCACCACGGTGGGCCAGGGAACCGAGGAGGCGGAGGCGTTTTACGCCTGCATCCGCATGGTGACCTGCCGGGCGCTGATTTCCCGGTTCGTGAAAAAATATTGAGGATAAGGCCCCGCCATAAGGCGGGGCCTTTGACTTTGCTCAAGCGGGGATATCCTCTTTTGTCACCAGCAGCCTGCGGTCCTCCACAGTGAGGGCGGCGGTGTCGCCCTCCTTCAAGGTGCCGTCCAGCATCCGCTCGGCTACCGCGTCCTCCACCTTGCTCTGGATGCAGCGGCGGAGGGGGCGGGCGCCGTACTTGGGGTCGTAGCCCTCCCGGACCAGCTCCGTCACGGCCTCGTCGGAGGCGCTGAGGTGCAGGCCCATGGCCTCCATCCGGGCGGACACGGTGTCCAGCATCCGGCGGGCCACCTCGTGAATGTCGTCCTCCGTCAGGGCCCGGAAGACGATGATGTCGTCGATCCGGTTCAAAAACTCCGGGCGGAAGGTCTGGCGGAGCTCCGCCATGACGGTCTCCTTGGCCTGGAGGAACTTCTTCTCCGCGTCATCGGCGGGGGTCTCCTCGTGGTTGAAGCCCAGGCGGGTCCCGGCGGTGGTGAGGCTCTTGGCCCCGATGTTGCTGGTCATGACGATGACGGCGTTTTTGAAGTCCACCGTCCGGCCCTGGGAGTCCGTGATGCGCCCGTCGTCCAGGATTTGCAGGAGGATGTTCCACACGTCCTCGTGGGCCTTCTCAATCTCGTCAAAGAGCACCACGGAATAGGGCTTCCGGCGGACCCGCTCGGTGAGCTGGCCGCCCTCCTCGTGGCCCACATAGCCCGGAGGGGAGCCGATGAGGCGGGACACCGTGTGCCGCTCCATATACTCCGACATGTCGATGCGGATGATGGCGCTCTCGTCGCCGAACATGGCCTCCGCCAGGGACTTGCACAGCTCCGTCTTCCCCACGCCCGTGGGGCCCAGGAAGAGGAAGGAGCCCGTGGGGCGCTTGGGGTCCTTCAGGCCCACCCGGCCCCGGCGGATGGCCCGGGCCACGGCCTGGACGGCCTCGTCCTGGCCCACCACCCGCTTGTGGAGGATTTCCTCCATCCGCAGCAGGCGGCTGCCCTCGTCCTCCGTGAGGCGGGTGACGGGGATGCCCGTCCAGCCAGCCACCACGGCGGCGATGTCCTCCGCCGTGACGGGGCGGTGCTGCCGGGGGCTGGAGCGGCGCTTCTCCCGCTCCTGCTCCACCTGGTCCTGGTAGTTGCTCTCAATGTCCCGGAGCTGGGCGGCGGTCTCATAGTCCTGGCGCTGGATGGCGGCTTCCTTGTCCTTGGCCAGGGCGGCGATTTTCTCCTCCAGGGATTTTAGCTCCGGGGAAATTTCCTCCTCCTCCATGCGGACCCGGGACGCGGCCTCGTCCATCAGGTCGATGGCCTTGTCGGGGAGGAAGCGGTCGGAGATATACCGGGCGGAGAGGGTGACGGCGGCCTCCAGGGCCTCGTCGGTGAGCTGGAGCTTGTGGTGCTGCTCGTACTTCTCCCGGAGGCCCTTTAAGATCTCCAGGCTGGCCTCCTGGCTGGGCTCGCCCACCTGGACGGGCTGGAAGCGGCGCTCCAGGGCGGCGTCCTTCTCGATATACTTCCGGTACTCGTTCAGCGTGGTGGCCCCGAGACAGCGGATTTCCCCCCGGCCCAGGGCAGGCTTGATGATGTTGGCGGCGTCCACGGCCCCCTCGGCGGAGCCGGCGCCCACGATGGTATGGAGCTCGTCGATGAAGAGGATCGCGTCCCCGGATTTCTTCACCTCGTCCAGGGCCTTTTTGATGCGCTCTTCAAACTCGCCCCGGTACTTGGTCCCGGCCACCATGCCGGAGAGGTCCAGGGACAAAATCCGCTTGTCCAGCAGGTCGTCAGGCACGTCGCCCAGGACGATTTTCCGGGCCAGGCCCTCGGCAATGGCGGTCTTGCCCACGCCGGGCTCGCCAATGAGGCAGGGGTTGTTCTTCGTCCGGCGGGAGAGAATCTGAATCACCCGCTGGATTTCATCGTCCCGGCCCACCACGGGGTCCAGCTTGCCGTTCCGGGCGTCGGCGGTCAGGTCCCGGGTGAACTCCCGGAGGGTTTTGCCGCTTCCGCCGGCCCCGCCGCCGGAGGAGGGGCCCCGGTCGTCCCGGGGGGCGGCGGGCTGGCGGCTCTGGGGCCGCTGGTTCAGCTTCTGCATCAGGGCGGCGTAGAGGGGCCGGGCGTCCACCCCCGCCGTGCGGAGGATGCGGACGGCCATGTTGTTCCCCTCCCGCAGGAGGCCCGCCAGCAGGTGCTCCGTGCCCACATAAGGGCTGCTGCTGCGGACGGCGTCCTCCACGGCGATCTCCACCACCCGGCGGGCCCGGGGGGTCAGGCCCTGGGCGGGATTCCCGCCGGGGAGGCCCGCTCCCACGCTGCGCTTGATGATCTGGACGATCATATCGTCGGTGAGCCCGGCCTCCAGGAGCACGTCGTGGGCGGCGCCCTGGTCCTCCCGGATCAGGCCCAGCAGCAGGTGCTCGGTGCCCACATAGCCGTGACCCAGCTCGCCTGCGGCCTCCTGGCTGAGGCGGAGGGACTCCTCCGCGCCGGGGCTGAATTTTTTCTCATTCATGTGCGGTACACTTCCTTTCATGAAGGTCGGTTTTTTAGTTTCCTTCCATGCTGCGGATCTGGTCCCGGAGCTCCGCCGCCCGCTCAAAATTTTCCTCGCCGACAGCCTTCTGCATTTCCATCCGCAGGGCGTTGAGCTGGCGGGTCCTGGAGATTTGGTTCTGTTCCTCCTGCTCCAGCAGGGTCTCCTGGGGCTTCCGGGCCTCCGGCTGTGCCTCCGCCGGAGCGCCCAGGGCGGGCATGTCGGCGAAGAAGTCGTCGAAGGGGCTTTCCAGCATGCGGTTCATCCGGCCCAGCAGGGAGGGGACGGGGGTGAAGAAATCGTCGAAGAGGCTGCCGCCGAACAGGTTCTGCATCAGCGACCGGCTGTGTGCCGCCAGGCGCTGGGTGTAGCCCAGCTTCTCGGCGCATTCGCTGCACAGGCGCTTCTCCGTGACCTGGCCGTTGACGTTGCTCTGATAGACGAAGGTGACTTCATTCTTGCCACAATTTTCGCATTTCATAATAAAAACCTCCTGTATACGGAAAATGTTTTGGTTGACAGTTTAAAAGGTGAAAAAGATCCGCCGTTTTGGGCGTTTAGACCTTTTTCAAACAAGGCCTAGACCTGGAGAATCAGGACGTTTTTCAGGACGTCCGCCCGGACCCGGTCCCGGAGGTCCCGGGGCACGGCCCCCAGGGCTTTGTCCCCCACAGCGGCCAGCAGCGTTCGGGCCAGGTCCTCCGCCAGCGCCCCGGCCTCCGCAAGGTTCCCCAGGATGGCCCGGGCGGAGGGCAGGTCCACCTGGTCCCCCAGGGAGTTGATGACGTGCATCAACAGCGTCTCCCGGTCCACCTGGACCCGGGTGATGCGGATATAGCCGTTGCCGCCCCGGCGGCTTTCCACGATATAGCCCCGCTCGGGGGAAAAGCGGGTGGACATGACGTAGTTGATCTGGCTGGGCACGCAGTTGAACCTCTGGGCCAGTTCGCCCCGCTGGACCTCCAGCACGCCGTCCCCGGTCTCATCCAGGCAGTCCTGCAAAAAGCCGGCGATCAAATCGGAAATCCCCATGGGAGCACCTCTTTTCGGAATGTTTTGAGTTTGATTTGACTTTGACTATCTTTGATCTATTGGATGATGCCAGTATACCACCCTTGCGGAAAAAGTCAAGAGGGAAAGTTTGACTTTCTTTGACGTTTATGAAAACAAATTGTGAACGGCAAAATTTTTCTGTCAGGGGTTTCACAAAGCTCTTGCTTTTTTCCAAGAGTATGCTACAATGAGGATACAATTCTAATGGAGGTGCAACCCATGGCCTATAAGATCACTTCTGCCTGTGTGAGCTGCGGCGCCTGCTCGGACGCCTGCCCCGCCGGCGCCATCAGCCAGGGCGATGATTCCTACGTCATCGACGCTGCCGCCTGCCTGGACTGCGGTTCTTGCAGCGACACCTGCCCCAACGGCGCCATCGTCCCCGAGGAGTAATTCATAAGGGATACATAAAAGTCCCGTGAGCATCGCTCACGGGACTTTTTGTCTTAGAACCTGTATTCACAACCCTTGAACGCCGTCTGGCCGGTCTTTTTCCCGCCATACTGCGTCGATTTCCCTTGCCATACGTCAGTATGGCTGCGGAAAATCTCCTTGTCTGCCGGGAAAAATCCTCGTCCACCCGGTATCCCTGGTTATGAATACAGGTTCTTATACTCCCGACAGGTCAAAATCCGGGGTGTATTCCTCCCTGGCGGAGGTGCGCTCCTGGGTGTAGCCGTCGGTGACTCCGCAGTTTGCCATATATTCCGCCGCCGCCCGGTACTCCGCCCTCGTCACATGGCGGCTGAGATTCCCGGAGGCCCCGGGCTGGGGGGTGTACTGGCTCATGAGGGAGAACAGCACGTCCCCGGGGCGGAAGGCTTCCGACACCCAGTCGATGCAGCGGCGGGTATTCTCCAGCTCCCCGGGGAGCAGCAGGTGGCGGATCAGCACGCCGGATTTCAGATGCCCGTTTTCCATGCGGTAAGGCCCCGTCTGGCGGAACATCTCCCAAATGGCCGGGGCGGCGCGGTCGAAATAGTCCGGGGCGGCGGAGTATTTCCCGGCGGGGCCCGGCAGGGCGTATTTCAGGTCCGGCAGGTAGACCTGGACCCTTCCCTCCAGGAGGCGGAGGGTCTCCGGCGTTTCATAGCCCCCGCAGTTCCACACCACGGGGACGGGCCAGGGCTCCTCTCCCAGGGCCTCTAAAATAGCGGGAGTGAAGTGGGTGGGGGTCACCAGGTCCAGGCAGGCCGCGCCCTGGGCGATGAGCTCCCGGAAAATCTCCCGGAGGCGGACGGCGGTGACGGGCTTCCCGACGCCGCCCTGGGAGATGGGTTTATTTTGGCAGTAGGAACAGCGGAGATTACAGCCGGAGAAAAAGACGGCTCCCGCCCCGTGCTCCCCCGTCAGGCAGGGCTCCTCCCACTGGTGGAGCATCGCCCGGGCCACCACAGGCTCCGACGGCATGCCGCATACGCCGCCGGGGCGGTCCGGGGTCCGCTCTGCCCGGCAGGCCCGGGGACAGAGGCTGCAGGTCATAGGGCCTCTGCTTCAAAGTCCGGGCCCAGGTTTCCCTCCATCCAGTGGCGGCGGCAGAGGCCGATGTATTTGTCGTTGGCCCCCAGGACCACCTGCTCTCCTTCCTTCAAAACCTTGCCGTTTTCGTCGAAGCGGGCGTTGAAGGTGGCCTTTTTGCCGCACCAGCAGATGGTCTTGACCTCCTCGATCTTGTCCGCCATGACCAGCAGGGCATAGCTGCCCGGGAAGAGGTCGCCTTTAAAATCCGCCCGGAGGCCGTAGCACATGACGGGAATGTCCTGCTGGTCCACCAGGTCCACCAGGTACATGACCTCCTCCCGGGTCAGGAACTGGGCCTCGTCCACGATGATGCAGGCGTTTTGCTGGAGCTCCATGACGGACATCTCCTGCATCTCGTCAAAGTACACGCAGGGATAGGTCAGGCCGATGCGGGAGTAGACCATGTGCTCCCCGTCCCGGGCGTCCAGCCGGGGCTTGACCATCAGGGCCTTCTGGCCCCGCTCCTCGTAGTTAAAGCGGGCCATCAGGGCGTTGGCGGACTTGCTGGAGCCCATGGCTCCATACTTAAAGTATAATTGCGCCATAATAATATAAAAAGCGATGGGTTTCGACGGGTTCATCCCTCGCTCGTTTCCTCCTCTTGTGTGTTTTCTGTGTGCTCCGCGATGCGGGCGGAAAAGCTGTCCTCGTATTCCGAGGGGTCCGGCATGTGGAAGACTGCCTTCTTGCAGTCCCGGCAGAGCCAGGTGGTTTTATAAAGGCCGCTCCAGATGCTGCCCTCGTCCAGCAGGTCAATTCCGCCTGCGATGTCCAGGCCACGGAGTGGGTCGGCTTTGTAAATTCCGGAATACCAGTGGGCGCCGCCCCGGCCGCCGACTAAGAAGCCCTGCTCCATCTCCTTCCCGCACCAGGGACAGGGCTCCGGGGGGAGGCGCTTGGCCTCCTCCTTTTCCTTCGCTTTGGCTTTGCGCTCCTCGTTCCAGGTTTTCAGGCTGTCAAGGGGATTTGCTTGCGGCTCCTTGGGCTCCCGGCGGGGCTTGTCCGGTTTTTGGTCCCAGGGGTCCTCGCTCTGTTTCCAGAATGGCATACGGTTCCTCCTATTCGTTCAGCGCATGCTCCGCCTCCTCCCGGTAGCGGGCAAAGGCGGAGGGGACGGCGTGATGCTTTAAGCTGTCCACCCAGGTGAAGCCGGCGGAATCCTCGCCGGAGACCTCCAGCGTGTAGCCGGTCATGTGCCACTCCACATGGCTGAAAATGTGCTTTGCCGTCAGGCGGCGTTTCCAGGCGAGCGGCTCCAGGCCCCAGGCCCGGACCGCGACCGCGGCGGCGGGCTCGTCCAGGGCGCTTTCCACGTTGGGAAACTCCCACAGCCCCGCCAGCAGGCCGGAGGCCGGGCGCTTCCGCAGGGCGATTTGGCCCCTCCGGAGAAGGAGGAAAACCGTCTTTTCCTCCGCCCGGCGGGACTTTTTCGGGGCCTTTACCGGCAGGCTCTCCGCCGTGCCCCGGGCCCGGCCCAGGCAGAGGTCCCGGACGGGGCAGAGAAGGCATTTCGGCGGGCCGTTCGGCACGCAGACGACGGCCCCCAGCTCCATGAGGGACTGGTTGAAAATCCGCGTGTCCGCCCCGGCTTCCGGGAAAATCTCCTGGACCTGGGAGCGGATGGCTTTTTTCGTCTGGGGGAGGGCAACGTCGCTGTGGTCGTCCGTCAGGCGGGTGATGACACGGAGGACGTTGCCGTCCACCGCGGCCTCCCGCCGGGCGAAGGAGGCGGAGGCAATGGCGGAGGCGGTGTAGTCGCCGATACCGGGGAGCTCTAAAAGTCCCTCATAGGTGTCGGGGAAGCCGCCCCGTTCCGTCACCAGCCGGGCGGCTTTTTGGAGGTTCCGGGCCCGGCTGTAGTAGCCCAGGCCCTCCCAGAGCTTCATCAGGTGCTCCTCCGGCGCGGAGGCCAGGGCCTCCACCGTGGGGAAGGCCTCCAAAAACCGGGCGTAGTAGCCCAGCACCGCCGCCACCCGGGTCTGCTGAAGCATGATTTCCGAGACCCAGATGCGGTAGGGGTCCCGGGTTTTCCGCCAGGGAAGGTCCCGGGCGCTGGCCCGGTACCAGGCCAGCAGCGGCGGCGGGAGCCGCGATAATGTCATAGCGTTTTCGTTCATGGGGAGATTATAGCACAGATTTCAAAAGATGGACAGAGTTTTTTCCAGGGGCTTGACATACCTAGAAATACTATGTATAATAAGCATAGAAATTCTAGGTATAGGAGGCGGACGCGATGAAGAAACAGGCCATTGAGCATACCCGGCTGCTGGCGCTGTCCCTGCTGGCGGGGGAGGACATGTATGGGTATCAGATGATTGTGGAGCTGGCCCGGCGGTCCAACCACACCTTCGACATGAAGGAGGGGACGCTGTATCCGGTGCTCCACGGGCTGGAGCAGGAGGGCTTTGTGGAGGCCTACCGGAAGCAGGCCCCCACGGGGCGGGAGCGGAAATACTACCACCTCACCCGGAAGGGCCAGGGGGCCCTCCGGGAGGAAAAACAGGCGTGGGAGCGGTACTCCGGGGCGGTGAACGACGTGCTCCGGGGCGGGGCGGAGGCGGAGCCGGTATGACGCGGGGGGAGTTTTTGGACCGGGTGCTCCTGCCCCTGGGGCGGTTGACGGCGGAGGAGCGGGAGAATGTCCGCCGGGAGCTGGAGGAGCATGTGGAGGACCGGATGGAGGTCATGCTGGATATGGGCTGGGATAAGGAATTGGTGGAATCCCGGTGCCTGGAGGCCATGGGCGACCCGGCGGAGATCGGCCGGGAGATGGCGGCGCAGTACCGGGGGACGGGCTGGCTGTGGATTGGCCGGGCGGCGGTGCTGCTGACGGTGGTGGTATGTATCCAGGCGGTGCTGGGCGTGGAGGTTTTGTTTAACGCCTGGGACGGTCTGGTGGTTCGGACCCTGCGCCCGCAGATTACCTCCATGCTGGATGAGGTGGAGGCCGAGGAGCTGGTGGACCTGCGAATGGGCATTGGGAACGACGTGCTGCGGGTGGTCCGAGTGTCCGTTGGGGAGGCGGAGGGGCAGCGTGTGGCGGAAATTGCCATGTGCGCCTATGACCGCTGGCCCTTCGGCATTGTGGCGCACAACTGCGAGAACTGGATTACAGTGGAGAGACGGGAGAGTGAGGCCCGCATTCACGGCGGCCCCGCCAGCAGAACCTATGGCGCGGAATGCTGGCAGATGTACGCATTGCCGGCCCCGGGGGACCGGAGCGTCGTGCTGACCTATTCGCGCTACGGTGAGACCGTGAGCCTGGAGGTGCCTTTGCCGGAGCAGGGGGGAGCAGTATGAAGAGAAAAGAAAAATGCCTCTCCTCCCGGAGGAGACGGACCCTCCGGCGGGTCCTGATCGCGGCGGCGGCGGTGCTTCTGGCGAACCGGATTTTCCTCATCGGCCTCCTGTTCCCCATTCAGGCCCTCCGGCACATCGAGGAGCGGACAGGCACGGGCCGGACGGCGGTGGTCTGCCGGGACTGGGTCCCGGAGATTTACAAAACCGGCCTGGTCTATCTGACGGAAAACGAGAATGTCACCATGCTCAGCGCGGTCCGCCTGTCGTTTTACGGCTGGACGGAGTTCTATAGCGTGCCGGTGGACTGCGGGGCGGAGGGTCCCATCCACGGCGGCTGGTGGAGCTTTGTACGGATGGAAAAGGCGGGCCGGTTCTATGTGTTCGGCAGGGTGGACGACCCGGAGATCGCCTGGCTGGAGGTCTATTTCATGCGCCCGGACGACCCCCGGGGAGAGGAACGGATCGGCCGGGTCCACGGCAATTACGGGATTCATCGGGGCGACAGCGGCTGGATGGAGAAGGACGGACGGCTCTATTTCCTGTTTGAGGCCAACCTGGTGGATTGGAGCGAGTACCCCACCGGCCTCCGGGTCGTCGCCGTGGGCTATGACGAGGACAGGAATGTGGTTGCGCGGACGGATTTGGAGCAGGGAGGCGTCTCCGTCGCCCAGTAAAAACACCGAGCCGGGAGGCGTCGCCTCCCGGCTCGGTGTTTGTTCAGTCCTTCTTTAAATGCGCATACCACAGCAGGGCTCCCAGCCCCGCACCACCCAGGATATTCCCCAGGGTGACGGGGAGGAGGTTTCCCAGGAGGAAGTTTCCCACGGTCAGGGCGGACAGGTCCACCCCGGCCTGTTGGGCCAATTGAAGATACTGAGGATTCCGCACCGCCAGCAGCCCGGCGGAAACATAGTACATATTCGCCACGCAGTGCTCGAAGCCGCAGAGGACGAAGTAGCACACCGGGAGAAAGGCTCCCATGAGGCGGCCCGCCGCGTCCTGGGCGGAGAGGGCCATCAGCACCCCCAGGCACACCAGGACATTACAGAAAATCCCCAGCCCAAAGCCGCTTAGAAACGGCAGGGCGCACTTCCCGGCGGCAAGGCGGACGGTGTAGACCGCCAGCCCTCCGGCGGAGTAGTTCAGCTGCCCGAACCACACACAGCCCGCCGCCACAAGGAAAGCCCCCAGGAAGTTCCCCAGGTAGACCAGGGCCCAGTTCCGCAAAAGTCCGGAGAGGGTGCATTTCCTCTCCAGCAGGGAGAGAACCAGCAGGCTGTTCCCGGTGAAGAGCTCCGCCCCGGTGACGATGACCATGCACAGGCCGAAGGGGAAGAGGAGACCGGAGACCGTCCGGGCCAGGCCCGCGTTTTCCAGCCCATGGACGGCGGTGCTGGTGGCGGCGCAGCCCAGGGCGATAAGGGCCCCGGCCAGGACGGAGAGGGCCAGGAGGCTTCCCGCGCGCCGCTGGGTCTTGGCCGTCCCGGCGGCGGAATAGCGCTCTAAAAATTCTTTGGGGGCAAGGTAGTGCAAGGTTCTACTCCTTTCAAAGGCCCGCAATGCTCCCGCTCCAAGAGGAGCAGGAGCTTGGTTGTGGGGCCTGAGCCCCTGCTCAGGCCATTCTCCTTCTATATGAGCACTTCCAAAACAACTTAGAACAGGCCGGTGATTTTCCCGTTCTCGTCCACGTCGATCTTCTCGGCGGCGGGGACCTTGGGCAGGCCCGGCATGGTCATGATATCCCCGGTGAGAGCCACCAGGAAGCCCGCTCCGGCGCTGACCTTCAGGTTCCGCACCGTGATGGTGAAGCCCTTGGGGGCGCCCAGAAGGGCCGGGTCGTCGGAAAAGCTGTACTGGGTCTTTGCCATGCAGACGGGGAGCTTGCCGAAGCCCAGGGCCTCCAGCTCCGCGAGCTGCTTTTTCGCGGCGGGGGTCAGGACGGCCCCGCCGGCGCGGTAGACCTTTTGGGCGATGGCGTTGATTTTGTTTTCAATCGTGTCCTCGGTATCATAGGCAAAGCGGAAGTCATTGGGCTCATCGCAGAGGCGCAGGACCTCTTCGGCAAGAAGCGTGCCGCCCTCGCCGCCCTTGGCCCAGACCTCGCTGAGGGCGGCGTTGACCCCCAGGGCCCGGCATTTGTCCTCCACCAGCTTCAGCTCGGCGGCGGTGTCCGTGGGGAAGGCGTTGATGGCCACGACACAGGGCAGGCCGAAGACATTCTTGATGTTGTCCACGTGCTGGAGCAGGTTGGGAAGCCCCTTCTCCAGGGCCTCCAGGTTCTCGGCGTTCAGCTCGGCTTTGGGAACGCCGCCGTGGTTTTTCAGCGCCCGGACCGTGGCGACCACCACCACGGCGGAGGGCTTGAGGCCCGCCAGGCGGCACTTGATGTCCAGGAATTTCTCCGCTCCCAGGTCCGCGCCGAAGCCCGCCTCCGTGACGGCGTAGTCCGCCAGCTTCATGGCAAGGCGGGTGGCCATGACGGAGTTGCAGCCATGGGCGATGTTGGCGAAGGGCCCGCCGTGGATAAAGGCGGGGGTGCCCTCCAGGGTCTGGACCAGGTTGGGCTTGAGTGCGTCCTTGAGCAGGGCGGCCATGGCCCCCTCGGCTTTCAGGTCGTGGGCGGTGACGGGCCTGCCCTCGTAGGTGTAGCCCGCCACCATCCGGCCCAGGCGGGCTTTCAGGTCCAGGATATCGCTGGAGAGGCACAGCACCGCCATGATCTCGCTGGCGACGGTGATGTCGAAGCCGTCCTCCCGGGGCACGCCCTGCATCCGGCCTCCCAGGCCGTCCACAATGTTCCGGAGCTGGCGGTCGTTCATGTCCACGCAGCGCTTCCAGGTAATCTTTTTGACATCAATCCCCAGGGCGTTCCCCTGCTGGATGTGGTTGTCCAGCATGGCCGCCAGGAGATTGTTGGCCGCGCCGATGGCGTGGAAGTCCCCGGTGAAATGGAGGTTGATGTCCTCCATGGGCACCACCTGGGCGTAGCCGCCTCCGGCCGCGCCGCCCTTCACGCCGAAGACCGGGCCCAGGGAGGGCTCCCGCAGGGCAACCAGCGTCTTCTTCCCCAGGCGGCGGAGGGCGTCGGCAAGGCCCACGGTGGTGGTGGTCTTGCCCTCTCCGGCGGGGGTGGGGTTGATGGCGGTGACCAGGATCAGCTTCCCGTCGCCCCGGGGGCTCTCCCGCAGGAGGCGGGGGTCGACCTTGGCCTTGTAGTTTCCGTAGAGCTCCAGGTGCTGGGGCTCCACTCCGGCGGCGGCGGCGATTTCCCCAATGGGGCGCATCTGGCAGGACTGGGCAATCTCGATGTCGGACGGAACACGCATGGCAGGGCCCTCCTTTGTAATATAAAAGGTATGACTTATTTTGTGTAAAATGATGATATCATACTCCGGAGGGAAAGGGAAGTGGGAGATTGAACAAGGAAGAGGGGAGTTTTAGCGACGGATTTTAGACGGGCGGGAGGCACATGCTGAGAAAACCGGGACGGACGGCCTTATGGGAAACGGGAAATGTGCCGATATAAATGATAGAAGAATACCGCCGGAGGGCGGGAGAGAGGGAGGGCGAATCATGGAGCTCAGCGTCAACGGACGGCGGCGGCGGGCGGTGCGGGTTTTGAAGGCCGTGACGCCCCAGGCGGAAAAGGCGGCTGCCGGAACCGGCGCGGGGGCCGCTCCGAAACGGGCCGGAAGCGACAAGGTCTCCTGGTCCCAGGCGGCGCTGTCCTTCCTCCAAGAGGTCAACCGCCAGGACCTGGAGCGGCAGAGGAAGCTGCTGGAGGCGAAGCAGCAGAAAAACGGCGATCTGGAGATGCTGCCGAAGTCCCTGAAGGTTATGGAGAGATGCCGGAAGATCGCCTCCCGGATTATGAAGGGCGACAAGGTGCCGCCTCAGGATGAACAGTATTTAATGGAGTGCGACCCGGACGGGTACAAGCTGGCCCTGGCCTGCCGGGTGCCCAAGGAGAATCCCAAGAAGTGGGAGAGCGTTTTGGAGGACGAGGAACAGGAGAACGGCTCCGCCGGGGAAGCCGAATCCGGCGGGGAGACGTCGGAGGCTGAAAGCTCCGCTGTGGAAGCGGCGGAGTGCTGAACCATCACAGAAAAGCAAAGGCGGCGGGGAAATTCCCCGCCGCCTTTTCGCGTTTCAGTGACGCTCGTTGATGAATTTGTCCAGCAGCCGGGAGACTTCCCGGATGTCGATGGGCTTGGCTACGTGGGCGTTCATGCCCGCGTCCAGGCATTTTTTGATATCCTCCGAGAAGGCGTCGGCGGTCATGGCGATGATGGGAATGTCCTTGTCGGGCCTGTCCAGCTTGCGGATGGCCTCGGTGGCCTCGTAGCCCGTCATCACCGGCATGCGCAGGTCCATCAGGACAGCAGAGTAAAAGCCCGCGGGGGAGTTTTCAAACATGTCCACGCAGATGCGGCCGTTCTCCGCCCAGTCCAGCTCCAGGCCAAGGTCGGAGAGAAGCTCGCTGGCAATCTCCCAGTTCAGGTCGTTGTCCTCCGCCAGGAGGATGTGACGTCCGGTGAAGTCGGCGCATTTGACCTCCTTGACCGTTTCCTCCGGAGCGAAGGAGGCAAACGGCTTGAGCCCATAGAAGAGGGTGGAGCGGAACAGGGGCTTGGAGATGAAGCCGGTGATGCCCGCCTCCTTGGCCTCCGACTCGATTTCGCTCCAGTCATAGGCGGAAATCAGCATGATGGGGGTGTCGCTGCCGAAGCGGCGGCGGATCTCCTTGGCGGCGGCAATGCCGTCCATGTCCGGCAGCTTCCAGTCCAGGAGGATGATGTGGTAGCTGTCCCGGGCCTTGGCCCGTTGGTCGATCATTGTCAGGGCCTTCTCCGCATTCAGGGCCCAGTCGGCCATGACGCCGATGGATTTCAGAGAGGCGGTGGTGCTTTCGCAGAGCTGCTGGTCGTCGTCCACCACTAGGATATTCCACTCGGGAAGGATCATCTCCTCCTCCGGCATCTCGGCCCGCTGGAGATCCAGGATGACGTGGAATTCGCTGCCCTTGCCCAGCTCGCTCTCCACCTCAATGACGCCGCCCATGGCGTCCACGATGTACTTGGTGATGGCCATGCCCAGGCCGGAGCCCTCGGTCCGGCGGACCCGGGCGCTGTCCTCCCGGACGAAGGACTCGAAGATCTTCGCCTTGAATTCCGGCGTCATGCCGATGCCGGTGTCCTTGACCAGGATATGGGTGCGGACGTAATCCTCTCCCTGGGGGGACTCCTCCTCATACAGGGAAACCTGAATCAGGCCGCCCTCGGGGGTGAATTTCAAGGCGTTGCCCAGGATGTTCAGCAGCACCTGGTTCAGCCGCACGCTGTCGCAGCAGACATTCTCCGTGGTGATATCGTGAATGGACACGTCGAACTGCTGGTGCTTGGACCGGACCTGGGGCTGGGTGATGCTGACGATGCTGTCCATCACCTCCCGGAGGGAGATCTGATCCATGTTCAGCGTCAGCTTGCCGCTTTCGATCTTGCTCATATCCAGCACGTCGTTGATGAGCCCCAGGAGGTGGCGGCTGGAGAGGGTGATTTTTTTCAGGCAGTTCTGAACCTGCTGCCGGTCGTCAATGTTGGCGGTGGCGATGGCGGTCATGCCCACAATGGCGTTCATGGGGGTCCGGATGTCGTGGGACATGTTGGAGAGGAATTCACTCTTGGCCTTGTTGGCCTGGACGGCCTCCTTCCGGGCCTTCTCCAGCTCCACCATCTGGCCCCGGAGCAGCTTGAAGTACTGCCAGAATACCAGAAGCAGAGCCGCCAGCACCACGGCGCAGCCCAGGAAGACCAGATGCAGCAGGGTGCTGCCGAGCTCGTTGACGGTCTTGTCCAGCTCTCCGTAGGGCAGCACCGTTACCAGATACCACTCGGAGTAGGGGAGCTTGGTGCATTGCAGATGCCGCCGCTCGCTGCCGAGGTTGAGAAGGGCGGAGTACTCTTCCCCGGCGTCCATGGAGGCCGACAGCTCCCGGACGTACTGCTCCCCGCTTTCCCCCGCCTCCTCGAAGCGGGCCTGGATGCGGTCAAAGTAGTTATCCCGGAAGGCGTCTCCGCTGCGGATGACAAAGGTGCCGTCCCGGCGGATGATGTGGGAGTAGACCATGGAATTCTCGCTGTACAGGGAGAGGGTCTCAGCGATGTAATCGGCGGGGAGGCTGGCCACCAGGGCGGCGGAGGTGCTCCCGTCCGCCATGCGGTAGCCGGCGGAGACACCCAGAAGCACGTCCTTCTGTCCGGTGGAGATGGAAGCCACGGCTACCTTTTTATCCCCGCTGTTCATGGAGGCCAGGAAGGGCTCCGGGTCCGCCAGAACGGGCTTCTCGCCGTAGATCATGTCGAACTCGCCGGTGGAGGAGTAGAACGCCAGGGCCGCAAAGTCCCGGGCCTTGGCGTTGCGGGACAGCTCCTCCCGCAGGTAAGAGCTGGAGGCGCTTTCCGGAGGGATGCTCCCCACCAGGGATTCCACCTGGGACAGGCGCAGCTCGATGGTGGTGGCGAAGTGCTGGGTGACCTTCTCCCCCATGCTGGTCATGTAGGTGGTGCCCACGGCGTTGATGGTCTCGGCGCTTTTCTGGCTCATGAAGAGGGCCAGGAAGGAGAAGATGCACACCGTCAGGGCGAGGACCAGCGCCAGGCTGACAGTCAGGAAGCGTGTGGCGCTGTTCAGCAGTTTTTTCATCCCGCGCTCTCTTTCTGGAAGGACCGGATGGCGGCCACGGTCTGGGCGTAATCCGCCCGCACCTCCTCCGCCAGGTCGTCGGCTTCCGGCGTATAGCCGTTCCGCAGGGATTCGCAGAGGCGGCTGCTGGAGTCCTGGAGCTTCTGGATGCTCAGGTTCTGGCACACGCCTTTGATGGTGTGGGCGGCCCGGAAGGCCTCCTCGTAGTTCTTTTCCTCCAAGGAGCGGCAGAGAAGGTCGTAGCTTCCGTCATCCACAAATTTCAGCACAAATTTCTGTACCAGCCGCTCACTGCGCAGGCGGCCGATGACGTCCTCATAGTTGCCGCCCATGGCGGCGTAGCACTCCTGTAAGGTCATATGGCGGTTCCTCCTTTATTTAAAGGTTCTCCTGCGCGTCCTCGCCGGCCTCGATGGGGGAGATGACGGAGAGGGTCTCGCGCATGGTTTCGTCGTAAAAACGGTATTGGCCCCGGCCGCCCCGTTTGACGGTGTAAAGGGCCGCGTCGGCCGCGCGGAACAGGGCGTCGTACCCGCCGGGGACGACGGACGTCAGGGCAACGCCCATGCTGATGGAAATGGGGAACTGCGCGTACTGCCCGCAGAGGGACTGGAAGATGCGGGAGATGACCGCCTCCACGTCGTCCTTGTACTCCAGGAAGATCAAAAACTCGTCCCCGCCCGCCCGGGCGGCGATGTCGCCTCCCCGGATGCATTGGCGGAGCGTCTCCGCCAGGTAGACCAGCACCTGGTCTCCGAAGGAATGGCCGTAGGTGTCGTTGGCGGATTTAAAGTGGTCCAGGTCGAAGATGACCAGGGCATAGGTGGCGGCGGGGCGGGTCTCGATCCGCTCCAGGATGCGCTTTTTGGCGTAGGCGTGGTTCAAAAGGCCGGTGAGGGCGTCGTGGGACGCCATGCGCTCCAGGGCGTTCAGCTTCATCCGGGAATCGTGAATGTCGATGGCCTTGCCGATGGCGCCGGTGTAGCGGGGGGGCTCGTCGCTGGACCAGGTGGCCCGGGCCACGATCTGGGTCCAGCGCCAGGCGCCCTTGTAGTTCAGCTTGCAGTCGTAAGTAACCACCGGCAGGTCCGGGCTGGTGCTGCGCAGGGCGTCGGCCAGGTTCTGGGCGTCCGAAGCCTCCATGACCTCCTGAGCCTGGGGATGGTGGTAGGGGTCCATGATGATCTCGTCCAGCCCCAGGTGCTCCGCGCCCCAGTTGGAGAGGGTGATCATGGGCGGGGAGACCGTGTACTCGAACTGAATCTCCTTGCTCATGTCGGCGAAGAAGCTGTACTTCATCCGCTCGTGCTCCAGGAGCTGGAGGGTCCTCTCGGAGGCGGTGAGCTCCTCGTGGCGGCGCATTTCCTGGGCCACCTTCTGCATCTCCCGCCGGTCCCGCTGGGCCAGGGAGTTGCTGTCGCTCATCAGCGTGGGCAGGTCCGGCGACAGCTCCCGCAGGCAGTCCAGCAGCAGGGGGTTGAAGGCGCCGCACTGGCCCGCCAGGATCATCTCCACCGCCTTGTCGTGGGAGAAGGAGTCCTTATAGCAGCGCTTGGAAGTCAGCGCGTCGTACACGTCCGCCAGGGCCACGATCTGGGCGGAAATGGGAATCTCGTCCCCGTGGAGCCCGTCGGGGTAGCCCCGGCCGTCCCAGCGCTCGTGGTGCCAGCGGCAGATGTCGTAGGCCACCTTTACCAGGGGGTCGTCCTGGTGGATGGGGAGGTTTTCCAGCATCTCCGCGCCGGCCATGGAGTGGGTCTTCATGATGGCGAACTCCTCATCGGTGAAGCGGCCGGGCTTGTTGAGGATCTTTTCGTCAATGGAGATCTTGCCGATGTCGTGCAGGGCGGAGGCCGTGCAGATCATGGAAATGTCCGAGGCGGAGAGCTGGTAGCGGTCCGTCTTCTGGACCAGGTGGTTCAGCATCAGCTCCGTCAACGTACGGACATTGAGGACGTGGAGGCCGCTCTCGCCGTTGCGGAATTCCACGATGTGGCTGAGAATATCAATGAGCAGGCTGCTGCGCTGCTCATTCTCATAAATCTGGTCCGCCACCATGTTGGCCAGGCGCTTCTGCTTGGCGTAGAGCATGATGGTGTTGACCACCCGGCGGTGGACGATCAGCGCGTCAAAGGGCCGGGAGATAAAATCGGTGACGCCCAGCTCATAGGCCCGCTCGATGTGGCTGGAGCCGGTCTCGGCGGAAATCATGATGACGGGGATGTCCTCGATCCAGCGGTTCTGGCCCATGACGTCCAGCACGCCGAAGCCGTCCATCTGGGGCATGACGATGTCCAGCAGAACCAGGGAAATCTCGCTTCCCCGCTGCTGGAGCAGGCCCACGCCCTGGAGGCCGTTCTCCGCTTCGATGATTTCGTATTCGTCGTCCAGCATATCGGCCAGGATGGCGCGGTTCAGCTCCGAGTCATCCACAATTAAAATCTTCTGTTTTTGTTCAGCGCTCAAAGGGATCACTTCCTTAGTTCTCTGGTTCCGCACCGGCGGGCGCGGGCCCCAAAAGCGGGGGCTATAAAATATCCATATTACAACATGTAGATTCTACCACAGGAAATTGGAAATGGCAAGGACAAACCGGGGAGAACCAAAGAATTAAGAAAAACGCCCCGTCATTTTGACTTTTCTATTCTCTGGAAGCAAACTGGCGTTTCTTACAAAAACAGACAAAAATCCTGCAAAAAATTGTCACAGCCGCCAAGGAACGCCAAAGGAGGCCCCGCAGCGGCGGATATTTTTGGGGAAACCAGAAAAACAAGAAAGAATCAATTAAGTTTTGTCAAAAATGGAAGATGTGCCCGATAAAAAAGTACTTGATTTTTCTGGGAGAATAGTTCATAATGGGGTTTACCCGTTAGACGGGGCAAATGTTTGTGTTGCAAAACTCACATAAATAAAATAGAGAAACGGCGCCCGCCGGGCGGAATGAAAAAGCGTTCCGCCGAATAGGATGGAGAGCTATTTATAATGAACCGGAAAACGCGCGCATTGGCCGGTGGCCCGCGCGTTTGCCCTGCCCGGAAGAAGCGGGAGGGAAGGGGCCGTTTTCTCGGGAGCAGGACATGATCGGAGGATAGAACCACATGGATTTCCTGTCGAGCAACTCGTCTTTAATGATGGAAAAGTCCCTGAGCTACCTGTGGGCCAAGCAGGCGGCCGTTGCGGACAATGTCGCCAATGCGGAGACCCCTGGCTACCGGGAGAAGGTGGTCACCTTTGAGGACAGCCTGAAGGGCAAGCTGCTCCGGGCCTCCCGGGGGACCGCGCCGGTGAAGTCCATGCGCCAGGTGCTGGAGGATACCCCCTTCAGCGTGACGGAGCAGACGGTCCAGACCCGGATGGACGACAACGGCGTGAATGTTACCGCCCAGATGTCGGAGGCCATCCGGACCGCCTATCAGATGCGCTATGTGATGAGCTCCATCAGTTCGGGACTGACCACGCTGCGCACCGCCATCCGGGGCCAGTGATTTTGGACGGCGGCAGACGCTTTTCTGCTTTATAGCGCTAAACCGGCCTTGGCATAAGGCGGGCGGACGATTACGGGGCCGGAGCATCCGGTCCCGCGAAGGACTGCCGGGACCGATCCGGCGGGGAATGGAGAGTTTGACCTATGGCATTTTTGAGTTCAATGAACATCGTGGCCTCCGGCATGACGGCCCAGCAGCTGCGGCTGGACGTGGTGGGGGAGAACGTGACCAACTCCACCACCACCCGCGTGGAGAACGGCGAGGGGGCCTACCGGAGGAAGATGGTGGTCTTCGAGGCCGAGACCGGCCGGGACGGCTTCCGCCGCGCCATGGCCCGGGCCTCCGCCGGCATGGTGCCGGCCGGTCAGACCGCCGGCGGCGTGCGGGTGGCCCAGATCGTGGACGACCCCTCTCCCATGAAGCTGGTCTATGACCCCACCCACCCGGACGCCAACGAGGACGGGTATGTGGAAATGCCCAATGTGGATATGGTGAAGGAGATTGCCGACGCCATGGCCGCCACCCAGGCGTTTACCTCGAATGTCACCATGTTCAACACCATGAAGACCGTCGTTACGGACGCGCTTCAGATTGGAAAGTAATTCTTAGATTGTTTAAGAGGAGGCAGCCGCTATGCTGACGCCTATGGAGAAGCTGACGCCGCTGACGCCGCTCAGCGCAGGATCGAAAAACCAGGCAAAGGAGACCGCCTCCCTGGAGGGGGAGAGCATGTTTGGCTCCATTTTCCGCTCCGCCATTGACGACGTGAAGGAGACGGACGCGGAAGCGAGAGAAGCGCAATACCTGCTGGCTACCGGCCAGCTGGATAACCCCGCCATGGCAATGATCGCCGGCACAAAGAACGCGATAGCAGTTGATTTCCTGATCCAGCTGCGGAACAAGGCGCAGGACGCCTATTCCGAGCTGACCAGGATGAACTTCTAAAGCGAGGCGGCGAAGGGGGAATTCCCTGTGCTGCCCGGACCGTCGGACCAGGGCAGCACGAATCATGTCTACAGGACGCCGCGGCGCGGCGGAGAGAAGGAGGTGACAGCGGTTGAACGACATGAAGGAAAAGGCCGGGGCGTTCCTGGGCCAAACGAAGGAGCGCCTGAAAAAGATATCGAAAAAGGTCTGGCTGGTCATCGCCGCTGTTCTGGTGGCCCTTATCGTGGCCGCCGCCGTCATGCTGACGCTGAATAAGCAGGACTACGCCGTGCTGGTCACCCAGGTCAGCGACACCGAGGCGTCCAATATCCTGAACTTCCTGAGCGAGCAGGGCGTTACGAACTACAGGGTGGAGGACGGGAACACCGTTATGGTTCCCGCCGGGCAGGAGGCGGCGCTGAAGGCCCGCATCCTCATGGCGAACCTGAACCAGACCGGCAACTACTACATGGAGAACCTGGGCGCATTCTCCACCAGTGAGGAACGGAGCTACGCCAAGATTCAGGACCTGCAAAATCAAATGGCGGCGACGATCCGCAATTTCCCCAACGTGGTGGATGCCGCCGTGTACATTACGCCCGGAGAGAACCGGGCATACATATTGGACAGCGGCAACGTGGTGGAGGCCTCCGCCGCCGTCAGCGTGACTATGGTGGAGGGACAGCTGCTCACCGACGAGCAGGCCCAGGCCATCCGGGATCTGGTGGCTCACGGCGTGCAGGGGCTGAAGATCGACTCCGTCAGCGTTTCCGATACCGTCGGCAACATCTACCTGACGGAGGACGCCCTGAACGGCGAAATCTCGGCGCTGAAGCTCCAGCTCCAGCAGGGCATGGAGAACCGCATCCGCACCCAGGTCATGAACGTGCTGGCCCCCTTCTTCGGCGAGGATAACGTCCGGGTGGGCGTTACCTGCGAGGTGGAGGTGGACCGCACCACCGAGGAGCGGCATGAGACCATCCTTCCCGATTGGGCCCAGGACGGGTCCACCAACGGGGAGGGTATTGTCGGGTCCAAGCGGGAAGAGGGTGCTATCACCCGCCCGGGCGACGGCAGCGTCGTCGGCGTGGTGGGCACCGAATCCAACAGCGACCTGCTGGAAAACGTAGAGGCCGGGCTGAACGTCCAGGACGACGACACCGGAATCTATGGGAACAGACAAGTCGACTACGACAACACCCACAGCACCATCAACATCGATAACAACGGAGCGGTCAAAATGACCGACTGCTCCGTGGCCGTATCCATCAACGCCCGGGCGGCGGGGGACTTCCCCATTACGGACGTGCAGCAGCTGGTGGCCCGGGCCGCCGGCATTACCGGCGAGATCGACCCCGTCACCGGGGAGGAATTCCTGGATGGCAGGATCAAGGTGCTGTCCATGAACTTCTTCGATCCCAACCAGGGCATCGCGCCCGGCATCGACGGAGAAGACGGACAGACCGTGCCTCTGTGGGTGGTGATCGCGGCGGGCGTTGGACTGCTGCTGTTCATCATCCTGCTGACCGTCATTCTCCTGCTGCGTGGGAAGAAGCGGAAGAAGCAGGAGGAAGAGGAAACCCGGCAGCGCGAAGAGGCGGACGCCCTGCTGCGCATGGCGGGCCTGAACCTGGACGGCCAGGCGCCGGACAGCGGCGCGGACGTGATGGACCTGGAGATGGAGCGGAGCATGGAGCTGCGGAAGGATATCCGCCAGTTCGCCAGCGACAATCCGGAAATCGCGGCCCAGATGATCAAGGTTTGGCTGAAAGGGGGAGACGGCAATGGCTGAGGCAGCAGTGGCGGCCGCCCCCCAGACGGCGGCGAAGAGTTCAAAGACGGTGGAGCTTTCCACCGCGCAGAAGGCGGCGGCGGTCATCATCGCCCTGGGCGCGGAGAAGGCGTCCCTCCTCTACAAGTTCATGGAGGACGAGGAGGTTGAGCAGCTCACCCTGGAGGTGGCCCGCCTCGGCGTGCTGACCGTCCAGCAGACGGAGGACATTCTCAACGAGTTCTATCAGCTCTGCCTGACCAACAAGGCCGTCACCGAGGGCGGTCTGGAGTACGCCCGGGCCGTCCTGGAAAAGGCCTACGGCGAGCAGGCGGCGGCGGAACTCCTGGGCAAGGTTACCAAGAGCCTGAAAAACCGGGAGTTTGCCTTCATGGACAAGGCGGACATCAAGTCCCTGTACTCCGCCCTGCGGAGCGAGCGGCCCCAGACCATCGCCCTGGTCCTCTCTTATGTGGATGCGGACAAGGCGGCGGGCGTGGTGGCCCAGCTGGACGAGAAGAAGCAGATCCAGGTGGTGGAAAGCATCGCCAAGCTGGACAGCGTGTCCCCTGCGGCCATCAAGATCGTGGAGGCCGAAATGCACAACCGATTCTCCAACATTATGACCGATACCAATATCAAGGTCGGCGGCATCGACTATGTGGCCGACGTGATGAACAACCTGGACCGGACCAGCGAGAAAAACATCTTCGACGGCCTGTCCGACCAGGACCTGGCGGACGAGATTCGCAAGCGGATGTTCGTCTTCGAGGACATCATCACCATGGACGACCGCTCCGTGCAGCGTTTCGTCCGGGACTGCGATCCCAGAGACCTGGTGCTGGCCCTCAAGGCCGCCAATGCCGAAGTGGCGAACAAACTGTTCGCAAACATGTCCAGCCGCATGGCCCAGAGCATCAAGGACGACCTGGAAATTACCTCCAACGTCCGCATGAAGGACGTGGAGGAAGCCCAGCAGCGCATTGTGGGCATCATCCGCGGCCTGGAGGAGAAGGGTGAAATTATCATCCTGAAGGGCGGAAAGGACGATATCATTGCCTAGTATTTGGAAATCCATCATGCGTCCCAAGGCCGAGCCCTATCACTTCCCCAAGGCGGAGGAGCTGATTCTGGAAGAGGAGGCTGCCGCCGCCGAACCCCCGCCCCCCCCTCCTGAGGGGGAGGGCGGAGAGGAAGTTCCGGCGGTGGATATCCGGGTGGGCGAGGAGGCGGAAGCCCCCGAGCCCGAACCCGAACCGGAGCTGGACCCGGTGAGCTTTGCCCAGATTCAGGCGGAGCAGATCATCGCGGACGCCCACCGCCGGGCCGAGGAGATTCTGGATCAGGCCCGGCTGGAGTCGGAGCTCAAGGCCCAGGAGCTCTTTGAGAGCTCCCGCCAGAGCGGCCTGGAGGCCGGTCGGGCCGAGGGCCTGGCCCAAGGGGCCGCCCAGGCGCTTCAGGAGGGCCAGCGGGCCCGGCAGCGGCAGGCCGAGGAGCTGGCCGCGGAGTTTGACAAGTTCCTGGAGCGGGCCGGGGCCGTCCTGGACCGCCAGATGGACGGCAATGTGGAGGAGCTGCGGGACCTTGCCATCGCCATTGCGGAGAAGGTGGTCTGCGTCAGCCTGAAAAGCAGCAACGAGGTCATCTGCCGGATGATTCAAACCGCCATCGATAAGCGGAAGCGCCGGGAGTGGGCCCATATCTATATCGCGGAATGCGACGCCAAGCATCTTTCCAAGGTTCCCGCCTCCCTAATGAACGCCCTTTCGGCCCTGTCGGACCGGGTGCGCATCATCCCCATGGCGGACGACGAGGCGGGCACCTGCATCATCGAGACCCCGGATGAAATTGTGGACGCCAGCGCCGCCACCCAGATGAACAACATCCGCACCCTGCTGTCCGACGCCGGACCTGTGGAAGAGGGCGTCAATTTCGGCAATCTGAATTTCAGCGGCGGCGCGCAGCCATAAAGCGAAAATCGAACAAGAAGCGGGATACAGCCCCTGTGTGATAAAGGAGTCTTTATGTTCCGGCAAATGATCCGTCAGGTCTACAACGCGGAGACCTACAGCCTGACCGGGAAAATTGAGAATATTGTCGGAATGTCCATCGAGGCCAGCGGCGGCCGGGCGGCCGTCGGCGACATCTGCCGGATTTACAACGGCGACTCCGGCGGGCAGGTCACCGCCGAGGTGGTGGGCTTCAAGAACGACCACATCCTGCTGATGCCCTATTCCGACATGGCGGGCATCTCGGCGGGCAACTTCGTCCGGAACACCGGACGGCAGCTGACGCTGCGGGTGGGGGAGTTCCTCCGGGGCCGCATCATCAACGCCATGGGGCAGCCCATAGACGGCAAGCCCCCCTTTGAGGGCGGCGACGCCTACTGTGTAGGCGGTTCTTACATCAATCCCCTCCGCCGCCCCCCGATCCGGGAGCGGATGGAGTTTGGAGTCAAGGCCATCGATGGGATGATCACCATCGGAAAAGGCCAGCGTATCGGCATCTTCGCCGGCTCCGGCGTGGGCAAGTCCACGCTGATGGGCATGATCGCGAAAAATGTCAAGGCGGACATCAATGTCATCGCCCTGGTGGGCGAGCGGGGCCGCGAGGTCCTGGAATTCGTCCAGAAGGACCTGGGCGAGGAGGGCATGCGCCGCTCCGTGCTGGTGGTAGCCACCAGCGACCAGCCCGCCATGCTGCGGATGAAGTGCCCCAGCGTGGCTACCGGCATTGCGGAGTACTTCCGGGACCAGGGCTGCGACGTGCTTCTCATGATGGACTCCCTGACCCGGTTCGCCATGGCCCAGCGGGAGATCGGCCTGGCCATCGGCGAGCCGCCGGTATCCCGGGGCTACACCCCTTCCATGTATGCGGAAATGCCCAAGCTCCTGGAGCGAAGCGGCAATTTCGATAAAGGCTCCATTACCGGCGTGTACACCGTGCTGGTGGAGGGCGACGACACCAACGAGCCCATTGCGGACACCGTCCGGGGCATTCTGGACGGACACATTGTCCTCTCCCGGGCCCTGGCCAACAGCAACCACTACCCGGCTATCGACGTTTCCGCCAGCATTTCCCGCCTGATGGTGGAAATCGTCCCCCAGGAGCACCGGCAGCTGGCCTCCCGGCTGCGGGACATCCTCAGTACTTACGAGAAAAACCAGGATTTGGTGGCCATCGGCGCTTACAAGCCGGGGACGAACCGGAACCTGGATTACGCCCTCAGCAAGATCGACGCCGTGAACGGGTTTTTGACCCAGGATATCAATGAGGCGTTCAGCTATGAACAGTGCATCGAGCGGCTGAGGCATATACTGAACTAGCCGAACCAAAGGAGAACCATCCTGTGAAAAAGTTCAAGTTCGCTTTGGATACCGTCCTTTCTTACAAGCAGCAGGTTTTGGGTGTGCTCCAGGGGGAGCACGCCGAGGCCGCGGCCCGGGTCCGGGCCCAGGAGGAGCTGCTGGAAAAGCTCTGGCGGGAGTACCGGGACTGCAACGAGGATTACCGGGACCGGGCGCTGGAGGGAATGCCGGTCACGGAGGCGCTGATGTATCAAAGCGCCCTCCGGGCCGCCGAGCAGGAAATTCAGCAGGAGACACGGCGATTGGAGGAGTTGGAGGCCGAGGCGGAAAAGCGCCGGGAGGCCATGGTGGAGGCGAAAAAGGAGACTTCCTCCATCGAGAAGCTGAAGGAGAAGAAGCTGGAGGCCTACCACAAGGAGGAGGCCAAGAGCGAGGAGCTGTTCATCGAGGAATTCGTCAGCTCCACCCGGGCCCACGCGGCCTCGTAAAGTTCGTTCCATGCGGCGCGCATGCACCGTTTGGAAATAGATATCTTATGATGACAAGGAGGTGAATGAGCGTATGGAACAGTTGATTAACAACATGCTGGCCAACACCCAGCTGCCCCAGATGACCCCTTCCGTGAAGAAGGGCGACTCCGCCCAGAAGGACGGCTTCCAAAAGCTGCTGGAGCAGAAGCAGACGGACGGCACCCAGGCCCCCAGGCCGGAGAAAACGGACGCCCCGCAAAAGCCCCAGGAGGCTCAGGACGCTCAAAAGACCCAGGAGGCCGGAGAGGCCCAGCAGGCCCCCGCCGCTCCCAAGGACGGCAAGGTCCTGGAGGACCAGATGGTCCTGGCGGCGATGCAGATGATGCAGAATCCGGTCGTGCCGGTGGAGCAGGTCCTGACGCCGGAGGTCCAGACAGAGGCCGCTGTGACGGAGATTGCGCCCCTGGCGGCGGAAGTCCTTCTGACCCCGGAGGCTGAGGCTCAGACCGCCGCCCCGGAAGGAACGGCGCAGCTTCCCGAGACCCTCGTGGAGGACGGCGAGGAGCAGGCCGTGGACCAGACCCTGGCGGAGGCGCTTCCCCAGGCCGTTGAGGCCCCGGAGGCCGCCCGGGAGACAGAGGGCCGCACCGTGGAAATCAAGGTGGAGACCGGCCGGGCCGGGGCCCAGGAGACGGAGGCCTCCGACACGGAGGAGGCCCCTGAGCTTCAGGGCGCGGAGACGGAAGCCCCCGTCTTTGAGGACGTGAAGGCCGTTCCGGTGAAGGTCGGCGAGGCCCCCAAGGCCGCGGAGACCGAGGAGCCCATGGAAAACCAGATTGCCCCCAGACTGACGGAGGCCCTGCGAAACGGGGAGACCCGGGTGGAGCTTCAGCTGACCCCGGAGAACCTGGGCAAGGTTACCGTGGAGATGACCTGGAGCAAGGACGGCGGCCTGGTGGTGCAGCTGCACGCCGAGAACCGGGAGACCCAGAACCTGCTGTCCAAGAACACCACAGGACTGGAGCAGCTGCTTGGCCGGGAGGCTCAGCAGGAGGTCCGGGTGGAAGTCCCCCGTCAGGAAGAGAGCCAGCGGCAGGACCTTTACGAGCAGCAGCAGGAACAACACCGGCGGCAGCAGCAGGAGCAGCGCCGGAAGCAGGAGAGCGGGGAGGATTTCCTCCAGCAGCTCCGGCTGGGCCTGATCCCCCTGGACGGGGAATGACCGACGGAAAGGAAGTGAGTAAGTGAGCGGACTGATGAGCGATATCGGGAACCTTTATGGCACCCAAAAGGTGGGAAACAAGGACGTTACCATTGCGAAAAAAGGCAGCAACACGGACCTGGACATGACGGACTTCATCTCCCTGATGATTGTCCAGATGACCAACCAGGGCATCGACGACAGCATGGATACCTCGGAAATGCTGAACCAGATGGTACAGATGCAGATGATCACCTCCATGGTCAACATGACCGACGCCGTGACAATGAATTACGCCGCGTCCCTGGTGGGCAAGGAAGTCACCGTAGGCAAGCTGGGCGACGACGGAAAGCTCCAGGAGGTGGTTGGCGTAGTCACCGGAACCGGCACCATGGACGGCCAGCAGGTCATTTTTGTCAACGACGAGTATTATTATCTCAATGAGATTATGGCCGTGGGCAAGCTGCCTCCCCCCCAGGAGGACGACGAGGAAGACGGCGACAAGGTGGAAGATGCCGGCAAGCCCGGCGGCACCCAGAAGCCGGAGGACACGAAAAAGCCCGAAGGAACCGAGACGCCGGAGGATACAAAGAAGCCCGAAGGAACCGAGACGCCCAGCGAGCCCGTACAGCCCGGCGATGGAACACAGAGCGCGGAATACGACGGGAAGGACGGCGCGCCCACTGGGAGCGAAGGCTGAGGTGATTCCCACATGATCGAACGCGTAGCTAGACAGAGCCAAATCCAGCAGGTACCGGACGCAGGGAAGCGGACGGCCACGGGCGGCTTCGCCATGGCTTTGCAGGCGGAGCTGACCAGAGCCGGACAGGAAGTCCAATTCTCCAAGCACGCCATGACGCGGGCGGAGGAGCGGGGCATCGAGATCACCCCGGACCTCATTGACCAGATCAAGGGCAGCATGGTGCGGGCCCAGGCCAAGGGCGCCACCAACATCCTGGCTATGGACACCGAAAAAGCCTTCATTATCAACGTCCCCCATGGGAAGGTCATCACGGCCATCACCCAGGACGAAATGAAGGACAGCGTATTTACCAACATCGACGGCGCCGTGTTCCTGTAATCGAAATGGCAGGACCGGTTTTCGGAGGCCATTGGGCCCCGCCCGATTGGCGGGCCCAGGCGGCGCCAAGGACTGAAAGGAGTTCAAATTTCCTATGACCGGATCAATGTACGCATCCGTTGCGGGCCTGCGGGCCCACATGCAGAAGCTCTCTGTAATCGGAAACAACGTGGCCAACGTGAACACACAGGGCTACAAAAAGCAGCGGACCATGTTCCGCGACAGCATGTACAGCATGTACTCCAGCGGAGGCAACGGCACCTCCACCGTGGGCGGCATCAACCCCTCCCAGATCGGCTATGGCTCCATGATCGGCAGCATCGACCTGAACATGTCCTCCGCCAGCTATAACCCCGGCAACCCCACGGACTGCGCCCTGGTGGGCGACGGCTTTTTCCTGGTGGGCGACAAGACCGTGGCCAACAGCATCGACGGCACCAACCCCGCCAGCCTGAAGTCCCTGACCCTGACCCGGGTGGGCGACTTCCAGTTCAAGGCCGACGGCTACCTCTGCGACGGCAAGGGAAACCCGGTCTACGGCTTCATGACCATCGGCGTGGATGATAATGGCGACCCCATCGTCAGCGACCAGCTGGTCCCCATCCGCAAGCCCCACTGGGAGCGGGTGCCCGCCATGATAAAAGGAGAGGACGACGACGGCAACGAAGTTGAGACGCCCGGCTTCAAATATGTGATCCGCTATGCCACCGAATACGAGCCGGACGAAAACGGGCTGGCTATAAAGGACCCAGACAACCCAGGCGAGGACGCGAAAAAAACGATGCTATGGGATGTGAACAAACCCCAGGACCCTAGCAACCGGATCGACAAGGAAACGGGCGCTGCGACCACCGACGAGTCCAAGATGGCGGACCTGGACTTCGCGGAGTTCTCCAACATCACCATCAACCAGGACACGGGAGCCATCGTCGGCATCTGCCGGGAAGGCGACCAGCAGATCATCATGGGCTATCTCGCCATCGGCAGCGTCACAAACCCCAACGGCGTGACCCACACCGGAAACTCCTACTACAAATGCCAGGACGGCGCGGGCGACCTGCGGGTCTGCATGCTGGGCGGCGTGCAGGATGACCTGGGCATCCACAATGTAAACAGTTATATGTGCAAGAAAACCGACGACGCTAACGGAGGCAACGGCGGCGCAGGAGGGACCGACACGCAGCCCCCCTATCCCGCGGGCACGGCGATTCTCTCCACCGGCGGCACCAAGATGATGTCGGGCTTCCTGGAGGCCCCCAACGTGGAGCTGGCGGAGGAGATTTCCGAGCTCATCACCACCCAGCGCGGCTACCAGGCCAACACCCGCATCATCACCGTCACCGACTCCATGCTGGAGGAACTGGTGAACATGAAGCGCTGATTCTAGCTGACCCTTGCGCACGGAGCGGAACGCTCCACGAACTGCTGAATAAAACAGTTGCCCGCCGGGGCCTCCGGCCCCGGCGGGGCATGAAAGGGCGGTCTATTATGATCCTTTTGACGAAGAGAAATCACGACAAACTTCTGGTAAACCACCGGCAGATCGAGCATATCGAGTGCATCCCTGAGACGAAGATCACCATGATGAACCATGACTACTACCTGGTGCGGGAGAGCGTGGAGGAAATTATCAATAAAATCGCGGAGTACAACGCCAAGGTCCAGGATATCCACCGTGAAATCGCGGTATCGGACAAGCGTTGATGGAATATAGATAAAATTCACAGGCCGGGGTCCTTCGTCCGGCTGAGGGAGCGAGGCATTCTTCATGAATATAAACTATATCATCGGCATTGCCGGCGCGTTCGGCGTGTTCCTATTGGGCTGCGTCATGGGCATCAACATCGGTCCCAGCGCAGTGGGAAAGGACATGATCACGTTCGAGCTGTCCAACCTCTGGAACTTCTTCGACGCGGCGTCCATCTTCATCACCATCGGGTGTACCATCTTCATTGTGGCGGCCAGCTTCCCGGGGTCCATGCTCAAGGCCATGCCCAAGCACTTCAAGATTATCCTGAACAACAAGATGTTCGACCCCAAGGGCTACATTGACCAGCTGGTGGAGCTGGCCCAGATCGCCCGTAAGAACGGATTGCTGTCCCTGGAGGAGAAGGCCAACGAGCAGACCGACCCCTTCTTCAAGCAGGCTATCATGCTCATCGTGGACGCCAACGACCAGGATAAGGTCCGGGGCATTTTGGAAAACGACATCGAGTGCATGTCCGCCCGGCACGAGGACGCCGCCGCGCTGTACGACAAAGCGTCCAGCGTGGCCCCGGCCTTCGGCATGGTGGGTACGCTGGTGGGCCTGATCAACATGCTGAAGTCCATGAACCTCAGCGGCGACGGCGGAGCGGACTCCCTGGGCACCAGCATGGGCACAGCCCTGATCACCACGCTGTACGGCTGCCTGCTGGCCCACGTGGTCTTCGGCCCCGTGGCCCAGCTCCTCCGGGGGCGGGACAGCGAGGAGGTTTTGTGCAAGCAGATCATCGTGGAGGGCGTCATGGCCATCCAGGCCGGCGAGAACCCCAAGTCCCTGCGGGAGCGGCTCCTGACGTACATGTCCCAGAAGCAGCGCGAGATGGGCGGCGAGGGCGCCGGCGAAGCCAAGGGCTAAGCCCGAAAGGAAAGGGAAACGGCAATGGCGATCAAGAAAAAAAAGAGCGGCGGAGGCGGCGCCAACTGGATGGATACCTATGGCGACATGGTGACGCTGCTGCTGTGCTTCTTCGTGCTGCTGTACTCCATGTCCACCATCAGCGAGGATAACTGGAAGGCCATCGTCCAGAGCTTCAACCCCACGGCGGTGGAGGATATCCGGGCGACTACCGGCGCGGGAGGCCCCGACGCCGACAACACCGGCGAGACCGGCCATGAAAGCGTGGAGGAAATGCAGGAGCAGGTGGAGCAGGATATGCAGTCCCTCCTCCAGGCAATCCAGGAGTTCGTCCAGCAGCAGAATCTCCAGGACGCGGTGACGGTGAGCCAGGACGGCGGAAAAATCTTCATCACGTTCAGCCAGTCCGTCTTTTTCGACGGAGAGAGCGCGGTAATCCGCAAGGAGGCCTATCCCATCCTGGACGGGGTCAGCGATATGCTCAGCAGCGTGGCCGAGTCTCTGGACGAGGTACGGGTCCAGGGCCACACGGCCCGGGCCGGGCAGGGACCCAACAATGTGGTGAACGACCGCACGCTCTCCAGCAACCGGGCGGCCAATGTCATTGTTTACATTCAGCAGCACAGCGTCGTCCCCCCCAGCTGCCTGGTCAGCGAGGGCTTCGGCGAATGGCGCCCCGTGGCGCCCAACGATACCGCCGAGAACCGGGCGAAGAACCGCCGGGTGGAAATGATCGTCAGCGGCCGGGATATCGAGGCCGAGATGGAAGAACAGGGCGGCATCCAGCAGTATATCGTGATGACCTCATAGCGCAGTACCGGCGGACTTTGGCCGGAATCCAGGCAGAATAGGGGGGATGACATGGCAGACGTATTATCGCAAGCGCAGATCGACGCTTTGCTGAACGCGGTTCGGAGCGGAGACAAGGACCTGGAGCAATCCAGCGAGAAGCAGGAAAAGAAGTACCAGAAATACGACTTCAGCAGTCCCCGTAAATTCACCAAAGACCGCATCAAGATGCTCAACGGCATCTTTGACAACTATTCCCGGGTGATCAGCTCCCGGCTGAACGCCCGCCTCCGCTCCACCTGTGAAATCACGGTGGAGAGCATCGAGGAACAGCGATACTATGAATTTTCCAACGCCCTGACGGAGGGCGACGTGCTGGGCATGATCGACGTGGAGATGAAAGGGCAGATTCAGGAGACACCGGCCATGCTCTTCATCTCTACCGGCACGGCCCTGAGCATGATGGACCGGATGCTGGGCGGCGAGGGCGCAGTGGACGACGAGCTGGAGGACGACTACAGCTACACGGACCTGGAGCTGAAGCTCTACGAGGATTTGGCCAGCGACACCGTGAAGGTGATGGACCGGAGCTGGGAGAACTACGTGCCCATTCACTTCAGCTACAGCCGCACCGAGGTCAACCCCACGCTGAACCAGGTAATCGGCCTGGACGAGACGGTGGTGATCGTGGACCTGAAATTGCAGTTCCCCAACATGGCGGGACGGATGAGCGTGTGTCTGCCGGGAGAGGTCTTAGCCAATGTCTTTGCGGAGATCAGCCGGGAGAGTCCCATGCGCCGGACGGCGGCGGAGGACAAATCCGATGAGATTTTTGACAAGCTGCGGGATTCCAAGCTGGAAATCATCGCGGAGCTGGCCAGCGCCCAGCTCTCCCTCAGCGATATCTACCACTTGAACGTGGGAGACGTCATCGACCTTGGACAGCCCAAGGAATCCCCGATTTATCTGGAGATAGGCGGCTATCACTGGTTCACCGGAAAGATGGGTACCCATAAGAAAAACATGGCTGTGAAAATAGATGAAGTATGCTATCAGCTTGAGCAAAGGAGCGAGTAGACGGAATGGAGAAAAAATTATTTAGCCCGATGGAGATAGACGCCCTCGGGGAAATGATGAATATCAGCCTTGGCTCCTCTGCCACCGCGGTATCCAACCTTCTGGAGCACAGAGTCGATATTACGACGCCTAAGGTGACGGCCATCAAGACGGCGGATTTTGCCCTGGGCAGTCTGGAGCCCGCCATGGGCGTCGAGATCAAATACGTGGAGGGCCTGTCGGGCAGCAACATCATGCTGCTCAAGCGCAGCGACATCAAGGTCATCGTGGATATCCTCATGGGCGGCGAGACGCCGGACGAGGAATTTGAGCTCAACGAGCTGACCATCAGCGCCGTCTGCGAGGTCATGAACCAGATGATGGGCGCGGCCGCCACGGCCATGAGCGATTTCCTGGGCTACCAGGTGGACATTTCCACACCCCAGCCCTTCGAGCTGGAGGACCTGGACCTCTTCAAGAAAAACCACCTCCCCCAGGGGGCGGAGACCATCGTCATCATCCGCTTCTCCCTCAAGATCGAGGGGGCCCTGGAGAGCGAGTTCATGAACGTCATGAGCGTGGAGCTGGCCAAGGATCTTTTGAAGGGCCTTGGCCTGGGCGACGAGGATGATGAGGAGGCTGCTCCCGCGCCGGAGCCCGCCCCCGCCCCCGCGCCGGAGGCCTCCTCCGGCGGAAAGATGAGCCAGGAGGAAATCGAGGCCATGCTGGCGGGCATGGGCGGCGGAGCCGAACCCGCTCCCGCGCCCGCGCCGGAGCCCGCTCCCTCCTCCGGCGGAAAGATGAGCCAGGAGGAGATCGAGGCCATGCTGGCGGGCATGAGCGGCGGAGCCGAACCGGTCCCCGCTCCCGCGCCGGAGCCTGCGCCCTCTTCCGGCGGAAAGATGAGTCAGGAGGAGATTGAGGCCATGCTGGCGGGCATGGGCGGTGGAGCCGAACCTGCTCCCGCTCCCGCGCCGCAGCCGGCGCCCCAGCCCGCACCGGCGCCTCAAACGGCACAGCCTGCCGCCGCGGCCCCGCCCGCCACAGCGGCGGACATCGGTGCCATGATGGCGGCGATGATGTCGGCCATGACGGCCGCCATGGCGAATAACGCCGCCGCGGCCCCGGCTTCCGCAGCCCAGGCACCGGAGCCCAAGGTCATCGCTACCCGTCCCGCGCCCCTGCGGGAGATGAACCCGGCGGACGTCCTGGGAACGGAACAGGCCCAGAACCTGGACCTCATCATGGAGGTTCCCCTCCAGGTGACGGTGGAGATCGGCCGGACCCAGAGGAAGGTGCAGGACATCCTGGAGTTTTCCAAGGGCTCCCTGGTGGTTCTCGACAAGCTGGCGGGCGACCAGGTGGACCTCTTCGTCAACGGCAAATGCGTGGCCAAGGGAGACGTAGTGGTCATCGACGACAACTTCGGCGTCCGCATCACGGAGATCGTGCAGGACCCCGTGATTGAGCTGGTGAAGAAATAAGCAGCCCGCTTCGGGCGCTTTTCAAATAATGACTTTTGGCATACACGATTATTTTTGGATAAGAAGGAAGGAATAAGACTATGGCTAAGAAGATTCTGCTGGTCGATGACGCCGCCTTTATGCGGAAGATGATCAAGGACACCCTGAGCAAGAACGGGTATACCGAGCTGTTCGAGGCCGTGGACGGCGCGGACGCCGTGGAAAAGTTCAATGAGATCGGCCCCGACCTGGTGATTATGGACATCACCATGCCCAACATGGACGGCCTGGAGGCCCTGAAGGCCATCCGCGCCAAGGACAGCGGCGCCAATGTGGTCATGTGCTCCGCCATGGGCCAGGAGAGCATGGTCATGGACGCGGTGCGCTCCGGCGCGAAGGACTTCATCGTCAAGCCCTTCAAGCCCGACCGCGTGCTGAAGACCGTCAGCACGATCCTGGGCAACCCCTGACGGGATGCTGGACCTGGAAGGTGACGCGGCCTTGGCCTCCTTTTTGTGGATGCTCGTCTGCGTTGTCCTGATTATCGGCCTGGCCTATTGGTTTACGAAGTACGTGGCGGGCCGGGGGGCGCTGGGCGCCTTTTCCGGGGGGCGGCGGATGGAGGTCCTGGACCGTCTGCCCCTGGGACGGGACCAGAGCGTGGTCCTGGCCCGAGTGGGAGAGCGGTACCTGCTCCTGGGGGCCGGAACGGCGGGAGTGACCCTGCTGGCGGAGCTTACCGGGGAGGAGGCTGCCGCCTGGAAGCCGCCGGAGGCGGAAGCGGGGGAAAAGCCGGGATTCAAGGAGGCTTTTCTCACCATCATGAAGCAAAGAGAGCGGAGGTGAACCGGAGGTGCCGGAAGGGCTGATTAATGTAAACGGCGAGAACGTGCAGGCGCTGGAGATCATCTTTTTGATGACGGCAATCACGCTCCTGCCTTCTCTCGTGGTGATGATGACGTCCTTCTCCCGGTTTATCATCTCCTTTTCGTTCCTGCGCAACGCCATGGGCACGCAGCAGACGCCGCCCAACCTTGTACTGGTGGGTCTCGCGCTGTTTTTGACGTTTTTTACCATGTCCCCTACCATCACCCGCATTCAGGAGGAGGCCTATGAGCCTTACGTAGCGGAGGAAATCACCCAGGAGGAATTTCTGGAACGGGCCGTGGTGCCCCTGTCGGAATTTATGGCGCGGAACACCAAGGTCGATACCTTGGAGATGTTCTGCGAGATGGCCCATGTGGAGATGCCGGAGGAGGTCAATACCCGGACGGTGGTGGATACGCTGCCGCTGCGGATTATTGTGCCCGCCTTTGTGACCTGTGAGCTGTCGAAGGCGTTTACCATCGGACTGCTGCTTTACATTCCGTTCATGCTGATCGACATTGTGGTGTCCTGTACCCTGATGTCCATGGGCATGATTATGCTGCCTCCGTCCATGATTTCCGCGCCTTTCAAGCTGCTGCTGTTCGTGACCCTGAACGGGTGGGAGCTGCTGTTCTCCACCCTGGTCCGGGGCTTCAACTAGCGGAGGGCTGACGAATGGATACGGGAATGATAACCGATGTGATGCGGGACGCCGTGGGCGTGGTCCTCAAGCTGGGCGGGCCCATGCTGGTGCTGAGTATGCTGGCCGGCGTGCTGATTGCCATTTTCCAGGCGGTGACCCAGATCCACGAGCAGACCATCTCCTTCATTTTGAAGGTGGTCATCGTGGTGGGCGTGCTCCTGGTGGCGGGCGGCTGGATGCTGACGACGCTCCAGGAGTATACCCGGGAGGTCTTTGACCTGATGACGCAGATCTAGCGGAGGCGCCTATGATAGACGAAGGCGCCCTGACGCTCTTTTTGCTGATTACCGCCCGAATGAGCGGCTTTGTGATGTTCAATCCCCTGCTGAGCCGCCAGAATTTCCCCGGGACCTTCCGGGCGGGCTTCATACTGCTCCTGTCGGCATTCACCTACTCGGTGACAGGCGGGCGGCTGGAGCCTCCGGCGGGCGTGCTTCCCTTTGCCGGGGCCATCCTGCTGGAGCTGACTGTGGGCTTTGCCCTGGGCATGGTGGTGAATTTTTTCTTTTATATCCCTCAGCTGGCGGGCCTGGCCATCGACACCCAGATGGGCATGACCATGAACCAGATTTACGACTCCGGTTCCCGGTCCAACATGTCGGTGACAGGCACGCTGATTAACACTCTGATGATTCTGCTCTTTTTCGCCGGGCACGGCCACCACACCCTGCTGCGGATTATGATTACCTCCGGCGAGGTGGTGAGCTACGGCGGCGTCTCCATCGGGAACGACCTGACGGAGCTGGCGCTGGAGCTGTTTATCGAGTGTACCGTCCTGGCGGTGAAGCTCTGCATGCCCATTCTGGCGGCGGAGCTCATCGGGCAGCTGGGGATGGGCGTTTTGATGAAGGTCATCCCTCAGATCAATGTGTTTTCCATCAACATCGAGCTGAAGGTCATCGTGGGCCTGAGCCTGCTGTTGGTGCTGATGCTTCCAATCAGCGAGTTCCTCCTGGAGGCGGAACAGGTCATGCTGAACAGCCTCCAAGCCATGCTGCGGCTGATGGCCTAGCCATCTTCCGGCCGCGCGGACGTCCGAAAGGGGGGATCACCGTTGGCGGACAGTTCTAAGACCGAAAAAGCAACCCCAAAAAAGCGAAGAGACGAACGAAAGAAAGGTAATGTCTTTCTGAGCCAGGACGCCGTGGCTGTGGTCACGCTGCTGGGCTCCTTCGGCGCCTTTTGGCTGCTGGCCGGAAACATCGGAGAGCAGCTGGCCGGCTATATGCGCTTTTGCTTCACCAAGGTGGACCTGGCCGGCGGCCTGGGAATCGACGACATGCTCCACGAGCTGGTAATGCAGGCCCTGGGCCTGCTGGTCCGCTCCGTGCTCCCCATTACGCTGGTGACGGCGGGCTGCGCCATTGTGGCCACCTTCGCCCAGACCAGGCTGCTGGTCAGCGGCGAGCTGATGCGGCCCAAGTTCAACCGGATCAATCCTCTGGAGGGCTTCAAGCGGCTGTTTTCCCTGAAAAGCGTCATCAACGCCCTGAAGGGCTTGCTGAAAATCTGCATTCTCATGATCATCGTCTATATGAGCATCAGCGGCATGTTCCATGAGAGCGCTAAATATCTTTATGTGGACCTCCGGGCCTCTTCCAGTCACCTGTTTTCCGAGGGCATGAGCATGATTGTGAAGATCGGCATTGCCTTCATTGCCCTGGCGGCCCTGGATTTCATGTATCAGTGGTGGGACTATGAGCGGAATCTCCGCATGAGCAAGCAGGAGATCAAGGAGGAGTACAAACAGACCGAGGGCGATCCCCAGATCAAGGGAAAGATCAAGGAAATGCAGCGCAAGCGGGCGCAGAGCCGCATGATGCAGCAGGTCCCCCAGGCCGACGTGGTTATCCGAAACCCCACCCACTTCGCCGTGGCCCTCCGGTACAAGCCGGAGCGGGACGCGGCCCCTATCGTCCTTGCCAAGGGACAGGATTCCCTGGCCCTCCGCATCGTGAAGGTGGCGGAGGAGCATAAGATCCCCACCATCGAGAATGTTCCGCTGGCCCGCGCGCTGTACGCGGACACGGAGGTGGACCAGGAAATTCCCCCGGAGCTCTACAACCCCGTGGCGGAGGTGCTGGTATACATCTTCCGGCTGAACGAGAAGCACGAATTGGTAAAATAAATTTGCCGCCTTGTCCAAAGGATAAGGCCAGCCGGTTTTGCGAGACGGGCCGGGGCGGAAAGGAATCTGTGGGACAGGAGGTGACCGGCGCTTGAGAAGGATCATGGACAACGTAATATCCCTCGCCGTCGTGGTCATCGTTCTGTTTTTGATCATCCCCCTGCCGACGCAGCTGCTGGACCTCCTGCTGGTGGTCAACATCGGGCTTTCCATTATGATCCTGATGATCACCATGAACATCTCGGAGGCGCTGGAATTCTCCATTTTCCCGTCGCTGCTGCTGATTACCACGCTGTTCCGATTGGGATTGAACGTCTCCACCACCCGCCAGATTCTCTGGCACGGCTACGCCGGAACGGTTATCCAGAACTTCGGCAACCTCATCACAGGCGGCAATATCGTGGTCGGCGTGGTCATCTTCCTGATTATCGTGCTGGTGCAGTTCATCGTCATCACCAAGGGCGCCGAGCGCGTGGCCGAGGTGGCCGCCCGGTTCACCCTGGACGCCATGCCCGGCAAGCAGATGGCCATTGACGCGGACCTCTCCTCCGGCCTCATTGACGAGCAGGAGGCCAAGGGCCGCCGGCATAAGATCCAAAAGGAAGCGGACTTCTACGGCGCTATGGACGGCGCCACCAAAATCGTCAAAGGCGACGCCACCATGTCCTTGATCATCACCATGATCAACTTCATCGGAGGCGTTCTCATCGGGATGCTGGTCAATGGCGGAACCTTCTCCGACGTCATCTCCCGATACTCCATCGTCACCATCGGCGACGGCCTGGTCTCCCAGCTTCCGGCGCTGATGATCTCCACCGCCACGGGCATGATCGTCACCCGGTCCGTGTCCGAGGGGAGCCTCAACAAGGACGTCATCGGCCAGTTCAAGGCTCAGCCCCGGGCCATCATGACCACCGGCGTCATCCTCCTCTTCCTGGCGGCCATTCCCAACACGCCCCGCTTCGCCCTGGCAGTGGGCGGCGGGCTGCTTCTGGGCGTGGGCTGGTATGTCAGCAGCCGCATGGAGCGGGAACGGCGGGAGACCGCGGCCATCCAGGCCGCCGAGGAACAGCAGCAGCAGGCCGGCGAGGCCGCCGCGCCCAGCGAGACCGATTACTACAAGGATATCAACAATGTCTATAACCTCCTCTCGGTGGAGCCCATCGAGATGGAGTTCGGATACAGCCTTATCCCCATGGTGGACGAGAGCCACGGCGGCAAGCTTATCAGCCGCATCGTCATCTTCCGCCGCCAGTACGCCCAGGACATGGGCTTCGTCTTCCCCTCCATCCGCCTCCACGACGCGTCCTCCCTGGGGACGAACCAGTACGTCATCCGCATCCGGGGCGAGGAGGTGGCCCGGGGAGAGATTCTGGTGGATTACTACCTGGCCCTGGAGCCGGCGAACCCCCTGGGGGAGATCGACGGCATCGAGACCATCGAGCCTGCCTACGGCATTCCCTCCCGGTGGATTCTGCCGGAGAACAAGGAAATGGCGGAGATTTACGGCTACAACGTCATCGACCCCCTGTCCGTCATGCTGACCCACCTGTCGGAGACGGTGAAAAAATACGCCTATGAGATGCTGGGCCGGACGGAGACCATTCAGCTGGTGGAGAACCTGAAGCGCACCTCCCCGGAGCTGGTGGAGGAGGCCATTCCCGCCATCATCTCTTACGCCACGCTGGAAAAGGTGCTGCGGAACCTGCTGAAGGAGGGCGTGCCCATCAAGGACCTGGGGGCCATCGTGGAGACCCTGGCCGACGCCCTGGTGCAGGGCCGGGATATCGACGCCGCCACGGAGCAGGTCCGGGGCGCGCTGGCCCGGACCATCACCCGCCGCTTCTGCGAGGACGGGCAGCTCCGCGTCGTCACCCTGGACGCGGAGGTGGAGAAGAAGATCATCGCCTCCCTCACCCGGAACGAGCAGGGCGTGTACCTGGCTATGGGCCCGGAGCTGATGCAGCAGATCGTCTCCCAGCTGGCCAACCAGATGAAGAAATTCAACGATCTCTCTCAAACGCCCATTATCCTGGTCAGCCAGGTAATCCGGGGCTATTTCGCCAAGATGATTACCCAGTTCTATCCCGGCGTATACGTCCTGTCCTTCAATGAGATTACCAGCGCCGTGCAGATTCAGGCCATCGGGAACATCACCCTGGAGCCTGCCGCCAAGCCGGAGCGAAGGGCGGTGGGCACATGAGCGAGCAGACCGCCGCCGTCCGCTACAGCGAGCGGGAAATTGGGGAGATGGATACCCAGGAGCTCCTCCGGCTCTACAAGGAGACGGGGGACGAAAGCCTGAAATGGCCCCTGGTCCTGCGGTACGAGGGGCTGATTAAGAACGCCGCCATGCAGATTCGGGGCGTGTACAGCAGCTTTGCCCAGATTGACGATATTATCAATGAGGGAATCATCACCCTCCTGGGGGCCATCGACAAATTCGACCCGGACAAGGGCGTGAAGTTCGAGACCTATGTCTCCAAGCGCATCCGGGGCATGGTCATCGACCTGGCCCGGAAGCAGGACTGGATTCCCCGGAACGTCCGCAAGCGGGCCAAGGAGATTGACCTGGCCTCGGCGGAGCTGTCCGCCTCCCTGGGGCGGAGCCCCACCGACGGGGAGATTGCGGAGCACCTGGGCATTACCCCGGAGCGGTATCAGAAGGACGCCGCCAACATCGCGCTGAGCAATGTCCTCTCCCTGGATGTGCTGATGGACACCCGGGAGACCGCGGGCTATCCCATGGAGGTCCCCTCCAGCGACGCCCAGAGCCAGCCGGAGCTGGTGCTCCAGGAACGGGAGATGCAGCGGGCCCTGGCCCAGGGCATCGCCTCCCTGCGGGAGAATGAGCAGATCGTCCTCTCGCTGTACTATGAACGGAACCTGCACCTGAAGGAGATCGCCCAGGTGATGGAGCTCAGCGAGCCCCGTATTTCGCAGATCCACACCCGGGCCATCCAGAAGCTGCGGACCTATATGGAAAACTATCTGGACGACGAACCGAAGCCGAAACCTAAGAGGAAGAAGGGATAACCGTGTATAAGGGCTTTTACAATCTGACCTCCGCCATGCTGACGCACCAGAACAACCTGAATGTCATCGGAAACAATATGGTGAACATCTCCACGGCGGGCTATAAGCAGGACCGCTACGTAGCCACAACCTTTGACGACGTGATGTACAGCCGGCTGACGGTTAATGAGAGCAGCGGCACGGAGATCGGCCGGCAGAGCTACATAAGGGCGGCCAGCGAGATCTACACCGACTACAGCCAGGGCATTCCGGAGCCCACGGAGCTGCCCCTGGACTTTGCCATCGTGGGGGACGGCTTCTTCGCCGTCCAGGACCCGGAGGGCAACGTGGGATACACCCGGATGGGCAACTTCAGCCTGGACGACGAGGGCTATCTCTGCCTCCCCGGCTTCGGCCAGGTGCTGGACCCCCAGGGCCAGCCCATTTACCTGGGCACCGACAAAATCCGGGGCGACAGCCAGGGCGTCATTTACTTTGACCAGCCGCCGGAGCAGGGCGGGGGCGCCGCCATCGGCCAGCTGGGGGTCTACAGCTTTGAGGACAACCAGGCCCTGGAGCGGAACGACCGGGGGCTCTTCACCGGGGAGGGCGCCCAGCAGAGCACGGATTTCCAGATTTGGAACAAGTATCTGGAGCGCTCCAACAGCGACATGGTCAAGCAGATGACGGAAATGATTACCTACCAGCGGGCGCTGCAAAGCGCTGCCCAGGTCACGAAGATGTATGACCAGCTGATGACCAAGGCCACCAGCGACGTCGGCCGCTTCGCCTAAGGAGGAAGCCTATGAACCAATCCTTTTTCATCGCGGCCGTGGGGGCCCACCAGCAGCTGAAGCGGCTGGGAGTCCACGGAAACAACATTGCCAACCTGAACACCTACGGCTTCCGGGCGGAGAAGAGCCGCTTCGCCGCCTTGATGTACGACGACGTCAAGAGCGTCGGGACCGCGACGGAAGGCGCCGGAGAGGGAGCCGACGGCTTCGAGATGCTTCCCTCCGGCGTGGGCGCGGCGCTGTGGACCACGGACACGGACTTCAAGAGCGGCGCTCTGGAGGAGACCCGGCGGGACCAGGACTACGCCATCGCGGGGGAGGGCTTCTTCGCCATCGCGGACCTGGTCACGGGAGAGATTACCCTCACCCGGAACGGCGGCTTTGTGATTTCCGAGCTGATGCGGCCCACCGGCGAGGTGGACGAGAACGGTCAGGAGATTCAGGAGCGAATTTATTACCTCTCCGACAACGAGGGGCGCTTCGTTCTCAGCGAGACGGGGGGCATGATTGAGGTGGAGGACGAGCACGCGCCCCAGCCCGTGGGTATCTTCGACTATATGAACTACGATGGCATGGAGCACGTGTACGACACCCGCTTCCAAGCCGTGGAGAAGAACGGGAGCATCCGCCAGGGCGGAGGAACGCTGATGCGGGGCTTCATAGAGATGTCCAACGCGGACCTGGCGGAGGAGATGACCAAGGTCATCGAGTCCCAGCGCGCCTATGGCATGGCGCTGAAAATGGTGCAGACCTCTGATGAGATTGAGACGACTATCAACAGTCTGCGCGGTTGAGAGGGAGGTAGAGAATGACCATAAAAAGCTATGACGAGCTCAGCTCCCTGGAGCTGGACACCCTGAAGGAGATCGGCAGCATCGGCACCGGCAACGCGGCCACCAGCCTGTCGGCTCTCATCGGGATGCCGGTGCGCATCCAGCAGCCGGAGGTCCGCATCATGGAGTACAATGAAGCCATCGAGTGGATCGGCGGCCCGGAGCCCATTACCGCCGGCGCGCTGGTGGGGATGAGCGGGCAGCTCAGCGGCATCATGCTGTCGGTGCAGCAGATGGATTTTGTAAACCTGGTGCTGGAGAGCATGATGGGAAAAACCATCCAGGATTACATGGAGCTGGAAGAGCTGGAGCGCTCCGCCCTGATCGAGGTGGGCAACATCATGATCTCTACCTTTATCAACGCCCTCAGCGGCTTGGCGGGTATCGAGATCAACCTGACGGTCCCTGCCTTTACCGTGGATATGCAGGGCGCTATCATGGCCGTGCCCATGGCGGAGTACGGCGGACAGTCCAATTATATCATGACCATCGGCGGAAACTTTATTTGCAATGGAAAGGAGATTCCCTGCCGTTTGCTGTTGTCGCCGGATATTCGGTCGCTGAACTTTTTGTTAAGGAAGCTGGGCGTGAACAGTGGAGAGTAAGATCACAGTTGGAATTGCGGACATGAAAATGGCAAAGGGCGGCGGCATGCTGATCACCTACGCCCTGGGGTCCTGCATCGGGATCTGCCTGTATGATCAGAAAATCAAGCTGGCGGCGCTGATCCACATTATGCTGCCGCTGAATATGGAGCCGGGCCGGAAGAACACCATGAAGTACGCCGACACCGGCATCCGGGAGACGCTGAAAATGATGGAGGCCAAGGGGGCGTCCCGGTCCCGCATCACGGCGAAGATCGCCGGCGGGGCCAAGATGTTCGAGATCAGCGGCGGAAACCTGGGGAACATTGGCCAGCGCAACATCGAAAGCGTCCATATGCACCTGAAGCGGGAGGGCATCCAGCTCCTGAAGGAGGATGTAGGCGGCTCCGTCGCTCGGACGCTGCTGTTCGATCCCGCCACCGGGCAGGCGTGCGTCCGGTGCTACGGTCGGCCGGAAATGATTATTTGACCGGCCTGGGGAATATTTGTATGAGATAGAGATACCACTGAAAGGAGTGTTCGGAATGTTGTTGGAAGAGGACAAGCGGGGCATTTTGCTGGAATCGGGCACAAATGAGATCGAGGTCATGGAGTTCACCATCAATGAGAGCCTGTACGGCATCAATGTGGCGAAGGTCAAGGAGATTCTGGTCTCCCAGCCGGTGAAGCACATGCCCCATGCCCACCCGGCTGTGGAGGGCATCTTCAAGCCCAGAGACAAGGTAATCACGGTGGTGGACCTGCCGACCTACCTGCTGGGAGAGGTCGGGGAAAAGAAAAGCAAGGACCTGTTCATCATCACTAATTTCAACAAGATGAACATTGCCTTTCGTGTCCACACGGTGGTGGGCATCAGCCGCATCTCCTGGAAGAGCATTCAGAAGCCGGATAAGACCGTGGCCGGAGGGAACGAGGGCATCGCCACGGGCATTGCCCAGTGCGGCGACGACCTGGTGACCATTCTGGACTTTGAGAAGATCGTGGCGGAGATCGCCCCGGAGACCACCATCCAGATGTCCGAGATCGACCAGCTGGGCGAGCGGAAGCGGAGCGACGCCGTCATCCTGGTGGCGGAGGATTCCGTGCTTCTGAGCAAGATGATCGAGGAGGCCCTCCATAAGTCCGGCTATGTCAACACCCGGATGTTTCCTGACGGAAGCAAGCTGTGGGAGTTCCTCAACAGCCTGCGGGGCCGCGATAACCTCGACGACGAGGCGGCGCTGATCATCACCGACATCGAGATGCCCCAGATGGACGGCCACCGGCTGACTAAGCTGGTGAAGGACGACAAGGACTTCAAGCACCTGCCGCTGATTATCTTCTCCTCCCTGATCACGGAGGAAATGCGCCGCAAGGGCAAGGAGCTGGGCGCCGACGAGCAGATGAGCAAGCCGGAGATCGGACATTTGGTCCGGGTCATTGACCACCTGCTGGAAGAAACCGGGCGGCGGGAATAATCGCGGAGGGATATCATGAGCAGTAAATATATCGTAAGGCAGCCGATCAAGGACTCCGAGGGGAAGATATTGGGGCATGAGATCCTGTACCATGGGGAGAACCAGGCGTTTACCGTGGAGAATCCCCAGGCCAGGGAATTTGCCTCTGCCGATACGATTTACAGCTTCCTCACTCAGAACAGCACGACGACGCTGAGAGGTTCCTTGAACTTCATGACTTTCACGACTACGCTGCTGATGAAGAAGACGCCCCGGCTGTTCGACAAATCGGAGCTTGTAATCCAGATCAACGACAGCGTTATTATCCATCCGCTGTCCATGCACTTTGTCAACCAGTTTGCAAAAGAGGGCTATAAGGTGGCGGTGAACGAGTTCCAGTTTGCCCCCCGGTATCTGGCCCTGCTGGACAGCATTGATTACATCAAGGTGAACATCCAGAGCACGCCGGAGCTGGCTATGCACAACATTGTGGAAGTGGCCCACAGTATGCAGAAAAAGTGCATCGTCACCAGTATCGACACGGAGGAGCAGTACCGCAAGGCGCTGCTGCTGAAGGCCGACGGGCTGGAGGGCGCCTACGTGGCCGAGCAGATGACCACCCGGGTCCACTCCAGCGCGTATCTCCAGTCCAGCTTCTTCCGCCTGATGGTAGCCATCACCCGGGATGAGCCGGACGTGGACGAGATCGAGCAGCTGATCTCCATGGACGCCAGCCTGACCTACAACCTGCTGAAGGTGGCCAACTCCGCCTATTTCGCCCTGCGGAATCGGGCCACGACGGTCCATCAGGCCATCATGACCCTGGGACTCGGGCAGCTGAAGCAGTGGATTTACCTCCTCAGCGCCAGCGTCAGCACCGAGTCCGCCGAGGCCGGGACCGAGGAATTCCTGAAGCGCTCCTTCATGCGGGCCTCCTTCTGCAAGGAGCTGATGAAGTACGCCAAGAATATGCCGATCTCTCCGGCGGAGGCCTATTTGATGGGCATGTTCTCCACGCTGAACCACCTGGTGGACGCCCCCCTGGAGGAGATCCTGGAGGAGCTGCCCGTGGCGGACGAGGTGCGGAATGCCCTCACCAAGAAAGAGGGCCGCTGCGGCAAGCTCTACGAGCTGCTGCTGAGTTATGAGACGGCCAACTGGAACGCTATCACCTCCCTGGCGGAGGAGCTGGGCATTCCCAACCAGATCCTGACCAACGTGTACTTCACCTGCATGGAGAACGTCAACGTCCTCTGGGAGCAGCTGAGCAGCGTCGCCCCCGACGCGGGGCCGGAAACGGCGCCCGCTCCGGAAACGGCGTCTGCGGCGCCGGAGAGCGGCGAGTAAGCGGGGAGAGGGACGCAGGATGCGTAATTTGAACAGCCCGGCGAACCGTGATTTCGCCGGGCTGAACAAATTTTTGGAGCGCCGGCGCAAATGAGTTGAACATTCCGCGGGACCATGGTAAAATAAGACAGTAGAGGCGGCTAACCGCCCCGAAGCCGGCGGAGGTCCCGGCGCACAGCGCGGCGGCCCAGAAAAAAGGAGGCCCCAAGCGGGGCCTCCTTCCCGAAGGAGCGGGCGAACGCCGCTTACTCCGGCCGGGAATGGTGGGGCGTGAGCATGACCTTTTTGCAGGCCTGGATGAGCTGGGCGGTGACGTCGCTGGCGAAGCGGCTCTCGTAGACGGTAAGGCGGGGGACCCGCTCGTTCTGGCTCAGGACCACGTACTTGGGAGGCAGATGGTTCAGGGCGTAGGCCCGGACGTCTACCCGGCAGGTGTCGCAGCAGCAGATGCCGAACATCTTCATGTACTCATCCGCCTTTTCCTCCACCAGGAGCTGCATGACGTTGATATAGCTGGGGTTCTCCTCTTCCGGAACAGGCTGGGGAGCGGGGGCCTCCTGGACCGGCGCAGCGGGCGATTCCTGGGCGGAAGCCGCGCGCGGAGCGGGAGCCTCCTGGGGTGCGGGGACTTCCTTCTGGATAGGGGCCTCCTGCTGAACAGGAGCGGGCTGCCGGCTGGGAGCCTCCTGCTGGACGGGGGGCTTGGAGGAGGGAGCGGCTGCCTCCAGCTCCGCCTCCAGAGCGTCCTTGATCTGGGAGGAGACGGCGGCGTCGGCGGTGATGGAGGAAATGATGGGGGCTACCGGCGCGGCGTGGGCGGGCTCCGCCTCCAGAGGGACGGCGGCCGCTTGAGGAGCGGCTTCCGCCTGGGGCGCGGCGGGCTCCGGTTTGGCTTCCGCCGCCTGGGGCTCGGGCGCGCTGCCGCGGTTTTTGCTGAGCAGGTTCATTACATGAGCGGTTTTGCTGCTGTTGTTGGATGCCATAATAATCAGAACTCCTTTACATTAGAAAGATAAAACAGTCAGAACCATTTGCCCCGGGAAACGGAGCGGGGAGCCGGGAAGGCCGGGCCCGCCACGGCGTCCACGATCTTCCTCAGGTCGGCGGAGGCCTTGGAGCCGGGCTGGTAAGTCAGGACGCTCTGCCCATGGGCGGGGGCCATGGCCACGCTGACGCTGCGGCGGACCTTGGTGCGGAACACCTGGCTGTCCAGCTGCTCCGCCACGGATTCCGCCAGGTCCAGAATCTCCCGGGAGAGGGTCAGGCGGCGGTCGTACTTATTCAAGAGGATGCCCAGGACCTTCAGGTCCGGGTTGAAGGACTTGCGGACGGTTTCAATGGTGTCCTGGATTTGGGAGACGCCCACCAGGCTCAAAACCTCCGCCTCCATGGGGACGACGAGGCCGGTGGAGGCCACGTAGGCGTTGATGGTCAGGATGTTCAGCGCCGGAGGGGTGTCGATGATGATGAAGTCGTAATTGGGCTTCACCACATCCAGCTGCTGGGAGAGCATGAACTCCCGCCGGGGGGCCGTGAACTCCACCTCGGCGGTGGAGAGCATGATGTCCGAGGCGAGGATATCGCCGTACTCCGTGTGGGAGATGGCCCGCTCGATGGGACAGGCGCCGGTGAGCACGTCGTAGACGGTCTTGCACTCGCCAATGTCCAGGCCCAGGGTGAAGCCGAGATTGCCCTGGGGGTCCAGATCGACGCCCAGGACCCGCGCGCCCCGCTGCTTCAGGCCGCAGACCAGCGCGGAAACGGTGGTGGTTTTGCCCACGCCGCCCTTTTGATTCGTGACAGTGATGACCTGTGTCAAAGGATTTTCCTCCTTACTGTAAAAACTAAACGGGGACCTCTTATTTTTATTATACTATATGTCGATAAAAAAACATAGAGGAATATCAAAAAAATTCTAAGTTCGATGGAACCGGGCCGGGAACGCCCGGACGCTATTGGAATCATTGAAAGGAGTTGTATCCTCATGGCAGTCAGCGGAGTAAGCAGATCTACCAGCATTTACGGGAATCGAAATGTCATCACCGGCCTTGCCAGCGGCATGGACACGGAGAGCATGATCGAAAACGCGATATCCGCGTACAAAAACAAAATCACGGCTCTGACCCAGAAGCGCACGAAGACGGAGTGGAAGCAGGACGCGTACCGGAGTATGATCAGCAAAATGTCCTCCTTCCTCTCGAAATACACTTCTTACCGCTCCAGCAACAACCTGATGTCCACCAGCTTCTTCGACTCGGCGGTGAAGACGGTGTCCAAGGGGGCCAACAAGGACCTGGTGTCCGCCACCGGCCGGTCCAGCAGCGATATCCGCATCGACCGGGTGAGGCAGCTGGCTGCCGCCGCCACCTACAAGCTCAGCGGCACCGCACTGGACGGCACTACCGCCGAATTTGGACAGGATAAGGTCACGTCCGCCGCCAGCGGGACCCTGGACCTGGACAAGGAAATCGAGCTTGGCAATTTGAACGGCTCCCTGACCCTGGCCTATGGCGGTTCCAACGCCACGAGCTATCTGCGCATCAATTTTGACGAGACCCAGACCTTTGAGGACGCCGACGCCCTGGTGGCGGAGATCAACAAGCAGCTGGAGTCCCAGAGCGTTTCCATCGGCACCAACACCTACACCGGCCAGGACCTCTTGGACAACGTGATCAAGGCCGAAGTGGGCTCCGACGGCAAAATTACCTTTACGGACCCGAAGAAAAACGGCGTTTACGTCAGCGGAGCTACCGGCAACGTCCAGGAGAAGCTGCTGGGCGGGCAAAAGCCCAGCACGAATGCCGACGAGCAGATCAAGTCTCTGACCCTTTCCGGCGACGCGCTGGACACCAAGTCGATGAACACCCTGGAGTATCTCTCCACCCGGGGCGCCAGCATGGAAATCACCCTGGACGGCAAGACCAAGACCATCAAGCTGCCGGGCGAGGACACAGTTAAGGGCCTGACCGGTGCGGACCGGGACGAGGCCTATATCAAGGCGCTGCAAAAGAACATCGACGACGCCTTTGGCAAGGGCAAGCTGACGGTAAGTGACAAAAATGGCAGCGAAAAGGGCATCCAGCTCCAGTTTGAAGCGCCCAAGGCGTCCACGTTTGCCATTGGTTCCAGCAAGGGCGAGATGCTGGGCTTCGGCGAGAGCGACCGGGTCACCAGCTATCTGAATACCGGCAAGACCCTGGGCGAGCTGCTCAAGGCGGAGGACTTCGAGGGCCTTGAGAAGGCGTATGTCCTGGATTCCAAGGGCAATAAAACCGACAAGCTGGCGACGGACGCCAACGGAAAGCAGCTCTATTCCTTCAAGGTCAACGGCAAGGAAGTCGGCCAGTTCAACGAAGATACGGCCCTGAGCACGGTCTTCAACGCCATGAACAGCAACAGCGAGTCCGGAGTGAAGGTGGCCTATTCCAAGCTGACCAACGAGCTGAGCTTCACCGCCAAGGATACCGGCGCGGCCAGCGAAATCAAGTTTGAGGGCCTGTCCGCCAAGCTGTTCGGGGCCCCCGGCACCTATGACGATGACGGACGAGGAAGTTATACCGCTGGCCAGGACGCCATTTTCGAGGCTACTGTCAACGGCACCTCCCTGGGAGAGATCACCCGCAGCTCCAACGAGGTGGATATGGACGGAATGACCATCAACCTCAAGGGGACCTTCGGCTATGAGACGGACGCGGATGGAAACATCAAATATAATGTAAGCCAGGCCAAGGATAAAGACGGCAACTCCATGTTCTATATCTACCAGGGCCAGGGCCAGGAAAAGCAGATCAGCGCCGAGCAGCTGGAGGACGGAAGATACGTTTTCCAGGACGAAAAGACCGGCAAAACCGTGTATGGTACAATGAATGCCGATGGGAATATGACCTTCCAGCATCAAAACGGCGACACGGTGTACGCCCAGGTGGATGGTTCCGGCAGACTGCGCTTTACCACAGACGAGACGCAGAAGCAGAACATGAGCGCCCTTATGGAGAAAACCGCCGTCACAGCCCCCACCGAGGGCGTGACCTTCGAGACCAGCTCCGACGCGGACAAAATTGTGGACGTGGTCAAGCAGATGGTGGAAGACTACAACGCCATGGCTAAGGAGATCAAGGACGCCTATTCCACCCTCCCCGCCCAGCGGTCCAACGGCGCTTACTATGAGCCCTTGACTTCCGAGGATGAAGACGGCATGAGCGAAAGCGCCATCAAAAACTGGAACGAAAAGGCCAAGGCGGGCCTCCTCTTCGGCGACCGGGACCTGGCCTCCCTCTACCAGCGCATGACCTCCGCCATCTCTATGACCGGCGAGAACGGCGCGGCCCTTCGGGCGGCGGGCATTACCGTCAACTACTCCAACGGCCTGAGCACCCTGGAGTTCGACGAGGACAAATTCCGCGCCGCCCTGAACAACGACCCCGACAAGGTCCGGGACGCCTTCACCGCCAGCGTGGAATCCGGCGCAAAGAGCAACGGCCTGATGCAGGCTCTGAAGCAGCCCCTGGAGATCTACGGCAAGACCGAGGGCGGCAAGGGCGTGCTGGTGGAAAAGGCCGGCTCTCCCCTGGCTCCCAGCACCATGTACAACAATACCATCCAAAAGGAGCTCAACCGCATCGACGAGGAAATCGAGAAGTGGCAGGACAAAATGAGCGACCAGGTGGATTACTACACCAATCAGTTCTCCCGCCTGGAGCAGCTTATCCAGCAGATGAACTCTCAGAGCTCTTATTTCTCCCAGATGATGGGCTGATTTTAAAAAGGCGGTGATCCACAAACAATGGATATGAAAGGCTACCAGCAATACAAGGAGCAGAGCGTCAATACCATGACCCAGGGAGAGCTGCTGCTGCTGCTGTATGACGAGTTGTATAAACGCCTGTCCCAGGCGGAGCTCATGCTGGACCAACAGAATTACCCCGTTTATGAAGCCTCCATTGAGCGTTCGGCCGCCATCATCGACTACCTGGACTCCACGCTGGACCATCAGTATCCCATCAGCGGAAATCTGGCACAGCTGTATGAGTACTTTACTTATGAGCTGAGCCGGGCAAAGATCGGCCGCCGCAAGGAGCTCCTGGCCCACGTGAAGACCATGGTGGGCGAGCTGCGGGACGCCTTCCGCCAGGCGCAAAAAAGCGGAGACTCAAGAAAGTAGGGATCAGGATGGAAGCACCGGCGCTGATGGATGCCCACGTACAGCTTAAACGAATTTACACCGCGCTGAACGAGGCGCTGGACCTGACCCGCCAGCTGGCGGACGCCGTGGACCGGGACGATCAGATCTCGGCGCAGATGCTGATCTCTATGCGGCAGGAGCCCACCGACAAGCTGGCCAGGGCCCAGCAGGCTCTGGAACAGCAGCGCCGCTCCCTGCCCGCTGGAGACGCGGCCCGCCTCTCCGCCATTTTGAAGGGCGCGGAGGCGGAGACGGCGGAGGAAGGCCCGGTGACGGCACAGGTGGGCGCGAACCAGAGGGTCTTGAAGCAGCTTGTGGAGCTGGACCGGGTGGTCAACCGCAAGCTGGCGCGAGAGAAGTCCATCTACAAGTAAGAGAAACCGCGAAAGCCGGAGCTCCGGCCGGCCGGTCCGGCCGGGCTCCCGCCTTTGCGCGCGTAGGGACGAATGCCGGAAACTGCCAAGCGGACGGGAAGTCCTTCCGCTTGAGATATGATTCAAGACTACGGGAGCGCAGAGTATGCCCACGATCACGCTGGAAAACGTCACAAAGAACTATAAGCTGGACCGCCGGCAGCAGAAGGAGCAGAAGGGCAAGAGGTACGAGGTCGGCGTAGAGGACATCAACCTGACCATCCGGCAGGGGGAATTCGTCTTCCTGGTCGGCAGCAGCGGCGCGGGAAAGAGCACGCTGCTGGACCTGATCTCCGGGAAGCTCAAGCCGGACAAGGGAATGGTGTGCCTGGACAAGAAGGACCTCTCCAAGCTGATTCCCTGGAGCCAGAACCGCATGGCCATCCTCTTCGGCAAGGTCCAGCAGGAGCACAGCCTCATTCGGAAAATGACCGTGGAGGAGAACCTCTGGGTGGCCGCCCAGGTGGGCCGCCGCCGCTTTGAGAGCGGGAAGCACGTGGAGCTCCGGGTGAAGAAGGTGCTGGGCCTGGTGGGAATGCGGGGCGTGGAGTCCCGGTATCCGGTGGAGATGTCCATCGGGGAATGCCGCCGGGTGGAGCTGGCCCGGGCCCTGATCAACAGCCCTCCCATTCTGGTGCTGGACGAGATCACGGCGAACCTGGACGACGACAACATCTGGGACATGTTTCAGCTTTTGCAGGAAATCAACCGCATGGGCACCACCGTAATCATGGCCACCCATGCCAGCCGGTATGTGAACATCATGCGCCGGCGGGTGATTACATTGGTGGATGGAAAGATTTTCGGAGATGTCGAGAAAGGAAGATACGGCGACGTGGTATAGCCTCGGAGCCGATGATCATAGATAAGGATGAAGCTACATAATAAAGAGGAGGAAGACGCAAATGATCAAAAATATGAAGGTCAGGCAAAGCCTGGTCATGGGGTATGGAATTACCATCGGGATCTCCGCGCTTATCATCATCATTTCCTTGTTCCTGATGACGATGCAGAAGGGCCAGTACACAAACATTCTGGAGCGGTATGTCGCGTCCAACGAGGCAGTGTTCGAATGCCGCATCAGCTACAATATTGCCGCCCGCGGTCTGCGGGACGCGGTTTTATCCGGCGACATGAGCAGCATTGACACAGCCAACAGCAAAATCAGCGAGCTGAAAACGGAGATGGCAGAGCTGAACAGCATTTATCCCCTGGAGGATAAGACGGAGCTGAACAACTTTGTCGCGCTGGTGGAGGACTGGGAGGCCGAGGCCGAAAAAATTGGCCAGACGGCCCGGACGAACCAGGAGCAGGCCGCCAATATGATCGTAACCACCTGCACGCCCGCCCTGACCCAGGCCGCCGCCGCCGGCGATACGCTGGCCGCGAGGCTCCAGTCTGAACAGGCGAAGGTCATTGAGCGGCAGAACACGATTTCCATGATCGCGATCATTGCCATCATTGTAGCGATGGTCATTGCGACCCTCGTGGTGATCCGGTTTGCGCTCGTCATCATCAAGAGCATCGTGATTCCTGTGGAGAAGGTCCGGGTCGCCCTGGTGGGCTTCAGCGAGGGCAAGCTGGACATCCCCGTGGACTATGAGAGCAAGAGCGAGCTGGGCGAAATGTGCGACGCACTGCGAAGCAGCCAGCACACTTTGGACGGCGTGATCAAGGATACCTGCCGCCTTCTGGAGGAGATGGGCAACGGCAACTTCAACTGCCGCACCGAGGCGGAGCAGCTGTATGTCGGCGAGCTGCGCAGCATGCTGGAGTCCATCCGCGTCATCAACCGCAGCCTCAGCGACACCCTGGCCCAGATTAACCTCAGCGGTGAGCAGGTTTCCTCCGGCTCCGACCAGGTGTCCACCGGCGCCCAGGCCCTGGCGCAGGGCGCTACCGAGCAGGCCAGCGCCGTTCAGGAGCTGTCCGCCACCATTGCCGAGATTTCCAGCCGTTCCCAGAGCAACGCCAAGCGCAGCGAGCAGGCCATTGACCACTCCAAGAACGCCGACCTGCGGGTCCGCGAGAGCGCGGACTACATGGAGGAAATGGTGAAGGCCATGGAGAAAATCTCCAGCTCCTCCGAGGAGATCGGCAAGATCATCGCCACCATTGAAAACATCGCCTTCCAAACCAACATCCTAGCCCTGAACGCCGCCGTGGAGGCCGCCCGGGCGGGCAGCGCCGGCAAGGGCTTCGCGGTTGTGGCCGACGAGGTGCGGAACCTGGCAACCAAGTCCGACCAGGCCGCCAAGGCCACCAAGGAGCTGATTGACAACTCCATTACCTCCGTCCAGGACGGCAGCGAAATCGTCAAGCGGGTGTCCGAGTCCCTGGACAAGACGGTGGAGGCCACCAACGAGTCCATGTCCGCCCTCCAGGAGATTGCCAAGGCTGTCGAGGAAGAGGCCGAGGCCATCGCGCAGGTCACCGAGGGCATCGACCAGATCTCCAGCGTGGTGCAGACCAACTCCGCCACCTCGGAGCAGTCCGCCGCCGCCAGCGAGGAGCTGAGCAGCCAGGCCAGCCTGATGAAGGACCTGCTGAGCAAGTTCCGTCTCCTCAACGACAGCGGCTCCAGCAGCTACAGCGCCCCTGCTGCCTCCTACTCCGACGACAGCGCCGACATCTCCTATGACGGCGGCTACAGCGGCGGCGGAAGCGCGTTCAGCAAGTATTAAGCGCTTTTCCGCCGGGCAGGTCCGGCCAATTTAAGACGCGAGCTGCCGTGGACACGGAATGAACGCAGGACCACTCGCGCCATCCCGCACTGGCAGTAGAGTTCCCTGCCATGATGCCAGAAGGCGGTTCGGTGCCGCTTTCTGGCATCATTTGTGCCTCCGAGAGGCATAGAAAAGGAGCGTCTCTTTATGAAGGATTTGAGAGCCCAGGAGCAGGATCTGATCTTCGCCCTGGATATTGGGACCCGCAGCGTTGTGGGCATTGTGGGCAGACCCTTCGGGGGCCGGTTCAAGGCCCTGGACATTGAAATGGCGGAGCATGGGAGCCGCGCCATGCTGGACGGGCAGATCGACAACATCCATCAGGTGGGGGCCCTGGCCCGGACGGTGACGGACCGTTTGGAGGAACGCCTGGGCATCCGCCTGGAGCGGGTCTGCGTGGCCGCCGCCGGGCGCGCTCTGCGGACCCAGAGCGGCAGCTTTGCCATAGACATCAGCGACGAAAAATCCATCAGCGCCGAAACCATCAGCCGCCTGGAGGCGGGGGCCCTCTCCGCCGCCGAGGAGGCCTTGCAGGTGGAGGATGAGGCACGGCGGCAGTTTTTCATGGTGGGCTACACCGTGGTCCAATACCGGCTGGACAACTATCCCCTGGCGTCCCTCCTGGACCACACGGGCAAGAAGGCGGAGGCGGACGTGGTAGCCACTTTCCTCCCCGGGGAGGTGGTGGAGAGTCTGTACGCCGCCATGCGGACGGCGGGCCTCCAGGTCTCCAGCCTGACGCTGGAGCCCATCGCCGCCATGAACGCCGCCATTCCGGCGGAGCTGCGGCTTTTGAACCTGGCGCTGGTGGACATCGGCGCGGGGACTACGGATATCGCCGTTTGCCGGGACGGCAGCGTCACCGGGTACACCATGGCGACCATTGCCGGAGACGAGATCACCGAGGCCATCATGCGGACCTTCCTGGTGGACTTCCAGACCGCCGAGGAGATGAAGCGGAATCTCCGCTCCGGGGAGGACGCCCGTTATACGGATATTCTGGGCCTGGAAAACACCGCCGCGTTCGCGGAGATTCACGCCGCCATCCAGGAGCCCATGGGCCGCCTGGCGGAGGCCATCGCCGCCCAGGTGACGGAGCTCAACGGCGGCGCGCCCTCGGCGCTGTTCCTGGCGGGCGGCGGCAGCAAGCTGGACGGCCTCCGGGAGAGAGTGGCCCAGAGCCTGGGGATGGATGAGCGACGGGTGGCCATCGCCGGAAACAACTTTGCCAAAAGCGCCTTTGCCGACGAGATCGACCTGAACAACCCGGAGTACGCCACGCCGCTGGGCATCGCCGTTTCCGCCGCCCTGGGCCTTTTGAACGACAGCTATGTCATCACCCTCAATGGGGAGACCGCCAAGCTCTTCCGCAGCGGCGTGCTCACGGTGCGGGACATTTTGCTGATGAACGGCTACACCTACGCCGATATGCTGGGCCGCTCCGGGAAGAACCTGGGCGTGACCCTCAACGGGCGGCGCATGGTTCTCCGGGGCGAGCCCGCCGCCCCCGCCATCCTCCGGGTCAATGGAGAGGAGGCGGCCATCAACGCGGTGGTCCACGCCGGGGACAGCATCCGCTTCCAGCCCGCCCGCAGCGGCAAGGACGCCGCCCGGACTTTGGGAGAGCTTCTGGGGAAGGAGTTCTCCGGCCGGGTACTGCTGAACAACCGGGAAGGAGACCGAAAGGCCCCCCTGCACCAGGGGGACGTGATTTTGACTCTGGAAGGTCCCGCTGGCGTAGTTCCGCCTCTGCCGCCCCAGGCGGAGGAGCCGGAGAGCCCTTTGCCGGAACCGCCGGCCCCGGAGCCCCAGCCGAAGCCGCTGTCTCCCCAGTCGGAGGCAGAGACCGTCCGGGAGGAACCGCCGGAGCCTCCTAAGCCGGTGAAGCCCCTGATCCACAAGCGGGAAGTGGAGATCCTTCTGAATGGCAAGCCTCTGGTCCTGCCGCCAAAGGAGAATGGTCAGCCCTATTACGTCATGGACCTGCTGGAGCGCTCCGGCGTGGACTTTGAGACGCTGGAGGGCCCCGTCCGCCTGGCGGTGAATGGAGTGGAATGCGGTTTCAGTCAGGCGGTGAAGGACCGGGATTCCATCACCATCCGCTGAGGGCGGGCCGCTTGAGTATAGGTAGGAGAGTGAAGCGTTGAAACAGGATAAGGCTGATAAGATCATACAAAAGGCCGAGCTCAAGGCGAAGAAAGCCGCCCAGCAGGTGGAGGCCGCAGGCAAAAAGGCCGAGGCGGCAAGGCGGAGGCAGGAGGCACAGGCCCAGAAAAAAGCCGCCAAGATTGCCAATGCCGCCACCAAAAAGGCCGCCGCCAAGACCAAAAAGGCCGAGGCTGTCGCCAAGAAAGCACAGGCGGCCGCCCAAAAGGCCGAGGAGAAAAAGGCCAAAGCCCTGGCAAAGGTCGCCGCCAAGACTGCGGCGTCCAGAAAAGAGGGAGAGGGCGGCGAAGCTGGCGCCGCCGACGGGAAGAAAAAGGGCAAAAAGAAACTGCTGCTGCTGGCAATTCCAGTGCTGGCCGCCGCCGTTGCCGCAGGCGCGTTCTTCTTTTTGAAGGGCGGCGGGGAGGAGGAAGAGGCCCCGCTGGAGCCCATTGCCGCTCCCGGCGAGTATGTGCTGAATGAGGCCCATATCACCGCGCTGCCGGTATGGGGAGAAGAGGTCCTGGTATACCAGGAGGAGGTCCTGCCGGAACCCGCCGCCGGGCCGGAGGAGGAAGCCAAGACCGGCGAAGATACGGAGGAGGGCGAAGCCTCTGGCGAAGAGGGCGGGGAAGAGGCCCCTGCGGAGACCGAGGCGGCGGAAGAGGAAGCGGTGGCCCCCAAGACCCTCTACCGCTACGAGGGCCTGAAGGATCCCGTCAGCCTGGTGTCCGCATATGTGTCGGTGATGAGCACCGAGGACGCGGGCTTCTCCGTGGTGGACGAGACGCTTTTGCGGATTGATCCGCCGGAGGAGTACGCCGCCAGCGGCTCCCTCCAGCTGGCCCGGAACGTGCCCCAGGCGGAGGACGGCTCCGGCGGCGGGGTCCATTCCCTGCTGCTGAGCTGGGAGGGGAACCGCTGCTCCGTCCTCCTGGATACGCCGGATGGCCGGGTCCACGACCCGAAGCCGGAGACTCCCGCGTCCTCTTCTGCTCCCAGGCGGGGGTTGTCGGACCTGGAGAGCATCCATCCCTCCAAGCTGGGCCTGCCGGGCGAGTCCATGGAGGCCTACACGCTCATTCCCCAGGAGGGCTCCTTCCGCATTGCCGGGTCCATCAGCACCCGGGTGAACATCTACGGGGAGAACAACCAGTTTGCGGGAAGCTATTTCCTGTCCACGGACGGAAAGCTCTATAAGCTGGACGAGGCCGCCAACGCGGTGGTGGAGCTGGACTGGGAGTAAGCCGGGAGAAGCCGGAGAGCCCCCGGCAGTCCCGTGAGGCAGTAGGCCGTCCGGCCCGAGGCCGCCGCCAGCAGGGAGGACAGCAGTCCCTCCAGCACGCAGACGGAGGACCGGACGGAGTGAGCGTCTCCTTTGGGGGTCAGCGCCCGGGCGGTGTCCGGGGCCACCTGGACGATGTTCAGGCCATATTCCCGTCCCAGGGAGCGAATCTGCTTCACCGTGACGGCCAGCCGGGCCTTTTCATCCAGAGCGTGAAAGCCAATGATGCCGCCGAAGCGGCCCGCGATTTCCGGAAGCACGCCGCGCCGTACCAGGCAGCGGCGTGCTTCCTCGTTTTCCCGGAAGAGGCGTTCCGCCAGCTCCGCCGGGGCGGCGGGCTCCCCGGGGTCCGCCGGGTTCTCCCGGGAGGCGGGCCGGTCCTGGGAGAAGCCCAGGGGACGGCCTCCCGCCGCTGTCAGGTCCGCGTTGGTGGTAAAGACGAGCACGCAGCGGCGGAAGTCCAGCTCCCGCCCGCCCTGCTCGTCAGCCTTGCGGGCGGTGCAGCGGCCCTCGTCCAGAATGGACATGAAGACCTTCAGCACCTCCGGGTGGGCCTTTTCCAGCTCGTCGAACATGAAGACGGTGAAGGGGTCCTGCCGCACCGCCTCAAAGACGGGCTGGTCCTCATAGCCCACGTAGCCCGGCGGCGCGCCGGTGAGGCGGTGGACGGAGTGGGCCTCGGTGAAGGTGTTCAGCTCCGTCCAGACAAACCGGTACCGCCGCCCGCAGCAGTGCTCCAGCGCCGGGGCCAGGGCCTTCCCCAGCTCCGATTTTCCAACGCCTGTGGGGCCGTGGAAGAGCAGGGACAGGGGCCGGGCCGGATTTCGCTTCCCCGCGTGGCTGTAGAGCCGGAAGGCCGCGGCCTCCACCGCCCGGGGCTGGCCCAGGACCTGCTGCTCCAGCTCTGCACGGAGTCTCAAATAGAGCGGAGGCCAGGGGGAGGTGGGGGAAGGGGGCTGAGCGGCGGAAACGGGCTCCGCCGCCAGGGCCGGGGGCCGGAAGGGCTGGAGGACGGGCTTTGCCGTCTCCCGCCGGAGAGAGGACAGGCGGCTTGTCAGGGCCTCGTAGCTGTCGAAGCGCCAGACGCTCCGGGCGAAGAGGGCGGCCAGCACCGGGCTTGTCCCCTGGTAGGCGGCGGCGGGCCGCCAGTAGAGCAGATAGCCCCGGTCCCGCCGCAAAAAGCCCAGAACGACCCGCCGGGGAACACAGCCCTCCGGCAGCTCGCAGTCGGGAAACTCATAGCTCCGGCCTTGCCGCCCCAGCTCGTCTACCCGGCGGCGCAAGGCCTCCCGGGCCTCCGGCCCGCTGGAACAAAATTGGGAAAACGTGATGCTCATGGGTGTGCCCTCCTTTTCTCCCGGTGAGTATTCCCAAAAATGGAAGAAATTAGAAGCGAGGGCAAAAAAGAGGAAGCGGCGCAGGCCGCTTCCTCTTTTGACTTCGCAGGGCCGCTCACTGCTCCCGCCGGGCCCGGAGGGCCTTCCGCTGGAGGGTGAAGACGACCTGGAGCAGGCGCTCCTGCTCCCGGGGAGGAACGTCCACAAATTGACAGCCGTACTCATACTTCTTCATAGGGCTGGCGGTCTGGGCCCGCACGGAGGTGCGCTTGATCAGGCAGGTGAGGGTAAAGGGGTCCTCCGTCGGGAGAAAGGACGCCTCCAGCTGGAAGGTGCTGTTCAGATGAAAGAGCTTCGAGGTCAGAACCCGGGCTCCCCCAGCGCTGACGTCCAGGACCTTGCAGGAAACCTTCTGCCCGGAGGCGAAGAGAATCTGGCCTTCCACCCCGATGTTCTGGCGAAAAAAGTTGCGGTTCTCGCTGCTTTGCAGGGACTCGAGCTTTTCGATCCGCCAGAATTTGGGGTCGTTGGGGCCCACGGTGCCGTTGAGGGTGAGGGTATCCCCGTCCCGCTGGAAGCAGCGGAGCTTCACCCGCTGGTTGTACAGCGCCCGGGGAAGGAAGCCGCCGGTCTCACCCAGGACGTCCACCTGGTTTCCGGCGAGAAGCCGGATGCGCCCTACAAAGATCAGGGCGTTGGCGGGGGTCAGGACCTCCGCCTTCATGCCGTTGAAGAGCTCCGGGAAGTCCTCCGGCGGAACGGTGGAGACGGGCTCCTCCTTTTTGAAAAGAGACTTGAATAAGGCCATGGCAGTTTCCTCCTTGTCAGCGGGTCAGGACCCGGTGCAGGATTACGGCCATCTCCGCCCGGCTGATGGCCGCGCCGGGATTGAGGCGGGAGGAGCTGTTCCCCCGGACGGCCCCCATCTGGACCAGGGCGGCCACGGAGGGCCGGGCAAAGACGGAGACCTGGGAACCGTCGGCATAGGAGGAGAGCAGGGCGGTGTCCGCGGCGGGCAGGGTCTGGCCTGCGGCCTCAATGGCCCGGCAGATCATGGTCATGGCGCTCTGGCGGGTGATGGGCTGGTCAGGCTGGAAGCGGCCGTTGTTCCCCTGGACGATGCCCAGGTTCCGGGCGGTGGCCACGGCCCCGGCGTAGGTGCTGTTTGCGGGCACGTCGGGGAAGCTGGAAACGCCGTCGGTGGGGAACTGGAAGGCCCGGCAGATCATCAGGGTGAACTCTCCCCGGCTGATGGACTGACCGGGACGGTAGGTGTTGTTGCTGTAACCGTTGGTAATGCCGCTGGAGCGGAGGAACTCGATGGAGGGCTTCGCCCAGTCCCAGCCGGAAGCGGCGTCGGAGAAGGTGGCGGAGCAGTAGGCGTTGGAGAGCTGGAGCTCCACGGTGCCGGAGTGGCTTCCGCCCTGGGTGTCATAGGCGGCGTAGGGGATGGTCAGGGTCCCCTGGTACTCCGCCTTGGGCAGATAGCTGATCTGGCTCAGCTGGGCGGCGCTGTAATGGGTGACGCTGTTGACGTCCGTGCCCGTCCGGGCGGGGCTGCTGTAGTTTTGATACAGGTGCCCGGTGTAGGGCAGGGTGTTGAACCGGACATAGGACAGGGGATTCCCCAGAGCCGCCTGGCAGGCGTTCTGGAAGTCCGTGCCCCGGAAGGAAATGGGATGGGCGGCGCTGCCGGTGTAGCGGATGACGGAGCTGGAGACGCTGGAGCCGGAGACGCTGGAGCCGGAGACTGTGACCTCCACCGTGCCGGTGAAGGAGTCTCCACGGGTGCTGTAGCCGGTGTAGCCGAAGGTGACGGTGCCGGAGGCGGAGGACGCTGCGAAGCTGACGTCGCCCAGCAGGCGGCTGTTGTTGGAATAATAGTAGCCGGTGGAGCTGCTGACGGCGTTTCCGGTGCGGCTGGCGCTGTTGTACTGGTGGTACAGCGTGCCGTACTGGGAGGAGGGGAGGTCGAAGCGGACGTAGCTCAAGGTGTCTCCGGTGGCGCTGCGGCAGGCGCTGTTGAAGTCCGAGGCGCTGAAGCGGACGAAGCCGTTGGTGGCGGCGGTGTAGGAGATGATCTGGCCGCTGCCTCCGCCCACGGAGATGGTAACGGTGCCGTTGAAGCGGACACTGTCCTCGTCATAGCCGGTAAAGGGGATGGAGACGGTGCCCGTGTAGCTCCCGGCGGGGACAAAGGTGACGTTGGAAATGGAGGGGGAGCCGCTCCGGCGGTAGTCCGTGCCGGTAGAGACCCGGGAGCTGGAGGAGCTGGTGTAATTGTAATAGAGAATGCCTGCGCTGGAGGAGGGGAGGCTGGTGAAGCGGATGTAGCTCAGCGCTTCCCCGGTGATGGCGTAGCCGGCGTCGTTGAAGTCCCCGGCGCCGAAGGTGACGGGCTGGTTCTTGGGCGTGTTGTAGTGTACGGTCCCCGTGCCGTCGTCCACATGGAAAATGAGGTCACCGGAGAAGGTGGTTCCGGTGGTGGTGGTCCCGGTGAACGGGATGGTGACGGTGCCGCTGTAATTAGAGGCGGGGACGAAGGTGATGTCGGAGATGCGGGGTGTGGAATTCCGGTAGTAATTCCGGCCGGCGGTGACCCGCGTGCTGGAGCTGCTGCTGTAGTTCAGGTACAGGATCCCGGCGCTGGAGGAGGGGAGGCTGGTGAAGCGGATGTAATTCAGCGTCCCGTTGGCGGCCCGCTGGCAGGCGTTGTTGAAATCACTGCCGTTCAGGCTCTTCCGCTGGTTCCGGCCGGTGGAGTATTCCACATTGCTGCTGCCCTCTCCGTTGGCCCCGTAGACCCGGATGCGGACTGTGCCGCTGTAGGTGGCGCCGGTGCTGTCGGTGCAGAGGTAGGGAACGTCCACGTCTCCCACATAGCCCTCGGCGGGGACGAAGGTGATGTCGTCAATGGAGGGGCTGCTGGTGACGTAGTAGCGGGTGGAGTTGTTCACCTTGGGGGAATACTGCCCGGTGGGGCTGTAGTTGTAGTAGAGCGTGCCCCGGCTGGAGGAGGGCAGGCCGAAGGTGATATAGCGGATGGCCTGGCCGGTGCGGCCCCTGCAAACGTCGGAGAAGTGCTCCGCCGCGAAGTCCACCGGCTGGTCCACCGTTGTGGAGTAGTTCACGTCCCCGGTGGCCGTGGCCTCAATGCGGATGGTTCCGGTGAAGGTGGTCCCGTTGGTGGAGACGGCGTTGTAGTCCACCACGGCGGTGCCGTCAAAGCCCGGCAGGGGGACGAAGGTCACGTCCCGCAGGGCCATTTGCCCCTGTGAGGCCTGGTAGTAGTAACGGTCCGTGCCGCCCACGCCGTGGCCCGGGCTCTCGGAGGAGGCATACTTGTAATAGAGTACGCCGTTCTCGGTGGAGACTTTCAGATTGTATACGCAGTCCAGGGGCCCTCCGGCCTTGTCCTGGGAGCGGCTGTTCAGCTGGCTGAGCAGGCCGGAGAAGGAATAGGAGGGATCGGAGCCCATGTTGACGGTGATGGCCTGGGCCACGTCCTCGGACACGTTGACCTTGAAGCTGGAGCTGAAGCCGGTCCCGGCTACGGCGGCTGTGATGACCGCGCCGGTGCCGGGGTAGTTGGCGGTGACCCGGCCATTGATGACCTGGGCCACGGTGTTGTTGGAGCTTTCCCAGTTAATGACCTGATTCCGGGCATTGCCAAGGGCCTCCGTCAAGACCTGGATGTCCCGGTACTGAAAGATATCAACGGTTGAGTTTTCCGTAAGCTGGATGGTTTCACCCCGGCCGCCGGAAGTAGACTTCTTCACATAGCTCAGCAGGAGGCCGGAAACCTCGATCTCCCGCTCGGCGTACTTCGTCTCGTCCCCGGCGGCGGCGGCCCGGATGGTAGTCCTGCCGGGAGCCACGCCGGTGATCTCGCCCCTGGAGTTCACCGTGGCGGCGTCTTTGTTGGAGGAGGTCCAAACTAGCTGCCGGTCCTCCAGGGCCGCGTCCAGGGGGTAGGCGGCGGCCTCCAGGGTGAGGGCGGCGCCGGGGTCCAGGTATCGGTACGCATCCGTATTGGGGCTGGTGAACAGCACCTCCCGGACAGCGGGAGTTTGGGGCTCACTGACTTGGATGACGCAGACGGTGGAGGCGGCGGTATCCGTCACCTTGGCCTCTACGTTGAAGGGATTGCTTCCCTTGTAGCCTTCGGAGACCGTGACCGTGGTTTCCGTCCCGGTGCGGGAACTGAGCTTGATTCCGTTTTCCTTACAGCTCCACTCAACGCCGCCGGACGCGGCGCTTTCCGGCGTGACCGTGGCGGTCAGCCTGATGGAATCCCCGGCGGGGACGGAGGCGGTGTCCGGGGACACGGTAATGCGGACGGTGGGGGCGGGGGGATCGGGGGGATCAGGCTGGGCAACCTTGACCCTGACGGTGCAGGTTGCGCTCACATTGCCCGCTGAGGCGGTAATTTCGGCCTCTTCTCCCCCGATGGCGTCCCCAGCGACGGAGACAGAGGCACTGAGGCCGCTGCCGGAGACGGTTATTTTATTAGAGCCGCTGGCTGCCCAGCGGATGTCATTGATATTGGTTGCGTTGCCGGGGGTGACCGAGGCGTTGATGGCGGTAATTCCGCCGCTTTCCAACTCAACCGCATTCGGCAGGGTAATGGAATTGATAAGGACCGGATCATCCGCCGAGGCCGGAAGCGTCAGCAGGGAGAAGGCCAGCGCCAGGGCCAGCAGCAATGACCCGGCCCGGCGAAGAGAACGAGATTTCATAACGCATACACTCCTTTTTGAAAAAGCGAAGCGAGGGCGGGCGGAATCGCCCGCCCTCTAAGGGGGTTTTACTGGTCGCGGTCGCTGTAGCTCCAGATGTCATTGGTCAGGCGGAACGCCCAGTTGCCGTCGTTATCCTTGTACAGGTCTACGCCAAGGGCGGGGGGATTATACCGGTTCGTGGTGTTGGCGCCTGTGAGCCGGTTGCCGAAGTTAAGAATCTGCCCTGCCTGTACGCCGTTCAGGGAGAAGACCAGACGGCTTCCGATGGTCGAACCATGATTCGCGCCGGTAAGGGCCGGGGCCGGGTCGGTAAGCTCGACGCCTGTGGCAAAGAACGCCAGCTCCGTATCGAAGCTCCGGTGCCCATTTGCAATATGATCCCGGTCGCTGGTGTGGCCCGAGTTTCCTGGCCGGCAGGTATCGATGGGGACGCTCTCCTGTTCGGTACTGTATTGCGGGCGGTAACGCAGATCGGAGTTGAAGGAGAGAATCAGCGTGCCGTAAAATCTATCCGGGGTGGTAGTGTCACTTTGGGACGGCTGAAGTGTCACCGACAAATAGGTGTTCTGGCTTCTCCGATATGGCCAGGAGGCCCGGAAGCCGGGGATCTCGGAATTGACTCCCTGGGCTGTGACGAGAAGCACATAGTCGTTGCCGGTGGTGATATTGAAGGAAGGATTCTGGCTGGTATAAGACCGGCCGCTGTTAAAGTCGTTCCTCGTGCCGGAGGCGTCCGTTAGATAGTAGGACTCCTGGTTGATACGGAATACATTGTTGTATGTGCTGCGAATGATCGTACCAAAGTTTGCCTTGGCCTGCTCGGACGCGCAGAGGTCGAAGTAGCTGAGTCCGTTCGGCCCCTCCTGATACATGGCTTGCAGGACCGTGCCGTTGAAGCTGTAAGGGCTGTTCGGGTCCTGGAAATCGCTCATGGGACGGTTGAAGTCGCTGGCGTTCCCCGCCTGGGTAAAGTAATCGTTGCGGACCAGCACGTAAGCCATGACGGAATCCAGGGGGTCTCTCGTTTCCGACTCCACGTCGAAGAAGCGGATGTCGGCGCTGGAGCCCTGTGGCGTGATATCGATGATCGGGGGCCGCGCCGGAGTGGTGGAGAACAGGTAGCACACGGCGTTTTCCACCGGCCGGTTTCCCGTGGTCGTCGACACCAGGTACAGCATATAGGTCGATTCCGCGGCCAGGCCCGTAATGTGCAGCGTGTCTCCCCGCATCGTTCCCCACATGTTCTCCCCCGTGTTGCCGTACTGGGTGGTTCTCGGGGCCTGAATGGTGGGTTCGTCGCTGGCGATGTTGTAAACGTCGGGATTCCCTGTATCCAGCGGAAGACCATCTATCGGAAGGCCCGGCTCAGAAACTCCGGCAATGGGGATCTGGCTCAAATCCGGTTTGTTTCCCTGATAAGCGGGCAGCAGCTCCCCCATGGTATAATCAGTGCCTATGGGGCGTCCGTTGGCGTCCGTTCGCACATTGTCCAGCTTGATTGCCATCCAATACACAGTGCCGGCACCGTCTCTCAGACGTACGTCGATGTCGGCAATCGCGGAGCCGATCTTGTCGGCGCCGTCCTCCGGGATGTACACCGTGGGCACCCGGTCCGGGGCGGGGAATTCGACGCGAAGGTTCGGCGCGGGCTCGTTGATAAGGGTCACGTTTTTCCCGGTCAGATTGCTCTGACTGCCCTGGCGTATGGAAATGGCCTGCATATCCGCGTTGGCGCCCGCGTAGACCTGGATGTCCCAGAAGACGTCGGTGGTGAATGTGGTATCCTCCGGGACGATGGCGACCTCCAGGACGGTGCCTTCCCTGAACTCCGGCAGCCGGGGATAGCCGCCCTCCTCCGGGGTGCCGACCAGGCCGGTCCCGATCAGATTGCTGAGGAAGTTGCCGTTCAGGCTGTTGAAGATCCGGGGATTCCGGCTGTCGGGGTTGGCGTTGACCGTACCCAGGGTCTGCCATGTCGTGCTGCCAAGCTCCCGGATGTAGAGATCGTACTTCATGGCAAACTCGGTCCAGATCAGCATATCCCACCGGGTCCCATCGGGCACGGCCTCGGTCCCCTCCGGCGTCATGGTGAAGACTCTGGCGGCCGAGGAGGTGCCGTCCGGGAGCGTGATGCGGAGAGTGTCGGGCTGATTTTCCAAGTAAATGGTAGCGTAGGCTATCGTGAAGCCGGGAGTGAAGACGACGTTGGGCGGCGTGTTCTTCATGGGGTTGTCGGAGGTGTCCTCAATGTCCTCCAGGCGGAAGAAATAGGACGCGCCGCTTTGCAGCTTGACAGCCGGAGCAATGCCGTTCTGCGTGTTTTTGCTGTTGCTTCCGGGGAAGATGATGGTGGTCTTTCCACCCACCTCCTCGATTCGGGCCTCCCGGTAGTCAATCCAGGCGGGCAGGCCGTCCGGGTTCGTCAGGACCTCGGCGCCGTCGCTGAAGGGGATCTCGTCCACCGTGGGCTCGCCCCGGGTGGGCGGCGTGCCGGGATAGAGCTGGACATACCCGTGGAGGGCACGGCCCCAGGCGTTCCTGGCCCGCTCCCGGTCCGCGCCGGAGGCGTTCAGCACATTCTGGTAAAGGGTGAGGAGGTTTTCGGGATCGCTGTTTTGGTCGTGGCGGCCCTGGATCAGCTCGCTGAATTCCAGGCGCAGGTCGGTGTCTACCCGGGGGATGACGGAGCCTTCGGTATCGCCGGGGTTGGTGTGGCTGTAGTTCAGCTCCACCGTGGGGCCGTTGACGTCCCGGGTCTTGAAGGGAAGCGGGAATTCAATGGACTTGTTGTAGACGCAGTAGTTCCCGGCGGTGTCTTTGGCCATGTAATAGAGATCATAATTGGTCTCGCCCTCCAGGCCGGTGACGGTAAAGGCGATGCTGGTCCCAGTTCTCGCGTAGCGGACGGGGCCGCCCCGGCGGAGGATTCTGGTGCCGTCGGCCAAGGCGCTTTCAATCATAATCTGGTTCTGCCGGGTGGGGTTTTCCTTATTGATGCCCACGTTTTGACCCTGCTTGGTTACGAACCAGCTGAAGGTGCCGGGCTCATCCAGCTCGAAGCTGAAGGTCACGGAACGGTCCGCGATGGTCTGAGTTTCCAGTTTGAGGATGTTGGGCGGGGTCATATCCTTCGTGGTAAAGGTGACTTTCTTTATGGCGGAGCTCTTGCCGTTGTCCGCGTCGTTCAGCCAGAGGTAGAGGTCATACTGGGTCTGCTCCTGGAGGTGGGACGTGTTGATCCGGGAGAGCAGGAAGGGGGTGTTCTTCCTCAGATCGACGATGCCAAAGCCCAGGTTGCCGGGCAGGGCCGCGGAGCGGAAGTCCGCCGCCGTGGGAGCCGTGGCGCCCTTGGGGAAGAGGACGTAGTACATCTGGCAGTCCTTGTTGGCCATGACCATGATCTGGGCCACCTGCTCGTTGTCCGCGTCCACCGTGAGGATGGGGGTCTGCGGGTAGCCGCTGACGAAGTTGGGAGCGGTGTCGTCCGGGGTGGTGAAGGCCGCGATCTTCACAGGACTGCGCCGGCCTCTGGCGTCCTCCAGCAGGGCGGAAATGTAGTAGGAGCCCTGCTTGGTCAGCCCGGTCAGCCGGGCGGTGAACTCCGTGTTGGAGGCGGTGGCACGGAGGGTGCCGCTGCGGATGATCTTGGGATAGGCGCTGGGGTTCATCAGCTCTTCCTCGCCCACGGAGCCGTCCATCAGGGCGGTGATGGCCCAGTGGATGGTGCCGGTCTTATTGGTGCTGAACACCGCGTCGGCAGAGGTGGGGGCGATGTTTTTGGCCTTGGGATAGCCCGCTAGGAGCCGGGGGTCCTCGGAGGATTCGGCGGCGGCGATGTTATCCATATCCTGGTTGTAGATGTTTCCGGTGATGCCCGGCCGGACATAAATGGTGTCCGGCAGCATGGTGACCGTGGAGTCGGGGGCGTTGATGTTCAAGTGGCCGATGCTGCCGTTGCCGTCCACATCGGTGCCCCGGTCCAGGTTCAGCTCCCGGATGGAGGCCCGGTTGTCGATGGTCAATTTGGCGTCGACGGCCTTTTCGTCCATGGTGATGACGTCGGCCACTCCCTGGGCCAGCTGGAGGGTGGAGCCGGGGGTCAGGTTGACCACCCGCTTGATATTGCCCGCCAGCTGGAACAAAGAGCCCTCGATGCCGTCCAGCCGGATGGTCTGGAGGCCCAGGCCGTCCTCGGTCCGGTCCTCCAGGTAGCCGGGGGTGCGGAGGGTGACCTCGGCGATGTTGGTCAGGCCCTCGGCCTGGATGGAGAGGAACTGCTCCGACAGGCTGTCCAGCTCCAGAGAACCGGCGGTGACGTTGCGCAGGAGGACGCTCTGCTTGCCGCCCTGGGCCTCGCCGCCGCCGCAGATGACGATTTTGCCCAGGACGTTGACGTTTTCCAGTTCCACGTTCCCCAGGCCCACGCCGCCGGTGAGGTAGAGGTTTCCGGTGACGGTGGTGTCTTTCAGCTTCACGCCGGGGGTGGTGATGGTCAGGTTGCCGTACACGCCGCCGGAGGTCTGCTCGCCGGGCTCCTGCACCAGGGTGCCCAGGGCACGGACCAGGAAGCAGGCCATCTGACCCCGGGTGATGGGCAGATTGGGCCTGAAGCTGCCGTCGGCGTAGCCCTGAATGATTCCAAGGTCCGCGGCCTCCTGCACCAGGCCGCGGCTCCAGCCGCCGATGTCCTGCATGTCGGTGAAGGTGGAGTTGGCGGCGTTGGGGACGCCCTGGAAGCGCAGGCACCGGCCCAGAAGGACGGCGGCCTGTTCCCGGGTGACCAGAGCGTAAGGAGAGGCGGTGTTGGCGCTGGTTCCGTTGAAGTAGCCTGCCTGGTGGGCGATGCTGATATCCTCGGCGAACCAGTCGTTGGGGTTCACGTCGGAGAAGGGATTGGAGGGGCTGGGCTCCGTATAGCCGAAGGCCCGGTTAACCAGGGTGACGAATTCCGCCCGGGTGATGTTCCGGTCCTCATTGAGATTGCCCTGGGCGTCTCCCCGCATGACGCCCCAGTCCTGGACCTGCTCCAGGTAGGGGGTCATCCACTCCGCCGCCCGGGCGGGGCGGACGGCAAGGAACGCGCAGAGGGTCAGGGCAGTGAGAACCAGGGCCGCCAGACGGACGGACCCTGGTGCATGAGCGCGGCGGGCGCGGGTTTTCTGAGTCATAATTTGATTCCTCCTCGATCCGTCAGTTCTGAGCGTCGCGGCTTTGCAGCTGGAGGCTGAACACCGCCTCCCGCACCACGACCTCCTCGTCCTCGCACATGTCAACAAACTTGGTGGCGTATAAAAAACGGTCGTTTTGCAGCTCCTGCTTGCGGAGAATCTCGCAGCGCAGGATGACCGGCTCCTCCGTGGGGGTGACGACAATCTCCGCCTGTTCGTGGAGCTCCAGCTGGCAGTCCGCGTAGAAGGCGATGCCGCCGCAGCTGAGGTCAATGGACTGTGCGCTCCGCCGCCCCGTCCAGGAAGAATCGGGCAGGGCGTAGAGAAACGTGTCGAATTTCACCGGGACCCGCAGGTTCCGCCGGACCTCGGGGTCCAGGGTGGCGATCTTCTCCAGGAGCACCGCGTCCCCCCGCTGGCGGAGGATGCGGCACTGGATGGGCAGCTCCTCGCTGCTGGCGCTGAACAGGGTGACCACCTCGTGGGCCATGACGTCGTCCACCTTGTGGTCCTGGACGTTCAGGCGCATGGGGGTGGTCCCCGGCGGGGTGGCCAGCTCGCCGTTGGCCAGGGCGTGGTTCTGGGTGTCCAGAATCAGGTACGTTCGGTTGCCTGTCATGTGGTTTCCTCCGTTTCACTGGGCGGCGTCTGGCCGCGCTCCTGCTGGGCCTTCAAATTTCCGGTGGGATCGAAGTGGAGGAAATACACGTAAATCTCCACAATGGCCTGATACAAGCTCTCCGGGACCTCCTGCCCCAGCTGGAGCTGGGTGAGGATGGTGGAGAGGGAATTGTCCTCGTAGATGGGCACGCCGCAGTCGGCGGCGGTCTCCACGATCTTCTCCGCCATATAGCCCATGCCGGAGGCCACGATCACCGGCGCGGTGTCCCCGGGGCCGTATTGCAGGGCCACCGCCTTCTTGGCCCGGGTCGTTCCTTCAGATCTTGACATTGATACTGTTCTTCCCTTCAAAGATTTTGGGGAACACCTCGGTCAGCGTGACCGGGCGGTCCATCCGCCGGACGGCCACCCGGGCGGGCTTCAGGTCGTTCCGGGCCAGAATCTGGGATACGGCGTCCCCGATCTGCTTGGAGAAGGGGACCGCCGCGTCGGGGCAGGCGATCTGGATGTCCACGTCGGTTCCCTGGGCGGTGAGGATGACGTCGAACAGCCCCAGGGACTGAACGTCCATCTTGAAGAGGAACCGCATGGCTTTCTTGCCGCCGCCGGCCCGTCCCTGCTCGTCCTCGGCGTTGGGGTCCACCCAGAGCTCGGAGAAGAGCATCCTCCCGTTCCACTCCAGGGGGAGGAGGTAGTGGTTGACGGGCATGTAAACGCTCTCGTTCACCAGCATGGCGGCAATGAGGTTTTGAAAAGCGTGCTGCACCTCGGCGCTGCCCTCTCCCCGGAAAGCCCGGGCGGCGGCGGAGGCCAGGTGGTTGGAAAACTCGATGGCCTTGGAGCTCTCAGCCCCGCCCCCCCGGCTCCTGAGCAGCAGCAGGAGGGACTGGTCGTCGATGCCCCCCAGCTGGCCCTTTAAGGTGCCGTAGCCGCTGAGCTGGTGGAAGCCCTCCAGGAGCTTTTCCTCGGAGCCGTTCTCATACCGGGCCACATTCAGCGCCAGCATGGTCAAAAGGGCCCGGGGGGTTCCCATGTCGTGGGTCCGCTCCACATAGGAGGACATGTAGGGGAAGATTTCCTTCTGGAGCAGATGGAGGTTTCCCTGCCGGTTTCCGGCGGCGATGCCGTTTTGGAGCTGGGCCGTCAGGTCCCGGAGCTTCTCCGCCCAGCTGGCCGGCATGGCGTCCGCCATGGACTGGAGGTCCCGGAGGAGGTTGCCCTCGATGTGCTTGGTGGAGTCGAAGTCCACGTAGGCCTTCAAAAATTGCAGGATGTCCGTCCGCACCCCGTCGGAGGCGGCCCGGTCATAGGCGTTGCGGAGCAGGGCGAAGAGGGCCCCGCCGAAGCGGGTGCCGGTTTTGAACTGGCCCTGGAGGAAGTCCAAAAGCTGGCTCTCGTCCATCCGCAGCATCTCCAGCAGGCGGCCCATCTCCTCCGCGATGCCGGCGCTGAGGCCGGAGGAGACGACGATGCCCTCCCGCCCCGAGAAGATGCGGGCGAGGCTGTCCGCCAGGCCGGGGGTGTCCCGCAGCCGCTGGAGGAAGGTCTGGAAATTGGAGTCATAGCGGATTCCGCCGTCCCCCTGCAGGTTGCTGTCCTGCTGTTCCGTCCGCCCGTCGGCGCGGACGACCTTGCTGGGGTCGGGGACATTTTGGATTTGCGTGTTGTCCGGGGAAACCGTGATGTTCCGGTTGATTGCGGTCTTGTCATAACCGGGTACCGGATTGGTGGCGCCGAGCAGATCGGGCATTCATGACACCTCACAGAAAAAACTTGCCGCTGCTACTTATTTTTTTAGCGCAACAGGTCGATAGTAATGAAAAAGGCTGATAAGGTGGTGTTTTCGTGAGCAACAATGATATCCTGGATATGTACATCTACGAAACCAATACGCTTCTTGAGCAGCTGGAGAGCATCGTTCTGGACGCGGAAAAGGAAAATACATTCTCGCAGGACAACGTCAATGAAATCTTCCGCATCATGCATACCATCAAGGGCTCTTCCGCCATGATGGAGTTCGATACGCTGGCCCGGGTCTCCCACCGCATCGAGGACATGTTCTTCCTCATTCGGGAGGGCACCATGTCCGTGGTGAAGGACGAGGACCGTCCGGCGCTCTTCGACGTTATGCTCCACTCTGTAGACTATTTCCGGGAGGAAATGGAGAAGGTGGAGGCAGAACAACCTCTTAATGAAGATGTCGACAGTTTCCTTGGAAATATTAATAGTTTGATCGCCAAAATTAAGGGGGAAGAAATTCCAGCCGAGCCCGCTCCCCCGGCGGCGGCTCCCGCCCCTGCGGCGGAGGCGGCTCCCGCCGCCCCCGTCCCCGCCCAGACCACGGAGGGCAGCGCCGAGTTCCCCTTCGGCCTCCGGGTCTTCTTTGACGAGGGCTGCGGCATGGAGAACCTCCGGGCCTTCATGCTGGTCACCTCCGTTCAGGGCTTCTGCGCCGAAGCGGACTTTACCTACCAGCCCGCCGGCGTGGAGAGCGACTCCTCCCTGTCCGAGGTGGTGATCGAGCACGGCTTCCTCCTCCAGTTCCGCAGCGAGGAGGACCGGGCCCGGGCCGTGCCCATCGTCATGACCGCCGGCTCCGTCCACTCCTACGAGGAGCAGAATTATGTACCCGCCCCGCCCCCGGCGGCGGAGCCCGCCCCCGCTGCCGCCGAGGCCGCTCCCGCCGCCCAGAAGGCGGCCGCCGCTCCGGCGCCCCAGTCCGGCGCCGCCCAGCAGCACCCCCAGGGCCAGGGCCAGAAGGAGAGCCTCATCAGCGTGGGCCTGAGCAAGCTGGACCAGCTCTCCGCCATCGTGGGCGAGATCGTCATTACCGAGGCCATGGTCACCGGCTCGCCGGACCTGAAGGGCCTGCATCTGGACGCCTTCTCCAAGTCCGCCCGGCAGCTGCGCAAGCTTACGGACGAGCTGCAGGACGTGTCCATGTCCCTGCGGATGATTCCGGTGTCCAACACCTTCCAGAAGATGAACCGCATCGTCCGGGATATGTGCAAGAAGCTGAACAAGCAGGTGAAGCTCACCCTGGTGGGCGAGAACACCGAGGTGGACAAGACCATCGTGGACTCCATCGGAGACCCCATCATGCACATGGTCCGCAACTCCATGGACCACGGCATCGAGGAAAACGTGGAGGACCGCATCGCCGCCGGAAAGGACCCCGTGGGCGAGATCCTGCTCTCCGCCCAGGACACCGGAAGCGAGGTCATCATCCAGATCTCCGACGACGGAGCCGGCGTCAACGACGAGGCCGTCCTGGCCAAGGCAATCCGCAACGGCATCGCCTCCCCCGATGTGGAGTACTCCCACAAGGAGATTCTGAACTTCCTCATGGCCCCCGGCTTCTCCACCAACGCTCAGGTAACGGAGTTCTCCGGCCGGGGCGTGGGCATGGACGTGGTGAAAAGCGGTGTGGAGAGCCTGGGCGGCTCCGTCAGCATCACCAGCGAGCAGGGCAAGGGCATGACCACCATCATGCGCATCCCCCTGACCATGGCCATTATGGACGGCATGGAGGTCTCCGTGGGCGACTCCATTTTCACCATCCCCATCAACAACATCCGCTCCAGCATCAAGCTGACCGAGGCGGATATCCTCCACGACTCCGTGGACGGCGAGATGGTGAAAATGCTGGACGGCTATTACCCAGTCATCCGGGCCCGGGATTTCTACAACCTCCCCGGCGGCGCGGAGCGGATCGACGACGGCATCCTGATGTGGCTGGAGTCCGGCGACTGCTCCTACTGCCTGTTTGTCGACGAGCTTCTGGGTGAGCAGCAGATCGTCGTCAAGCCCCTGCCCGCCTACGTCAACAACTTTGATATCAAAAACTACGGCATCACGGGATGCAGCATCCTGGGAGACGGCAACATCAGCATCATCCTTGACGCGGGCGGCCTCTACGCGGCGGCCCGGAATGCGTGAGCGCCGAAGGAGGGAAACGAAATGAGCGATAAAAACGTCCTGTTCCAGGTCGAAGATGAAGAATTGGAAAACGCCGTTCAGGAGGACGAGGGCGTCGACAGCCGGAAGTACCTGATCTTCACGGTAGACGATTTGAAGATCGGCATTGACGCCGAGCAGGTGGTGGAGATCATGAACGCCTATTCGGCGACCTACCTGCCCATGATGCCGTCCTATATCCAGGGCGTCTTCAATATGCGCGGCCAGATCATCCCCATCATGGACATCCGCCTCCGCCTGGGGAAGCCCCCCGCGGAGGAGGGCATCCTGATCGTGATCGACTATAACAACAATCAGCTGGGCATCCAGGTGGACTCCGTGGACTTGATGCTGGACATTCCGGTGGAGAGCATCGTCCCCATCCCCTCCCAGAGCGCCCAGAAGCTGGTCTCCGGCATGTGTACCCTGCCCGACGGCTCCGGCACCATGCTGGTGCTGGACTGCGAGCAGCTGATCGCTCATGGCTGCGGCGACTAATCTTCCTGACAAAGCGGTGAACAAGAATGATGGATACGGAAAAAAAGACAGAGGGCCTGGGCGGCTTCGGCCCCATGACGATTTCTGACGCGGACTTCCGCAGGATGGTGAACTTCATCCAGTCCTCTTACGGCATCGATCTGAGCCAGAAAAAGCAGCTTATCACCAGCCGTCTGTCCCCGGCCCTGAAAAAGCTGGGCTACAAGAGCTTTGGGGAGTTTGTCAACCACCTCCTGGAGAAGAAGGAGAACGACGAGGTCACCCTGGTCCTGAACAAGCTGACCACCAACTATACCTTCTTCATGCGGGAGAAGGAGCACCTGGATTATTTCTGCAATAACATCATCCCGGAGATCGTCCGCCGGCACGAGCGCGACAAGACCCTGGCCATCTGGAGCGCGGGCTGTTCCAGTGGGGAGGAGCCCTATAACATCACCATGTTCCTCTACGATTACCTGGGCCCCCGGGCCAAGGAGTGGGACACCCGCATCCTGGCCACGGACATCTCCGCCCAGGCGCTGGCCAGCGCCCGGCGGGGGACCTATAACCTGCCGGACACCATCCCGGCGGACTGGAAGCGGAAGTACTTCACCCCCAACCGGGACGGCACCCATACCGTGACCCCGGCGGTGAAGAACAACGTGATTTTCCAGACCTTCAACCTGATGGACCCCATCAAATTCCGCCGGAAGTTCGACGTGATCTTCTGCCGGAACGTGATGATCTACTTCGATCAGCCCACCAAGGACGCCCTGGTCCGCCGTTTCCACGACGCCACCGTCCCCGGCGGCTATCTGCTGATCAGCGCCTCGGAGAACCTGAGCCAGAACGCGCCCTATCGCCGTTTGGCTACGGCGACCTTCCAAAAATAACAAGGAGGTGGTTCCTTCACAATGGAACTGGGGAAAAAAATCCGCGTCTTGGTGGTGGATGACTCCGCCCTGGCCCGAAACCTGATTATCCAAGGGCTCTCGGCCCATCCCAGGATGGAGGTCGTCGGCTACGCCATCAACACGCTGGACGCGAAACAGAAGATACCACGCCTGAAGCCGGACGTCGTGACCATGGATGTGGAAATGCCCGGACAGAGCGGCATTGACTTTTTGAAGGAGTACCTGCCCGCGAACCCGGTGCCGGTGATTCTCTGCTCGTCCTTGAACCTGAAGGTCTTCGACGCGCTGAACGCCGGAGCGGTGGACTTCGTGCGCAAGCCGGATGTGCAGGAGAGCAAGGAGGTCTTCATCACCAACCTCACGCAGAAGGTGCTGGTGGCCTCCATGTCGAAGCCCCGTTCCACCCCGCTGCGGAGCCCCTCCGTGGCGGTGGCCACGCCGAATTTGGGCGGCGGCCCGGCGCTGGACCGGGTGCTGGTGGGTCTGGGCGCCTCCACCGGAGGCACGGAGGCCACGCTGGAGGTCATGCGCCGCCTTCCGGCGGACATCCCGCCCATGGTCATCGTCCAGCACATGCCCAAGGGCTTTACCCAGATGTACGCCGACCGGCTGAACCGCATCTGCAAGATGGAGGTCCGGGAGGCCCGGAACGGCGACGAGCTCCACAGGGGGCTGGCCCTGGTGGCCCCGGCAGATCTCCAGTGCCGGGTGGTGCGCATCGGGGAGAAGTACACCGTCTCCTGCACGCCGGGAGAGAAGGTCAGCGGACACCGCCCGTCGGTGGACGCCATGTTCCACTCCATGGCGGAAGTGGTCCGGTGCAAGATGGTCGGAATCATCATGACCGGCATGGGCCAGGACGGCGCCGCCGGGCTGCTGGAAATGCGGAAGAAGGGGGCCTACACCATCGGCCAGGATAAGGAATCCAGCGTGGTGTACGGCATGCCCATGGTGGCCAACGACATTGGGGCCGTCTGCGTCCAGGCGTCCTGCGACAATGTGGCCAACGTGCTGCTCAGGCATTTGAAGACCCTGCACTGAGCTGAATAAGCGCCTTTGCGCGGGCCCCGCTTCCGGGAGGGAGGCGGGGCCCGTTTTTGGACAAAACGAGCCCTCCTGCCCTCCGTTCCCCGGAATTCAAGAAAATTCTCCCTGTCATTCTTAACTTTCCTGCCATTTAGCCGATATGAATAGTGAAGTGATAGAAAGTGGAAAGCTGTCAAGAGCAAAGGATGTGAGTGAACATGCTGACTTCTACCGGTTCCGGCCCCATCTCTTCCATCGGTCGGACAAAAACCTATTACCCCGCTCAGAAGTGGGGGACGGCCGCCCAGCCTGTCCCTGGGCACAACTATGATTCCGCCGACTTTTCCGCCCCCGCAGGGCGGAAGAGCTTCCAGATGGAGATGGTGAGCCGCCTCTCCCGGGAGGTGCGGACCGCCAACACGACCGGCGACATCCAGGAGCTGCACCGGGAGGTGGCCGCCGGAGAGTACCGGCCGGACCCCATGGCCATCGCGGGCCGGATGCTGCTTCTGGTGGAGGAATGACATGGATGAGCTGTACCGTTCCTACCTGAATTTCCTGCGCTCCATGTGCCGGGGGCTGGAGAGCCTGACCGAGCTGAACGTGAAGAAGCTGGCTGCCGCCCAGCAGGACGACCTGATGGGCCTGAACGAGCTTTTGAACCAGGAGCAGGCCCAGGCCCTGAACTTCCGGGGCCTGGAGCTGACCCGGGATAAGCTGCTGCCCCGGCTGGGTCTGGAGGGCGTAGCCATGAGCGAGGTCCCCGGCCGCTTCCCCCCCGCCATGCAGGAAGAGGCCCGCCAGGCGGTGGCGGAGGTGAAGGGCCGCTACGCGGCCTACCGGCAGGCCGCCGGAAAGACGCGGGCGCTGCTGGAGCAGAACCTTCACGAGGTGGATTCTATCGTCGTGCGGCTGGGGGGCCCCCCCGCCGGCGGCCCGGGCGGCCCGGGCTACGGCAGAGAGCCGGAGGGCAGCGCCCCGCCCCCTTCCATGAAGACCGATTTCCGCGCCTGACACGCGAAGACGAAAAGGAGTATTTTCAATATGGGCATTGGTACGTTTGGCTCCTTCACGCAGGCCCGGCTGGCGATCTACGCCGCCCAGACCGGCATTACCGTGACAGGAAATAATATTTCCAACATCAACACCCCGGGCTACACCCGCCAGAGATTGAACCAGGTGAGCCTCTACGCCTCCGGAGCGGACCGCTATTACGCCGAGGGCGACGTCCGCACCGGCCAGGGCGCGCTGGTGAAGAGCCTTTCCCAGATCCGCAGCCCCTATCTGGACATCCGCTACCGGACGCTGAACGCCCAGATGGGCTATTCGGACGGCCGCCTGGAGGCCCTGAACGAGATCCAGCAGATTCTGGACGAGGTGGGCGCGGGCGACGCCAGCAAGGGCGAGGGCGGCTTCGGCATCCTGGGCCTGGAGATCAGCAAGCTCGCGGAGGCGTTCAAGAACCTGGTGGACCAGACCGGTCACCAGGAGTACGACAACACCGTCCGGCAGGTTTGCAAAAACCTGGTCACCATGATGAACAAATACGCCAACAAGCTGGAAGAGGTCCAGCAGAATACCGTCAAGAAGCTGGAACAGAATGTTCAGGAGGTCAACAGCTACCTGACCACCATCCGCTCCCTGAATGAGGAGATCCGCAAGAGCGAGATCCACGGGGACCCCGCCCTGGAACTCCGGGACGAGCGGAACCGCCAGATCGACGAGCTCTCCGAGCTGATCGACATCAAGGTAACCTACAGCGAGGAAGACCTTGGCGGCGGGCTGAAGGTGGAAAAGCTGAGCATCCACCTGGACAACGCCAACCCGGACGGGGAGGTCACCACCGACGAGTCCCTGCTGGTGGACGGCATTTTCAGCGGCCAGCTGAAGCTGAATAAGGTGCCGGTGGAAAACCCGGCGGCAAAGTTTGACGCCAATAACCCGGACACCTGGCCCTACATGAAGGAGGACGGGGCGGGCGGATTCACCCCCACCTCCAGCCTGAATGAGGCCGCCATGGTGCCGGTGGAAAATCCGAATTGGGATGGCAAGGACACGGCCACGCAGTATCTGGACGAGAACGGAAATCCCACCGACGTAAACCACGCCGCCGAACAGCCGATGGCGAACCCCGACTACAAGCCCTACCTCACCGAGGACGGCAAGCCCACGGCGGACCTGACCGAGGCCCAAAAGGTCACGGACCCCAATTACAACATGTCCATCACCAAGCTGAAAAACAAAATCGGCGAGGTCTATGTGGCCATAAACAAGGCAAGTGCCGTGGTGAAATCGGGAGATACCCTGGTAGACGACGGCCAGGGCGGCACAAAAAAGATTGCGGACCTGTTCACCAACGGGAGGAACAGCGTCTCGGTGGCGACGCCGGACCGGCCCAATCCCGGTGATACCACGCTGATGGTCTACAAGCGGACCCTCTTGGCCAACGGGAAGGACTACGCCTACACCGCGCAGATGGTCACCCAGGAGGTCTCCAGGGAGGTCCAGCTGGACGACAACGACCTCACCGGCAAAATTCAGGCCTGGCGGGAAATGCTCACGGAGAAAGGCGAGTTTGCGGACCGGGCCGTAATCACGGGCGTGGATGAGAACGCCGGCGGCAAGCGGGGTATCCCCTATTACCAGAGAACCCTGGACCTGCTGGCGAACCAGTTCGCTAAGGTCATGAACGAGGCCAACCAGGGCTTCCTCCGGGACCCCGATGGGAACTATATTACCATCGGGAAAAACGACGCGGGCGAGGAAATTGGTGTGGCGATTACCATTTCGGTCAACGGACAGGATGAAAAGATCAACAATGACTGGTCAAAAATGAGCGAGGACGTGCAGAACGCGATTATTGCCGCGGTCGGACTGACCGACGCGGCGGAGATGGAGGCCGAAGGGCTCTCCGGCAAGGACGTTCTGGACGCCTACCTCAAGGGGCAGGAGTGGAAGAACGGCAAATTTGAGCCCGAGAACAAAGAGGATATTTTGGCGGAGGACGGCACGGTCCAGAAACCCGGCTGGGGGAACACGGCAAAGGGCATCTTCGTGGGCGGCGTGCTGTTCAGCAACAACCCCGGAAACGACGACCCCACAGGCATCACCGCCGCCAATATTTCCATCTCCAACAGCTGGGACACGACCCACATGCTGGTGTGCGCCTACGAGTGCCCGCCGGGCAAGACGGAGCCCGCCTCCGGCGCCAGCGACAACGTGCGCCACTTTGAATACCTGGTGACCGATCAGAAGTTCGACTTCATCCCCACGGACCTGGACGGCTATGAAAACGCCAGCGGAAAGCCCATGCTCAACGGCACTTTCTTCGAGATGTGGAACAACATCGGAACGACGCTGGGCGAGGACCAGAAATACACCGGCACCATGCTGGAGACCCACTATAAGAACCTCCTCTCCGTGGACACGGAGCGGGACTCCGTATCCTCCGTGGACTTCAACGACGAGGCCATGAACCTGATGATGTACTCGAAATCCTACAACGCCGCCTGCCGGCTGATGACCACCATCGACAGCGTGCTGGATAAACTCATCAACAACACCGGCATAACGACCTGATAAGGAGGAAGCAGCCCTATGATCCCAAGAATGACTACGGTAGGCACGCTGAAAAACTACCGCTACAATCTGAACAGCTCCAACAATACCATGACCAAGGCGATGACCGCGGTTCTCACCGGGCGGCTCTTCAACTCCTACGCCGAGGACCCCGCCCTAGCGACCCGGTGTTTCCAGATTCGCAATTCCTACTGGAGGGCCCAGAGCCAGCTGAACGTCAACGATTCGATCCGCCACAAGTACGATGTGGCCTGGGAGGCCCTGGGAAGCATGTCCACGGACCTGTACGCTCAGGCACAGGACACGTCCTTCACCAGCGTCATCCGCTCCCTGAGCGACCCTACCGGCCCGGGCCGCGTGGCCTTGGGCCAGTCCTTGGAGTCCAAGGCGAAGGACCTGGCCCAGATCATGAACGGGCGCTACGGCGAGAACTACGTCTTTGCCGGGGCGGACACCCTGAACGCCCCCTTTACCTGGGAGGCCAGGAAGAACCCGGCGTATATCGAAGGGACCCCCGACCCCACGAACCCGGACCACGCGGCGGCGTTTCCGTATCTTATGGCCGACGGCACGCCGACGAATGTCGAAGCGGATGCGGCCACGGAGGTTCTGAATAATCCCGATTATGACCCCGCGCTGAACCCGGGCGACGCGGGCTATCAGCCGAAGTATCTTAACAAAGATACCGGAGAGCCGACGGATGTTGAAGCGGATGCCACGGTTCCGAAGAAGAACCCCCTATACGATGAAACCACCTCCTTCAAATACCTGAAATCGGACGGCGGCGCGACCAACACCGAATCCGAAGCCGCCCAGGCCCTCCATTACCGGGGCGTGCCCGTGGACTCCAACGCGCCCGCGGACGTGGAGAAGATGGAGTACTTCCTGAAGGGCGAGCACAAGTATATCGACGTGGGCCTGGGCCACAAGGAGGCGGACGGCGAGGCGGTTTCCTCCACCGTCTTCGACAGCTCCCTCCAGGGCATCTACTACTCCGGCGGCTACGGAACAAAAAACGGCGTGAAAGTGGAGATCACGGACGAGGACGGCAACACGAAAACCATGGTCGTAGACAACATTCCCAAAAATGTCATCTCCGTTGTCAACGAAATGGGCCAGATTCTCCAGCGCTGCGACAAAGACGACGGCGCTTGGGCCAGCGAGGAGGACCAGTTCCGCTTCAAGGCCCTGGTGGATGAGTTTGAGGACGGCTGCGCCGCTTTCCGGGAGCGCTGGACGGAGATGGACACCCAGAGCGGCTTCCTCCGGGACAACAGCGAGCTGCTCACCAACACGAAGGACTCCCTCCAGCAACAGTATATGGAGCTGGAGGACGTGGACCCTGCGGCGGCCATCTCGGACTTCATGTTTGCCCGCTACTGCTATGACGCGGCCTTGAAGGTGGGCAACAGCGTCCTGTCCCAGAGCCTGATGGATTATATGAATTTCTAGGCCTTGTTTGAAAATTGGCGGAATGCCCAACGGCGAGAGATTTTTTTGCCAATCAAGGCAAATTTTCGCGGGCGGGCTGACGCCCGGCAAGAAAATTTAACGCAGAGTGGCGGAAAAAGATCCGCCGTTTTGGGCGTTTAGATTTTTTTCAAACAAGGCCTAAGAGAAACGATATATTTTTTCAGAGGAAGGAGTGCGCCATGACTTATGAGACAGCTTCTTGAAATCACCAGCGTCCCCATTGAGATCGAGATGCGGACTTCCCGGGCGCAGCTGCAGCACACCCGGGGCACTGCGGAATTGGAAATCTCCCGGGACAAAGGAGGACTGAGCATCAAGAGCAGGGCTATCCAGCTGAACATGGATACCTTCGAGATGCGCCAGTCCATCGTCCCCTCCGCCACCCGCAGCATTGAGCAGAGCGCCCAGAAGGGCCGGCAGGCCGCATACAGCGCCACCGCCGCCCGCGCCCAGGAGGGAGAACTCTACTTGAAGGCCCAGTTTGGGGAAGACGTCCAAGCCCAGATCTCCAAAACCGCCATCAGCAAGGAGATGTTCAGCCAGCCCGGTATGACCTTCATCCCCACGGAGGGCCCGGAGATCGACTGGAACCCCGGTGAAATGAACATCCGCTATGAGATGGATAAGCTGAATTTCGACTGGCGGATCAACCAGACGGAATTTGAGTTTGTCCCCGGAGACATTGAGATTTCCGTCAAGCAGAAGGCGGAGGTCATCATCAAGTATATCGGCGGGCCGCTGTACGTGCCCCCCTCCGCCGATCCCGACTATGAGCCGGTGGATGTGAAGGCATGACAGAGACATTGAAGCTCCAGACCAAGTATTTCGGAGAAATCGAGTACGAGGCCGGGGACGTGATTCATTTTCCCGAGGGCCTCTTCGGCTTTGAGGAGGAGCGGGGCTTCCTGCTCCTGCCCTTCGACGGCGGCGGGATGCTCTGCCTCCAGAGCGTGAAGACCCCGGCCCTGGCTTTCGTGGCGCTGGACCCCTTCGCGCTGAAGCCGGACTACGCGCCGGAGCTGGAAGGCTCCGAGCTGAAGGTGTTCGGCGTAAGGGAAGCGGGAGAGCTGAGCTTTTACGTGCTCTGCGCGGTGAAGAACCCGGTTTCCGACAGCACGGTGAACCTGAAATGCCCCCTGGTGATCCATCCGGAGACCCGGGAGGCCCGGCAGATTATTATGGAGCGGTATGAAATGCGGCATCCCCTGGCCGAGTTCAGCCGCAGGGAGGAGGCCGCGCCTTGCTGATTTTACAGCGCAGGACCGGCGAGTCCCTGGTGATCGGAGAGGACATCCGGGTTTCCGTGGTGTCCATTGAGGGGGGGCGGGTCCGCCTGGCTATTTCGGCCCCGCCGGAGGTGTCCATCCTCCGCAGCGAACTGCTGGACGCAAAGCTGGCAAACCAGGATTCCGCCGCTGAGGAAGCGGCCCCAACGGAGCTGCTGGGCCTTCTGGGCGGAATACCTGTTTCCAAAAAGCAAGAGAAAGGAGAACCGAAGCCATGATGAACGATGTTGCAATGGCCGCGATGGAGATGAGCTCCGCACGGCTGGCGACGCAATATGCAATGAAGCTGCAGAAAAATGTGATGTCGGATATGGAACAGCAGGCGATGGGAGAACTGGCGATGCTTCCTCCCACCCCCGGCGTCGGAGATTATATCGACACCTACGCCTGAACGAACAAGACCGGAGCCCAACGGGCCCCGGTCTTGCTTTTTGAAAGAGGAGGCGTTTCCGCTCCGAGCCGGCGGAGGGCCTTAGGGAAAAGGGCTATGCCTCCATGTGGCGTCCTAAAAACGCGGCGATGGTCTGGGCCAGCTTGTATTCCGCCTCGCCGGTGGCGATGCCGGGGGTGGAGCCCACAAACAGCACCATGCCCAGCAGGTCCCCCTCGGAGAGGATGGGGGCGGCCACGTTGGTCACCAGCTTGTCCGTGCCGTCGCAGACGGGGATGGGGTCGCCCTCTCCGCTGTACTGATAGATGCGGCGGCTTTCCATGATTTGCTCCAGCTCGGAGGTAATGCGCTTGCCCAGCAGCTCCCGCTTGCCGCCTCCGGCGACGGAGATGACGGTGTCCCGGTCCGTCACGGCGCAGATGCAGCCGGTAGAGCGGCTCATGGTCTCGCAGAGCTGCCCGGCGAAGTCCTCCACGCCGCCAAGCAGGGAATACTTCTTAAAAATGACCTCGCCGTCCCGGCTGGTGTAAATCTCCAGGGGGTCGCCGTCGCTGATAACTTTGACAGTGAAGATTTTCTCTTGATGACGGCCGCTTTCCTGGATAATCTGAATCTCATACGGCGCACCTCCCCCAGCAGACCCGTAGGGGCGGGCCTCTGTGCTCGCCCGTTCCCCCGGAACCTCCAGGGGTATGGAGGCGGAAGCCATTGCTGCAACGGAGGTGTTTTCCGACGTTTCGATGGGCATGGCAGCCATTGGGGACGGACGGGCACAGAGGCCCGTCCCTACAGAATCCCACGCGTCGCTCCGCAAGAGGCTGTCGATGTCCGCTTTCAGCAAGACCTCGATGTGGTCCTCAAATACCCTAATTTTCTGGATGATGAGTTGGAGGTCGTTCCGGTCCAGCTTGGGCTTGGCCAGGATGTCGTCGAAAACCTCCAGGGCGGTTTTGGCCGTCCGGTTCACCTGGATGATGGTGTTCCGCTTGTCCACCGTCATGGCGATTTGGTTTTGGATTCCCTCTATCCGGCGGAGGAGGTCGGTCTCCAGCTCGTCATAGGTCTCCTCTAAGGTTTCCTCCTGGTCCGGGTGCTTCATGATATCCCGGATGCGCTGGCGCTTGGTGGCCTTCAATTCCTCCTGGAGGTCCGCCAGCACCGCTTCCAGGTTTTCCGCCGACTTCTCCGTCTCGGCTACGTCCTCCGCCTCACGGGCCAGGTCCGCGTTGAGGCGGTCCAGCATGGCGGCGGAGTTGTCCTCGACCTTCCGGACGTAGATTTTCAGCAGCTCGTCCAGCTTGTCCACCCGGATATGGTGGCTGGTGCAGGCTTTCAGGCCCCGCTTGTGGTACTCCCCGCAGCGGTAGGCATCCCGGATGTCCCGGCGGCTCATGGCGAACATGGGGGACCCGCAGTCCCCGCACTCCAGGAAGCCGGAGTAGACGTTGTCATACTTCTTCTGGCCCCGGTAGTGGGCGGTGGAGCGGGCCTCCCGGAGGGCCTTTGCCGTGGCGAAGGTTCGATAGTCGATGATGGCCTGGTGGTGCCGTTCCAGAACGATGTGGTCCAGCTCGTCCCGGCGCACGTCTTTGCCGTTGATTTTCTTCCGGGTGTACTTCCCCTGCCGGAGGGTGCCGATGTAGAAATCGTTGTCCAAAATCCCCTGGACCGTCACAATGGCCCAGGCGGGCTTGACGGTGCGTTTGTACTCCTCCCTGGCGGCCTCCTTCCGGTCCCGCTCCGCCATGCGGGGAGTGGGGACGCCCTCGTCGGTGAGTTGGTTGGCAATTTTTTTGTAGCCCCAGCCGTCAATGTAGAGCTGGAAGATGCGACGGACAATCTCCGCCTCCGTGGGGACGATCTCAAACTCCTGGCGCTTGTTGAAGATGTACCCGTAGGGGGCGGCACAGATCCATCTGCCGTCCTGCTGGCGGCGCTTGATGACGGCTTTCACTTTTTTGCTGGTATCGGTGACGGGCATTTCGTTGATCATGAAGTAGAACTGGATTTTCAGCCAATCGTCGTCGTTGGGGAAGTCAACGTTTTCCCCCACGGAGATGATGCGGACCCCGGCGTCTCGTAGGTCCTCCAGCTCCACTAGGCCCCGGCCGTTGCGGCGGGAGAAGCGGGAGAAGTCCTTGATGATGAGGATGTCCTTTTGGCGGCTCATCAGCTCCCGCCGCATGGCCTGATAGCCGGGACGCTGGTCAAAGGTGTAGCCGGAGCGGTCCCTGTCCTCGTAGAAGGTCAGAGTGGAGCCTGGAAACTTCTGCTTTACGAAGTCCGAGAGGATGGCCTTTTGGTTTTCGATGGAGGTATTCTCCCGGTCCAGCTCCTCGTCCACGGAGATACGGCAGTATCCGGCGATGTCAAATTTTTCAATCATCGGTTTCACCCTTTAGATATTTCGCCGTTTGGCGGTCGAATTCCGAGATGTAATCGGCATCCTGTTTTTTGCGGAATTCCTCATAGATTCCGCTGACTTTTTTCACGGCGTCCTTATGGGAAATACGGCCCTTTCCCTCCAGCACCTTGCGGTGGTTGTTGGTGAGAAACCGGTCTGTTTCCGACAGCCAGTCTTTCATGCTCATCAGCTGTTCATCCTCCGCCATCAGCTCGGCATAGTCGATGAACATGGTGACCAGCCGGTTCAGACGGGCGATTTCCTTTTCGTTCAAGTAATTCTTGGCAACCAGCGCATCGCTTTTCAGGATTTTCCCGTCCGGCGAGCCCTTCCAGGTTGTCAGCCCCATAGTAGGGCTGTCCAAATCCGCACGCTCCGAAATCAGCTCTGCCGCCGTTTTTCCGGTGACGGCGAAGTGGAGCTTGTTCTGCACGAAGGCGTAGAAGGCCCGAGTGGTCTCGCTGTTTTTGTCGTAGTCATAGCTGCACTGCTCAAAGACATCCGCAATTTTCTGGTAGGCCCGGCGCTCGCTGGCCCGGATCTCCCGGATGCGCTCCAGCAGCTCGTCGAAGTAGTCTTTTCCAAAGGGCCTGCCGTTTTTCATCATCTCGTCGTTGAGCACGAAGCCCTTTTGGATATACTCCTTCAGTGTTTTGGTGGCCCACTGGCGGAACCGGGTGGCCTTTTTGGAGTTCACCCGGTAGCCTACGGCTATGATGGCGTCCAGGTTGTAATGATCAAGCTGTCTACGGACACTTCGCGATCCCTCTTTGCGAACTACTAAGAATTTCTTAGTTGTTGCCTCAGGAATCAATTCTCCCTCTGCATAGATATTTTTCAGATGCTGCAAAATATTCTCCGGAGTACAGTCGAACAACTCCGCCATACCGCCTTGCGTCAGCCAGAATGTCTCATCCTGAAATATCACACTGACAAATTCTTTCTCGCCGCCGTTGTTGTAGAGCAGAATTTCTCCGCTCTCAGCCAGCTCTTTTCCCACGCCGCTTCACCCTTTCAATTTAGACTGAAGTTTTTGCTATTATCACAGATGATATTGTATCACATCACATTCGGAATAGCAACACAAAAAGGAACCGCGTCAGAAGCCGCACGGGTCCTCCTGTAGTTGCCTGTATACTGTGCGGTCAGGGCCGGGACGGCCATTCCCGTGGCTGACCGCGCTTTGTCAGAAGCGTCTTAGAGCCTGTTTAAAATCTTCTAATGAGGATGGCAATGAGGGCAAACGTGAGA